>DASUQS010000190.1:0-11438 GCA_036280455.1 Acidimicrobiales bacterium
ATGCTGGCCCGGGGCGAGCTGCAGACGATCGGCGCCTCGACGCTCGACGAGTACCGCAAGCACTTCGAGAAGGACGCAGCGCTCGAGCGGCGCTTCCAGAAGATCACGGTCGACGAGCCCACCGTGGCCCACACGATCGAGATCCTGAAGGGCCTGCGCGACCGGTACGAGGCCCACCACCGGGTCACGATCACCGACCAGGCGCTGGTGGCGTCGGCCAACCTCGCCGACCGCTACATCAGCGACCGGTTCCTGCCCGACAAGGCGATCGACCTCATCGACGAGGCCGGCAGCCGCCTGCGCATCCGCCGCATGCAGACCCCGGCCGACTACAAGGACCTCGAGAACGAGCTCGCCGGGGTCGTCGAGTCGAAGAAGAAGGCCGTCGAGTCGCAGGACTTCGAGGAGGCCGGCCGCCTCCGCGACGCCGAGAAGGAGCTCCTGGCCCGCAAGGAGACCAAGGAGCGCGAGATCAAGGACTCCGGCGTCGACCTGTTCGACGAGGTCGACGAGGAAGCCATCGCCGAGGTCCTGTCTCTGTGGACGGGCATCCCCGTCTACAAGCTCACAGAGGAAGAGACGCAGAAGCTCCTCCGCATGGAGGACGAGCTGCACAAGCGGGTCGTCGGCCAGGAAGACGCCATAAAGGCCGTCAGCCAGGCCATCCGGCGCACCCGGGCCGGCCTGAAGGACCCGAAGCGTCCCAGCGGCTCGTTCATCTTCCTGGGCCCCTCCGGTGTCGGCAAGACCGAGCTGGCCAAGACGCTCGCCGAGTTCCTCTTCGGCGAGGAGACGGCGCTCATCCAGCTCGACATGTCCGAGTACATGGAGAAGCACACGGTCTCCCGCCTCGTCGGCTCGCCCCCGGGCTACGTCGGCTACGAGGAGGGCGGCCAGCTCACCGAGGCCGTGCGGCGCAAGCCGTTCTCGGTGGTGCTGTTCGACGAGATCGAGAAGGCCCACCCGGACGTCTTCAACACGCTGCTGCAGATCCTGGAAGAGGGGCGCCTCACCGACGCCCAGGGCCGCTCGGTCGACTTCCGCAACACCGTGCTGATCATGACCTCCAACCTGGGCACCGCGGACCTGCGCAAGGCGAACGTCGGCTTCGCCCGGGCCGACGAGGCCGTCTCCTACGAGAAGATGAAGGAGAAGGTCAACGATGCGCTCAAGCTGCACTTCCGGCCTGAGTTCCTGAACCGCATCGACGACACCATCGTCTTCCACGAGCTCACCAAGGACGAGGTCACCCAGATCGTCGACCTGATGATCAAGCGGGTGCAGCGTCAGCTCGAGGGCCAGGGCCTCGGGCTCGAGCTCACGCAGGAGTCCAAGTACTTCCTCGCCGACAAGGGCTACGACCCGCAGTTGGGTGCACGGCCGTTGCGCCGGGCCATCCAGCGCATGGTCGAGGACCCGATCTCCGAGAAGCTCCTGCTCAAGGAGCTGCACGCCGGCGAGATCGTGGTCGTCGACGTCGAGGAGGACGCCGAGACGGGCGACAAGGGCATCGTGTTCCGCACGGTGGAGGGCTTCGTGCCGCCGCCGATGGAGCTCGCCGAGGCCGGCGACGCCTGACAGGGTCGAGCTCGCCGAGGCCGGCGACGCCTGACCACCGGTCACAGTTCACGCACTGCACTCGGGGCCGCTTGCGAGCGGCCCCGAGTCGCGTCCCGCCTGCGGTCCGGCTCCCGGTCCCGGTCCCGCCCCGTGTCGTCCGGCCTCGCCCCGCTGCGGTGCCGAGAGCGCCGGCCACTAAGGTCCCTGCGCTCCCTTTCCCTCCCGTGATGACCCGACGCCTCCTCCGCTCCGCACTCCTGCTCGCGCTCGTCGCCCTGGCGGCCGCGTGCCAGGTGCGCACGACCGTGACGGTCGACGTCGCCGAGGACGGGTCGGGCACCGTGGAGGTGGCGGTCGCTCTCGACGAGGCCGCGGTCGCCCAACTGCCCGACCTGGACGGCGACGGCACCGGGGGCCCGGGCGACCTGGCGGCGCTCGTGCGCGACGACGACCTCGTGGCCGCGGGGTGGCAGGTCGACGAGCCGGAGGCCGCCGACGGGCAGCTCACGCTGCGGGTCTCTCGCCCGTTCGGCACCACCGAGGAGGCCGACCAGATCCTGGCCGGGCTCACGGGCCCCGATGGGCCGTTGCGCGACCTCCACGTCACCCGGAGCGAGTCGTTCGGCCGCACGACCTACGGGTTCACGGGCACGGCCGACCTGAGCGGCGGCCTCGAGGCGTTCGGCGACGCCGGGCTCGCCGAGGCCCTGGACGGCGAACCGCTCGGCGAGGACGCGGCGGCGATCGAGGCCCGCGTGGGCCGGCCCCTGGCGGACGTCTTCGCGTTCGAGGTCACCGCCGTGCTGCCGGCAGGCGGCGACACGTGGACGCCGCGCCTCGGCGACGGCCCCGTCGCCATGGAGGCGGAGAGCACCGCCTACGACTGGCCGGTGCTCGCCCTGGCCGCGATCGCCGTGGTCTGCCTGGTCGCCCTCGTGGCCGTGCTCGCCGTGCGTGGCGTCCGCTCCCGCCCGGCCTGAGAGCAGGCCTGAGCTCAGTTGGCCCAGGTGGCCGCGGCACGGGGCCGGCAGACAAGGAGATGCCGGGCCTGAGGCGCCTGGCCTGCGTCCGGCGCCGATGGCCCGGATGCCGATGCGTGCGCTCAGCAGGGGCCGAGCGACACCCGGCTGCGCACGGGCGCCACGATCTGGCGCGGCTCCGCACCGGGGGCCGTCACGGTCACGCTGACGTCGCCGGTCGCCGCCCCGAGGCCCAGACGCACCACGGGCGGCGCCCCGGCCGCGTACCCGGTGGTGCTCGCCGCCCAGCCGGTCGCGACCAGGTCATCGCCGACGCGGGCCTCGACCCGCGCGCCGGTCAGGGCCGGCCCCAGCGCAGCGACGTCCACCTCGACCCACGCCCCGTCGCCGCCCTCGCCCCGGAACAGCGGCGAGGCCACCGCCGGCTCCCACGACACCAGGAACAGGTCGACCCGACCGTCCTGGTCGAGGTCGTCGGTCACGCCCGTGACCCAGTACTCGCCATCGCCCGGCTCGCCCACCACCGCGAGGCGGGGCACCCCGTCGTCCACGCCGGTGTTGTGGAGCACCAGGGGGGATCCGTCGGCGGCGGCGGCAGAGGTCACCACGTCGGCGAGCCCGTCGTCGTCGAGGTCGACGATGGCCACGTGCGGCGACTTGGTGGGCAGTCCCGGCGAGCCGGCGGCCTCGGTGACGTCTTCGAGGGCGGGCGCGCCCGCCTCGGACCGATTGAGGAACAGGCGGACGGGCACCTGTCGCCCGTCGTCGACGGTGGAGTTGAAGTGCTGGCCCACCGCCAGGTCGGGGCGGCCGTCGCCGTCGAGGTCGCCGACCGCGATGCCCGCGGCGTCGTCCTCGTCGCCGTGCACCTCCCAGCGGAGCACCGGCACCTCGACCACGGTGAACCCGTCCGGGCCGCCGAGCAGGACCCGCTCGTCGCCGCTGGTCACGACGTCGAGCCAGCCGTCCCCGTCGAGGTCGACGGTGGCCAGCGCCAGGCCGTGGACGTCGTCCGGGACGCCCCAGGCCTCCGTCGCGTCCTCGAACGCGAACCCGCCCGTGTTGCGCAGGAACCGGGTGGGGCCGCCGCCGAACCGGTCGCCGAGGACCGCCAGGTCGACGAGGCCGTCGCGGTCGACGTCGAGGGCGGCGACCGAGCGGGCCCCGACGTCGTCGGCGAGGGTGGTCGTCGCCGCCCACGTGCCGTCGCGGTTGTCGTACACCGTGGTGGGGCGGCTGGCGATCTCGCCGTCGGGACGGGGGTTCCTGGCCACGACCAGGTCGAGGTCGCCGTCGCCGTCGAGGTCGGCGAACGTGGCCCCGCTGGTGCGGGCCCGCTCGCCGGTGAACCCGTCGCTCGGCCGGAACCCGCCCGGCCCGCCGAGCAGGAGGCGGTCGGGCGCGGGGCCGTCGGCCCCCCGGTGGCGGTACTCGTCCTCGTCGCGATCGGCGAAGCCGGCGACGAAGAGGTCGGTCCAGCCGTCGGCGTCCACGTCGGCGGCGGCTGTGGCGTGGCCGTACATCCCGACGAGCGGGTCGACGAGGCCCAGGGCGGCGGTGGCGTCGACGAGCTCGGGCGCGGCTCCGCTGCCGGCGTCGCTGGCACCGCCGGCGTCGGCGGCCGCTACGGTCCGGCAGACGGCCCCGCCGGAGCCGGTCACGCCCGTCGGGTCGGTCGCGTCCGTCGTTCCGGCATCGAGGTCGGCGTCGGCATCGACGTCGCGCTCCGCGGGCGGGTCGGCGGAGCGGTCCGCGTCCTCGCCGTCCGACCCGCCGCACGCGGCGCCGAGCAGCACCACTGCGGCCGCGATGGCGGCCGCCACCGGGCGGATCGTGGTCGGCGGCCGGGGCCGCCGGCTGGTCCGGCGGAACGCCCGCCGGCCGGTGCCCCAGGTCACGGCAGGTCGACCACGAGCAGGACCGGCGTGCCGAACGTGTCGTCGTCCTCGCTCCCGCCGGCGGGACCGGTGTTCATCCCCACGTAGACCCGGTCGCCGCCGGGGTCGGCGACGACGTTGTACGAGCCGCCCGCCCGCAGGCCGAGCCCGTCCTCGATCAGCGGCTGGAGCTCGACGACGATCCGGTGGTCGCCGGTGGCCGTGTCGACCGCGACGAGGGGCGCACCCGCCGTCCATGCGTCGCCGTGGGCGTCGGGCACGTAGTACAGGGTGGACCCGTCGGGCGACAGGCCGAGGGACGCCACGTAGTCCTCGGCGGGTCCGAGGTCGGCGATCGTGCCGTCGGGGGCGACGCGGAACAGCTGGTCGGGCTCGCGCGTGGCGCCGTACACGGAGCCGTCGGGCGCGATGGGGCTGGCGGTGCGCAGCCACTCGCCGGGCAGCACGTCCTCGGCGCGGCGGGGGGCCTCGTCGCCCGGCGTGAACCCGAACACGTCGCCGCCGGGGCCGGCGTAGAGCGCCTCGCCCTCCGGGGTGACCAGGATGGCGCGAAAGCCCACGTGGTCGGGGTCGTCGGAGCGGTGCACGACCTGCCCGGTGGTGGCGTCGGCCACGAAGAAGGCGCCGCTGTCCGATTCGGTGTCGCTCTCCGGGTCGACGGCCTCGCCGAACACCCAGCGCCGGTCGGGGGAGAGGGCGATCGAGGGGATGCCGAACCCCTCGATCGGAACGCCGAGCGAGCCGACGTCGTGGGTGGACGGGTCGTAGCGCACCAGGTGGTCGCCGGTGTAGGAGCCGCCGACGACCAGGTCGGTGCGGGTGCCCCAGTAGGTGGCGGTGATGACCTCGTCGCAGGGCCCCAGCACCATCGGGGCGTGCACCTTGCCGTAGCCCCAGTCGCCGGGCTCGTGGTCGAGCGCGGCGGCCACCTCGGCGGTGCGGGTGAGCTCGCCCGTGGCGGGGTCGTACTCGTAGAACCACGAGTTGCCGTCGGCCCCCAGGTGGTCGCCCACCGCCGACACGAACCGCCCGTCGGGGAGCACCACGCCCTGGCCCCACTGCGACCAGGGGTCGCCCGGGGAGTCGGGCAGGGGGTACTCGGCCGCCGCGACCGAGACGCCGTCCGCCTCGCCGATGGGCTCGACCTCCACCGCGGGGCCGGACACAGGGGTCGGCTCGGCGACGGCGCAGTCGCCGGCGCCATCGGAGGCGCCCGCGCCGGAGGTGTCGGAGCCGGTCCCGGACCGCTCGTCGGACCCGGCTCTCGGGGTGTCGTCCGCACCTGCGGTGTCGTCGCCGTCGTCGCCCCCGCACGCCGCGATGACGGCGAGGAGCAGGCCGAGGACGGCGACCGCCAGGACGCGGCGGTGCCGAGACGTCCGGCGGTGTCGACGGTGCCGGGGCGCACCGGCTGGCCGGTCGCCGGGGACCTGCGCCTCGTGCCCGGCCGTTGCATGCCCTCCGTACCCGACAAGCCCGCGCATGGTCGCCTTCCGCCTCGAACGACCCCCACCGTAGGCGGTCAGCCCGGTGACCGACGGTCACGGTCGGAGCCCCGCCGCGTGGCCCGGTACCGGCCGTCCTCTGCCGAGCCGAACCCGCCACCGGCGCCTCGACCCTCCCTCGAATGTCATACCCCCTGCCTAGGGTGCGCCCATGGCCCGCGTGAAGACCGTCTACCGCTGCACCGAATGCGGTGCCGAGGCCCCGAAGTGGACCGGGTGGTGCTCGGGGTGCGAGGCCAGCGGCAGCCTGGTCGAGGAGCTCGCGTCCCCCACCACCGCCAGGCCAGGGTCCTTCGTGGCGCTCAACCGGGCGTCGGTGCCCATCCCGATCGCCGAGGCGGTCGGCGACGCCACCCGTCCGGTGCCGACCGGTGACGCCGAGCTCGACAGGGTGCTGGGCGGCGGGCTCGTCCCCGGGTCCGTCACCGTCCTCGGCGGCGAGCCCGGGGTCGGCAAGTCCACGCTGCTCCTCCAGGCGCTGGCGTCGATCGCCGCCGGTGCAGCCGCCCGGCGAGCCGCCGAGGCGCGCACGGCCGACGCGGGGTCGGGCCGGCCCGAGCGCGGCGCCGCGTGCCTCTACGTCACGGCCGAGGAGTCGGCCCGCCAGGTGGCCCTCCGGGCCGAACGCCTGGGGGTCAGCTCGCCGTCCCTGTGGCTGGTGGCCGAGACGTCGCTGCCCCACATCGTCGCCCACATCGACGCCCTGTCGCCGGAGGTCGTGGTGGTCGACTCCATCCAGACGGTCCACGACCCCGACCTGGCGTCGGCGCCGGGCTCGGTCGGCCAGGTGCGGGGGTGCGCGCAGCGCCTGGTGAGCGAGGCGAAGGCCCGCGGGGTCAGCATCGTGCTCGTCGGCCACGTCACCAAGGAGGGCGGTCTCGCCGGGCCCCGGGTGCTCGAACACCTGGTCGACACCGTGCTCGCCTTCGACGGCGAGCGGCACCACGCCCTGCGCATGCTCCGGGCGGTCAAGCATCGCTTCGGCAGCACCCACGAGCTGGGGCTCTTCGAGATGGGCGAGCTGGGTCTGGTCGGCGTGCCGGATCCGAGCGCGCTGTTCCTCGCCGACCGGCAGGCGGGCGTGCCCGGGTCGGTGGTCGCCCCGGTGCTCGACGGGCAGCGGCCGCTGCTGGTCGAGGTGCAGGCGCTGGTGGTGCCCAGCAACGCCCCGTCGCCCCGGCGCACCGCCCAGGGGGTCGACGGCGGTCGCCTCGCGCAGGTGCTGGCGGTGCTCGACCGGCACGCCGAGCTCGACCTCAGCCGGGCCGAGGTGCACGTGGCGGTGGCGGGTGGCGTCCGGGTGCCGGAGCCCGGTGTCGACCTGGCCATGGCACTCGCCGTCGCCTCGTCGGCGACGGAGCGGCCGCTCCCGGCGAACCTCGTGACCTGCGGCGAGATCGGCCTGGGCGGCGAGCTGCGCCAGGTCCACCGCACCGAGCGCCGACTGGCCGAGGCCGCCCGGCTCGGCTTCACCCGGGCGGTGGTGCCCCGCTCCGCGCCCGATGCGCCGCCCGGGATGCAGCTCGGGCGGGCCACGTCGATCGCCGACGCGATCCATCACCAGGCGTTCCGACCCTCGGCGGTGTAGCAGCGACACCCCGCGCGCGGGGCCGCGCGCTGAGGTGCAGGGCGCACCCGACGGCCGCAGTAGCATTGCGCCGTGATTGCCCGTGCCAGTGCCCAGCTCATGGACGCGCTCGCCGCGGTTGCGCCGGGCACGCCCCTGCGCGAAGGCATCGATCGCATCCTCCAGGCCAGCAAGGGTGCGCTCGTGGTCATCGGCGACGGGCCCGAGGTCCTGAACATCTGCTCGGGGGGGTTCCTGCTCGACGCGGCGTTCAGCCCGCAGCGCCTGTCCGAGCTGGCGAAGATGGACGGCGCGATCATCCTCGCGGGTGACGCCAGCCGCATCGCCAGGGCAAACGTCCACCTCGTGCCCAACCCCAACGTGCCCACGTCGGAGACCGGTACCCGCCACCGCACGGCCGAGCGCGTCGCCCGGTCGATCGACGTGCCGGTGGTGTCGGTGTCGGAGGACATGGCGATCATCGCCGTCTACGTGGGCGACGAGAAGCACCCGCTCGAGGCCATCCCCCGGCTGCTGGTGCGGGCGAACCAGGCGCTGCAGACGCTCGAGCGCTACCGCGACCGCCTCGACGGCGTGACGGCCTCGCTGTCGGCCCTCGAGGTGGAGGACCTGGTCACCGTGCGCGACGTCGTCAACGTGTTGCAGCGCACCGAGATGGTGCGTCGCATCGCCGACGAGATATCCGGTGACATCGTCCAGCTCGGGGTCGACGGCCGCCTGGTCGCCCTCCAGCTGGAGGAGCTGATGGGCGGCGTCGACGACGACCGCCGGCTCGTCATGCTCGACTACTTCACCCCCGAGACGGGGTGGCGGCTCGATCACGCCATGGCCGCGCTGGCCGACATGGGCACCGAGGAGCTGCTCGACTCCACCGCGGTCGGCTCGACCCTGCAGGTGCCGGGCTCGGCCGTCGATCTCGACGCCGGCGTGCAGCCCCGGGGCTATCGCCTGCTGTCGCGCATCCCCCGCCTGCCCGAGCCGGTGATCGACCGCATCGTCGACCGCTTCGGCAGCCTGCAGAAGATCATGCGAGCCACGATCGACGACCTCGACGACGTCACCGGTGTCGGCGAGTCCCGGGCCCGGGCCATCAAGGACGGCCTGTCGCGCCTGGCCGAGTCGAGCATCCTCGACCGCTACAGCTGAGGCCGCCCCCGGGCCAGGGCGCCCGCGGGAGGTCGCCGGATCTGCGGACGCGCCGCTAGACCAGAGGGATGCGCATCACGCTCCCGTCCGGCACGCCCGCCGAGATCGCCCGCCCCGACGGCACGCCCACCCGGGGCCTGGTGCTCATCCCCGACATCGGCGGCCTGCGGCCCCTGTTCGACGACCACGTCGCCCGCCTCGCCGCCGAGAACGGGTGGACGGTCTGCGCGTTCGAGCTCTGGCCGGGCCGCGACGACCTGCCCACGATCGGCGACCGGTTGCAGGCGGGCAGCTCGCTCGACGATGCCCGGGTGCTCGGCGACGCGGTGGCCGCGGCCGACGCCACCGGGGTCGAACCGGTGGGCATCGTCGGCTTCTGCATGGGCGGCATGTACGCGCTGAAGGCGGCGGGGACCGGCCGGTTCGCCCGGGCCGTGTCGTTCTACGGGATGGGGCGCGTGCCGGAGATGTGGCAGAGCCCGACCCAGGGCGAGCCGCTCGACGCCCTGGCCGCCCCGGAGGCCTGCCCCGCGCTCCTGCTGGCCGGCACGGCCGATCCGTGGGTGCCGGAGGAGGACATGGCGGCGCTCGAGGCCGCAGGGGTCGAGGTCGTGCGCTACGAGGGCGCCGACCACGGGTTCGCCCACGACGCCTCGCGCGACACCCACCGGGCCGACGACGCCGCCGACGCCTGGCGTCGCGCCGTCACCCACCTGTCCGCCCCCTGACCCGCTCCCGAGAGGAGAACACTCTGCGTGCGCGCGGGGGAGGGGCCGTCAGCGGGCGCGGCGTTCGAGCTGCTCGCGGTCGGTGATGCGGTAGCGGCGCTCGGACTGCTCGATCCACCCGAGGCGGACGAAGCTGGCGATCGCCTTGTTGACGCGCTCCCGCGAGGCGCCGACCATGGCGGCCAGCTCCTCCTGGGTGACCGGGAGCGTGAACTCGTCGGCGCCGGCCGCCATCTCGACGAGCCGCTTGGCGGTGCGCCCGGTCACGTCGAGGAACACCGAGTCGGCGAGGGCGACGTCCATCGTGCGCAGCCGGCCCGCCAGCAGGGCGACCACGCCCCACAGCAGCTCCGGACGCTGCTCGTAGACCTGCCGGATGGGGCCGTAGCCGATGGCGAGCACCTGGGACTGCTCGAGGGCTCGGGCTTCGGCGGTGCGGCCCTGGTTCTCGAACAGCTGCATCTCTCCGAACAGGTCGCCCGGTTCCATCAGGGCCACCACCGACTCGCGCCCGTCGATCGAGCGCTTGGCGATGGCGATGCGGCCGTCGATGACGATGTAGACGGTGTCGCCGGGGTCGTCTTCGTGGAACAGCACATCCCCGCGGCGGAGGTCCTCGGTCGTGCTGGCGTCGGCGAGGTGGAGCAGCTCCTGGGGCGTCAGATCGGCGAAAAGATCGACGTCGGCGAGCAGGTCGGTGGGGCTCATCACCTGGGAACGATAACGACGCGCGGACCTGACGTCGTGACAGGTGGGTGACGGACGTCTCGCGCGGTGACCGGAGAGGACGGAGCGGTAGCCTCCGGCGTGCCATGGGAGATGTCTGGGCCATCGTCGTCGCCGCCGGTTCGGGCCGGCGTTTCGGGGGCGCCAAGCAGTACGAACCGCTGGCCGGGCGGCGGGTGATCGACTGGTCGCTGGCTGCGGCGCGCGCCGCCGCGGACGGCATCGTGCTGGTCGTCGCACCCGACCGCGCCGGCGAGCCGGAGGCCGCAGCCGATGTCGTCGTGGCCGGGGCGGACACCCGCTCCGGGTCGGTCCGGGCCGGGCTGGCCGCGGTGCCGGCCGACGCCGAGGTCGTCGTCGTGCACGACGGTGCCCGCCCGCTGGCCGAGGGCGACCTGTTCCTCGCCGTGGTCGAGGCCGTGCGCGCCGGGGCCGATGCCGCCGTCCCGGGGGTGCCGGTCGTCGACACGCTGCGGGCCCGTGCCGGCGGCACGGTCGACCGCGACGGCCTGGTCGCGGTGCAGACCCCGCAGGCGTTCCGGGCCGGTCCGCTGCGCGCCGCGCACGCCGGCGAGGGCGAGGCGACCGACGATGCGTCGCTGGTCGAGGCTGCGGGTGGCAAGGTGGTCGTCGTGAACGGTTCCCCCACCAACCTGAAGATCACCCGGCGCGACGACCTGGTCGTGGCCGAGGCGCTGCTCCGTGCCCGCTGACGCCCCCCGCATCCGGGTCGGGCAGGGTTTCGACGTGCATCCCTTCTCCGACGATCCGCAGCGACCGCTCGTGCTCGGCGGGGTGCCGTTCCCCGGCGCCCGCGGCCTGGCCGGGCACAGCGACGCGGACGTGGTGGCCCACGCGGTCACCGACGCGCTGCTCGGCGCCGCCGGCCTCGGCGACATCGGCCAGCACTTCCCCGACACCGACCCGGCGTTCGCGGGGGCCGATTCGGTCGACCTGCTGTGCCGGGCGGTCGCCGACGTGCGCGCCGCCGGGTGGGCGCCCCAGAACGTCGACTGCACGGTCGTGCTGGAGGCTCCCAAGCTGGCGCCGCATCGCGATGCCATCCACGAACGTCTCTCCGCCGCTGTGGGGGCGCCCGTGACGGTCAAGGGCAAGCGGGCCGAGGGCCTCGGTGCGCTCGGCCGGGCCGAGGGCGTGGCGTGCTTCGCCGTCGCCCTCGTGACGGGCGCGTCGTGAGCCCGCCGCGGCAGGGTGCCGGCGGCCAGGGAGGCCGTGGTCAGGGTGGTCGTGGCCAGGCTGGTCGTGGACAAGGGGGCCGTGGGCAAGGTGGTCCGTCCGGGCGGGGT
>DASUQS010000191.1:0-37363 GCA_036280455.1 Acidimicrobiales bacterium
AGGCCGCCGAGCGTGAGCGCACCGACGCCGTCGATCCCGGCGATCGGCGGTCCCTCGAACGTGGTCATCGGGCGCCTCCGGGAACCGACGTGACCGCACACGCCGCGGGACGTTGTGCGACTCGGGTGTTAGATCCACGCCGGATGTGGTTACGTTGCTCACCATGCGATTCGGACTCGATGTGGCGCAGCAGCGCATGCCGTGGGACGAGCTCGTGCGCCGGGTGCAGCTCGCTGAGGAGCTGGCCTTCGACGGCGTGTGGGGCTTCGACCACTACCAACCGATGTACGGCGAGGGGGCGGGCGAGACGTTCGAGGGCATGACCACGCTGGCCGCGCTGGCCGGCGTGACGTCGCGCATCCGCCTCGGGCTGCTCGTCACCGGCGTGACCTACCGCCACCCGTCGGTGCTCGCGGCCCAGGCTGTCACCATCGACCACGCCTCGCACGGCCGGCTCGACCTCTCGCTCGGCGCCGCCTGGTACGAGAAGGAGCACCTGGAGCTCGGCATCCCGTTCCCGCCGCTCGCGGAGCGCTACGCGCTGCTGGAGGACGCGCTCGAGATCACGACCCGCCTGTTCACCGGGGAGAAGGTCAGCTACGAGGGCAACGTCGTGTCCCTGAACGACGCCCAGCTGCGACCGGTGCCGGTGCAGCAACCCCGCCCGCCGATCTGGATCGGCGGCACCGGCCCCCGGCGCACGCTGCCCCTGGTGGCGAGGTACGCCGATGTGTGGCACGGGTTCGGCTCGCCGAACTCGCTGCGCGAGGCGTCCGAGCGCGTCGACCAGCTGGCCGTCGAGGCCGGCCGGCAGCCATCCGACATCGCGCGGGCGGCGTCGCTGTCGCTCGACGACCTGGACGCCGCCCGGAAGTTCGCCGGCAAGTGGCGCGACGCCGGCTACGACTACCTGGTCTGCGGCTGGCCCGGCGAGGGTGCCGCCCAGGTCGAGCGGTTCGCCCGCGAGGTCATGCCCGACTTCGTCGGCTGACACCGGCCGCGCGTGCCGCCGGGCGACGCGTCGCTCGGCGGCCGGCGCGGCGTCGGGGCGCGAGGCAATGACTCGCGCCTCGACCCTTTCGAGGCAATCACGTGCGGGGGCCGCAAGCGATTGCCTCGCCCGTGCGCGAGCGCGAGTCATTGCCTCGCCTCGCCCCGGGTCTGGACGGGTTGGGCGAGGGCGAGTTCCACCGGCGTGATCACCCGGCCTTCTCGAACGTGGCCGTCCGACGGTGGAAGCGCCAGGTCCCGCCATCGGGATCGCGGCGGAGGACGTCGCGGTAGCGGCCGACGAGGTGGATCGCCCAGCCGGTCTTGCCCGGCGCGATGAACACCACGTCGCTGACGGCCTCGGCCTCGTCATCACCACGCGCGGTGACGAGCGTGTTGAGGACGAGGTGGCGCTGCGGGCCTCTCGGGGCCCACCCGGCGTAGGCGGCACGGAGGGCGTCCTGGCCCTCGAACCGGCCCATCGGGCCGAGGTCGCACACGGCGTCGGCGGTGAACGTGGCGACGACGTCGTCGGTGCGCCCGTCGTCGAGCGCCTGGGTGTACGTGGCGATGGCGGCGCGCACGCCCTCCGCGACCTCCGCGAAGCTCGGGCCGCTGTCGCGGCCGGCGTCGGTGCTCGTGTCGTTGCTCATGTCGCTCCTCAGAACCCCAGGTCGGCGACGGGTCGCTCGAGGGGGTTGACGTTGACCTCGGCCAGGGCGGTCAGCAGCGTGTCGTAGGGCAGGCCGGCGAGGAACCCGTCGACGGTGTGCTCGAAGTTGGCGATGCCGCCCTCGATGTTCTCGGAGAAGCGCATGTACTCGAAGCCCTTGGCGTGCACGCCGCGCTGCTGGCGGGGCAGGTTGGAGAAGTCCTGCTGCGGGATCGGCGGCACCCGCGGGTCGTCGCACTCCCACGGCTCGGGCGGGATCGGGGCCGGCGGGTCCTCCCCCTCCGGGAACCGGGTGAGCGACCAGATCTCCATCAGCGTCTCCTCCGGCCCGAGCGGGCGGAACCTGTAGGAGGATGCGCTGCTGTACATCGGCAGCACGAAGAAGTGCGGGAAGCAGTAGCCCATCGGCTCGTTGCGGCCCGTCGCCGCCAGCTCGGCGAGGTCGGGGACCGGGAAGCCGTGCTCGCGATGCCAGCGCACGACCGCGTCCTCGTAGGTGCGGTGCCAGGTCTCCATCGCCGCCGCAGGCTCGCTCGGCAGCTCGATGTCGCGCAGGCCCTCGGCGATCGCGACGTCGCGGGCGTGCACCATGCCGGCCATGCCCTCGCTCATCGTGTGCAGGTACCGGATCTCCGCGTCGAGCCACGCCCGCGGATCGAACGTCGACGGATCGCGCGGGGCGAAGCGGCGGGGGTCGACGAGCTGCGGGTGCGCCTCGATGACGTGGTACTGCTCCATGAACGCCTCTTCGGCGAGCTTCCAGTTCACCGGCAGGCGCACCGAGTACCACCACTCGGGGTGCAGCGACTCGATCTCCCAGCCCTCCATGATCGTGGCGAAGGGCTCGATGCAGGGCCGCAGCGGCGGGGCGTCGTCGTCGAGGTTGATCCACGCGCACCCACCCCACGTCTCGGCGCGCACGGGCCGGAGGTCGAGGTCCCCCGGCTGCATGTTCCGCTCGGAGAACGAGCTGCGCTTCGAGACGAACGTGTTCTTGCCGTCGGGGCCGTAGCACCACCCGTGGAAGGGGCACGTGAAGCCCGACTCGCACGTCCCGCGGGCCTCCGCGACCTGCACGCCCCGATGGCGGCAGGCGTTGTGGAACGCGTTGACGCCCATGTCCTCCGTGCGCACGACCACCACCGACTGGCCGAGGATGTCGTATGTCACGTAATCGTGCGGCCGGGGGATCTCCTCGAGCCGGCACGCCATCTGCCACGTGCGCGACCACAGCTGGTCGACCTCGAGCTGGAAGAACTCGGGGTCGTAGTAGCGCTCCTTGCGCGCCCGGTCGGGCACCTCCAGCGCGAACGGCACCGGGAGCACCGGTCGGTTGTGGTCGACGATCGCCACGGGAACTCCCCTCTCAGATTCCTGCACGTGCGTTTCCGAGAACTTAGACTAACCGGTACAAAATTTCCGAGGCGCATTCCGGCATTCCTGCGCCACCACGAACAGTGGGGACCGCCACCGCATGACGACATCCTCCCAATCCGCCCCGGAGGGCGCTTCCCGACCTCGCACGGATGGGGTTCCCGACGTCGACGTCCTCGTGGTCGGGGCCGGCGTCACCGGCATCTACCAGCTCTACCGGGCGCGGGAGGCCGGCTTCTCCGCCCAGCTCGTCGAGGCCGGCAGCGGCGTGGGCGGCACGTGGTACTGGAACCGCTACCCCGGCGCCCGGTTCGACTCCGAGAGCTACACGTACGGCTACCTGTTCTCGAAGGAGCTGTTCGACGAGTGGGAGTGGCAGGAGCACTTCGCGCCCCAGCCCGAGACCGAGCGGTATCTCAACCACGTGGTCGACCGGTTCGACCTGCGCCGCCACATGCGGTTCGACAGCCCGGTCACGTCGGCGGTGTTCGACGAGGCATCGGGCGCGTGGGTGGTCACGCTCGGCGGGTCTGCGCCCTCGTCCGTGCCGGCTGGGTCGTCCGCCGACGGTGACGGGAGACACGGCGCAAGCGGCCCCGGCCGCTCCGGCGGCGCGGTGATCCGGGCGAGGTTCCTCGTCGCCGCCACCGGCGTGCTGTCGGTGCCCTACATCCCCGACGTGCCGGGCCGGGAGGACTTCCGCGGCGAGGCGCACCACACCGGCCGCTGGCCGGAGCAGCCCGTCGACTTCGCCGGCAAGCGGGTGGCCGTCGTCGGCACCTCGTCGAGCGGGGTGCAGGTGGTGCCGACGATCCTGCCCGAGGTCGAGTCCCTCACCGTCTTCCAGCGCAGCGCCAACTGGTGCACGCCGCTCAACAACGCGCCGATCACCGCGGACGAACAGGCGCAGCTCCGGGCCGACTTCGAGGAGATGTGCCAGGTCCTCAACACGTCGATCGCCGGCTTCCTCCACCCGGTCAACGCCCGCAACGCGTTCGACGACTCGGCGGCCGAGCGGCAGGCCTTCTACGAGAAGATGTGGTCCAGCCCGGGCTTCATGAAGCTGACCAGCAACTACGCCGACATGCTCTTCAACGAGGCCGCCAACGCCGAGTGGTGCGAGTTCATCGCCGGGAAGATCCGCAGCATCGTCGCCGACCCCGACACAGCGGAGAAGCTCATCCCGAAGGACCACCGGTTCGGCGAGAAGCGCCCGCCGTTCGTGGCGGGCTACTTCGAGGCGTTCAACGACCCGAAGGTCTCGCTCGTCGACCTGCGCGAGACGCCGATCGTGCGCATGACCCCCTCCGGCATCGAGACGACCGACGGGGCGCGCGAGTTCGACATCGTCGTGTGGGCCACGGGGTTCGACTTCGGCACCGGCGCCCTCGCCCGCATGGGCGTCGTCGGCCGGGGCGGCCTGGCGCTGACCGACCACTGGGCCGACGGCCCCACCACGTTCCTCGGCATCCAGACCCGCGGCTTCCCCAACCTGTTCTTCCCCGGCGGCCCGCACGCCGCGGCCGGCAACAACCCTCGCTACAACGGCGATCAGGTCGACTTCGTGATGGACGTGCTGGTGCACGCACGCTCCCGGGGGGCCGAGGTCGTCGAGGTCAGCGCCGAGGCCGAGGAGCGCTGGACCCGCATGGTCGACAAGGGCGCGGCCCGCACCACGTTCGGCACGATCGGGCAGTACGTGGGCGGGAACATCCCCGGCAAGCCGAAGCGCTACCTGCTCAACACCGGCGGCCGACCCAAGCTGTTCGAGATCATCGCCGCCACCAAGGCGGACGACTACGCGGCGTTCGAGATGGCGCAGGCGCCCGGAGCCACCGCGACCGGCACCGCAGCGCCGAGCGCAGCGCCGTCGGGCGCCGTCACGGGCGCCGCAGCATCGGGCGACGCTCCCTCGGAGACCGCAGCATCGGGCGACGCAGCATCGGGCGACGCCGTTTCGGGCACCGCAGCACCCGCAGGGTCGGCCGCCACCGAACCCGCAGGTTCGTCCTAGCGGTTCGCCTCCCCCCGGCGACCGCTCGGTCGCGTCGGCGGGTTGCACGCCCCCCTCCGCGTGCCCGCCGGCGCGGCCATCCCCCGCCTCGCCATGTGGGCCGGCATCCCCGGAGGCCTCCGGCAGCTACCCCGCCGGGCGGTTCGGCTGGTGGTCCGACGGTTGCGGCGTGACGCTGAGGACCTGGACCTCCACCGGCGTCTCGAACCGGTGCCAGGTGCCCTGCGGAACGACCAGCAGCTCGCCCGCACCCAGCGGATGGGACCGCTCCTCGTCGCCGTGCAGGGTGAACAACGTCGTGGAACCCGCGACGACCATCACGATCTCGTCGCCCTCCGGGTGGCGCTCCCACTCGCTGCGCCCCGCCCAGTGACCGACGTGGATGCCCCCGTCCCGGTAGGCGGACAGCAGACCGAAGGCACCAACCATGTCGTCGTCGGTCGACGTCGGCGTGCGATCGCCGCGGAACGTCAGCCGGCCCAGCGCGTCCGCCACCGAGAGCGGCACCGGGTCGCGGGGCGCGCCCGCCGACGGCAGCACCGCCTGCCCGATCGGGCCGGGGTTCTCGGCGACCTCCCACCGGTAGCCGTCGGGATCGGCGAAGTAGCCCGTGTACCCACCCCACTCGCGCTCGACGGCGGTGCCGACGGGATCGGCGCCGGCCGCCCGGGCGGTCTCGAGCACGGCGTCGACCTCGGCGCGGGTCGCGAGGTTGTGGGCGAGCGTCACCGGCGCCACCCCGTCGCCGCGGGCGATCGGCCCGACCTCGGCCTCGAACGCGGCCTCCGCCCAGAGTGACAGCACCAGCCGGGCGCCCACGCGGAACATCAGCACATCGCCTGGCACGTCGAGGGCCGGCTCCCAGCCGAGCCCGTCGACGTAGAACCGGTGGGTGCGGGCGAGATCGCGGACGGCGAGGGTCACGAAGTTGACGCGCGGTTCCATGCCCGCACTCTGCCAGCCGAGCCCGGGGCGGCCAGAGAGTTTGCGCTACTCCTCGGCATGCGGCTCGATGCCCGGTTCGTCGTTCTCCTGTCTGGCGTTCTGGCGCCGCCGATCAGACCGCGATGCACGACCGAATCGGTGTTGGGAATCGGTTCCCAAAGTGGTAGACCGTTCCCATGCAAGTGACGGTCGACAGGGTGGGCCGGATCGTGATCCCCAAGCCGCTGCGCGACGCGCTCGGCATCGGGCCCGACACCCATCTCGAGGTAGTACCCGACGGAACCGGGCTTCGCCTCGAGCCGATCGGGCTGCCCGAGCGGGCGATCGAGCAGCAGGACGGGCTCCCGCTGCTCGGTGCGGTCCCGGGAACCCGCATCACTGACGACGACGTGCGCCGCCTTCGGGATGACCTCCAGCGTTGAACGCTGGGCGTGCGACACCAGCGTGGCCGTCGCCGCGCTGGACGCTTCGCATGCCGCGCACGGCCCGTGCCGGCATGCCGTGGTCACGCGCCGGCCGGCCCTCGCCGGTCATGCCATCTTCGAGGCGTATGCCGTCCTGACCCGCCTGCCCATCCCGCTCCGCCTCACGGGCCCGCAGGCGGAGGAGGTGCTGCGCCAGGCATTCCCTGACGGGTGCTGGCTCGATCCCGCCGCGGCACGACTCCTGCTGTCACGGTTGCCCGACGGCCACGTCGTGGGCGGATCGGTGTACGACGCGCTCGTCGCGGAGGCCGCCCGCGTCAACGGCCGCATCCTCCTGACCCGCGATCGGCGGGCCGAGCGCACATACCGTGCCCTCGGAGTGCCGTACGACCTCGTCGACTGAGGCAGATGCGGCCTGCCCGCATCGCTCGCACCAGTTCTCACCCAGCCACGGCTCCACCTCGCGCACGTCCGGTTCGGTGCCGGTGGCCCCGGTCGCGCCGAACGGCGCCGCAGCGGGCGCCGCCGTCGGGCACGGCGGTGACGGGCACGGTCATGCGCAGCCCACGAGCTGGACCGCTCCCACCGGGCCAGGGGCCCACGTCGGGTGGTCACGTGTGGTGGACTGCGCCCATGGCCGATCTCGTCGTCCGCAACGGCAACCTCGTCGACGGATCGGGCGCCCCCGCCCGCCCGGCCGACGTGGTGGTCGACGACGGGCGGATCGTGGACGTGACCGCGGCCGGCACCGCGTCGACGGCGGGCGCCCGGCGGGTGCTCGACGCCGCTGGCCGGATGGTCACCCCCGGCTTCGTCGACGTCCACACCCACTACGACGCCCAGGCCACGTGGGACCCGTGGGTGACGCCCAGTTCGTGGCACGGAGTGACGACGGTCGTGATGGGCAATTGCGGCGTCGGTTTCGCCCCCGCCGACCCCGACCGGCACGACTGGCTCATCGACCTGATGGAGGGCGTCGAGGACATCCCCGGTTCGGCGATGGTCGAGGGCATCGACTGGGCGTGGACCACGTTCCCCGAGTACCTCGACGCGCTCGAGGCGCGGCCCCGGGTGCTCGACGTCGGCACGCAGATCGCCCACGGCCCCGTCCGGGCGTTCGTGATGGGCGAACGGGGCGCCGCCAACGCGCCGGCCAACGAGGACGACCGCCGTGCGATGGCCCGCATCGTCGAGGATGCCCTGCGGGCGGGCGCGCTCGGCTTCTCGACGAGCCGGACGCCGCTGCACCGGGCCAAGGACGGCACGCTCGTGCCCGGCACCGACGCGGACGCCGCCGAGCTGCTCGACATCGGCGACGCCCTGGCGGCCGCCGGCCACGGTGTCTTCCAGTTCGCCCCCGACCACGCCCGCGTGCCCGTGGACGAGTGGCCGTGGATGCGGGCCCTGGCCGAGCGCACCGGCCGCACCGTCAGCGTCAACCTCAACCAGCCCGACAGCGACCCCGAGGTGTGGCGCGAGGTGCTGCGCCTGCTCGACGAGGCGGCCGACGACGGGCTGCCGATCGTGGCCCAGGTCGCCGGTCGCTCGATCGGCATCCTCTACTCCCTCCACGGCAGCGTCCATCCGCTGCTGTTCCACCCCGCCTACGCCGAGGTCGCCGACCTGCCGATGCCGGCGCGACTCGCCGCCCTGGCCGAGCCCGAGCGCCGGCGCCGCCTGGTCGAGGACGTGCCCGACGACGGCGGCTTCTTCGACCGGGTCGTGCTCGGCAAGCTCGACCGCATGTGGCTGGTCGACGGGGGCGACATCGACTACGAGCCCACGGCCGACACGTCGGTCGCCGCGCTCGCCGCCGCCCGCGGGCTACCGCCGATGGCGCTGGTGGTCGACCAGCTCACGTCCGCCGGCGGGCACGGGCTGATCTACGCGCCATTCTTCAACTACGCCTACGGCGACCTGTCGATGACCTACGAGGCCACCCGGCATCCCCACACGCGGATGGGCCTGTCGGATGCGGGCGCGCACTGCGGCGCCATCTGCGACGGCGGCATGCCCACCTTCATGCTCACCCACTGGGCCCGAGACCGACGGCGCGGCCCCCGTCTCCCCGTCGAGCACGTCGTGCACCGCCAGACCCGTCAGACGGCCGAGCTGTACGGCCTGGGCGACCGGGGCCTGGTGGCGCCGGGCCTGCGCGCCGACCTCAACGTCATCGACCGCGAGCGCCTCGGCTTCGACGCCCCGCGCATGGCCTTCGACCTGCCGGCCGGCGGTCGGCGGCTCGTCCAGCGCGGCCGTGGCTACGCGGCCACGTTCGTCGCGGGGGTGCAGACCGTGGCCGACGACGAGTTCACGGGCGCGCTTCCCGGCCGCGTCGTGCGCGGGCCGCGGGCGTCGCCGAGTCGCCGCTGACGACCCGCCAGAGGGGGACCTGCGACGGAGGCCGAGACGCTCGATCCCACGGGCGACCATGCGGCCGGGACGTGCGCGGTCGCCGGCGGCCACACGCCCAGCCGGAGCGCTCCCCGACGGGGCGACCCAACGCCTCAGCCGGGACCGTCGAAATCGAGGACCGGATCTGACCGCGATGGATGCCACCATGGCTCTCCCGCCACCTCGGGCCGGTCCGCGAGGCCGTCCCGGGCACCCCATCCGCGAACAGAGGAACGAGCCGATGAGCCGCCACATCCAGGTCACCTTCGACGCCCACGACCCCCGGGCGCTGTCGACGTTCTGGCGGGACGTCCTGGGCTACGTCCACCCCGGTCCGCCCGGCGTCGACGTGGCCGAAGACGCCGACCCGCTGGCGGCGTGGGACGACTTCCTCGCCGGCATCGGCGTCCCCGAGGATCAGCGCAACTCCCGGTCGGCCATCGAGGACCCCGAGGGCATCGGTCCCCGCGTCTTCTTCCAGCAGGTGCCGGAAGACAAGGTTGCGAAGAACCGGATGCACCTCGACGTCCGTGCCGCTCCCGGCCTGCAGGGGGACGAGCGGATGGCCACCCTCGAGGCCGAGTGCGACCGCCTCGTCGCGCTGGGTGCGTCACGGACACGTCGCGTCGAGCCGGCGCCGCCCATGGAGAACGGCTTCATCGTGATGGCCGACCCCGAGGGCAACGAGTTCTGCCTCGACTGACGAGGGTCGCGCGGCCGACGGCCCCGACGCGGCACGAACCAGGTCGACTCGACCTGGGCTCGTGCCGATCCGCGAGAGATGTCAGAGCGCGGACCCGACCGCCACGAAGGCGACGGTGAGCACCAGCAGGATGCCCAGCAGCGGGGCGATGAACCGCAGGTACTTGTTGTACGACACCTTGGCCAGCGCGAGGCCACCCATCACCACCGCCGAGGTCGGCGTGAACAGGTTCATCCACCCCGACGCCGACTGGTAGGCGGTCACGACCATCTCGCGGCTGACCCCGGCGAAGTCGCCGAGGGGCGCCAGCACCGGCATGGCCAGCGCGGCGTGGCCCGAGCTCGACGGCACCAGGAACGCCAGCGGGATGTTCAGCAGGAACATCAGCCCGCCGAACAGGCCCGACGACGTGCCCTCGACCGCACCCTCGAGCGCGTTGAGGACCGTGCCCGACATCAGCGCGTTGTTCATGATCACCGTCACGCCACGGGCGAGGATGATGATCAGGCCGACCGAGATGAAGTCGCCGGCGCCGCTGACGATCGTGTCGGTGATCCGCTTCTCACCGAGGTTGGCCACCAGGCCGACGACGACGGCCATCACCAGGAACAGCGCCGCCAGCTCGGGGAAGTACCAGTCGAGCTGGAAGCGGTAGGAGGCGGCGTCGGTGCCCTCGATCACCTGGGCCCAGGGGACGATCGCGTAGATCATGAAGGCGAACGTCAGAGCCATGATCCACAGCACGCCGCGCCGGCGTGGCGTCAGCTCGGGCGCCTCGGCCGGTTCGGCCACGACGTCGGCGTCCTCGGGATGGTTCCCGGCGAGCGACGCCGCGGGGTCGGCCTTGACCTTGTGCGCATACCGCAGGACGTAGCCGATCGTCACCGCCGTCAGCACGACGTACATCACGAGCCGCAGCCCCAGTCCCTCACCGATGCCGATGTCGGCCGACTCCGACGCCACGCCCGTCGCGAACGGGTTGACGGTCGACGCCATCGTGCCGATGCCGGCGCCGAGCAGGATCACCGCGGCCGCCACCATGCGGTCGTAGCCGAGCGCCAGCATGACCGGCACCACCAGTGCGTAGAACGCGAGCGTCTCCTCGGCCATGCCCTCGGTGGTGCCGCCCAGCGAGAACAGCACCATCAGCAGCACGATCAGCGGGACGCCGCGCCCGGCGAAGCGCTCGCCGACGCGGGCGATGCCGGCGGCGATCGCCCCGGTGCGGATCGTCATCGTGATGAAGATGCCGATCGCCAGCACGAACAGGAAGACGCCGGCGGCACCGAAGAGCTCGCCGGACTCGTAGGGCCCGATGAAGCCGGTCTCGCTCGACTCCACGCCGAACAGGCCGTTGACCGGCGCCATGAAGAGCTCGTACAGCCGGTCGTTGAAGCTGAGTCCCGGGTCGACCTCCTCGTAGCTGCCGGGGATCGGGCGCCCCGTGTCGGGATCGGTGACGTACTGCCCGGTGGGCACGATGAACGCCAGCAGCCACACGGCGACCGTGACGACGAACAAGACCGTGAAGGCGGACGGGAACCGCCACCGTCTCGGCGGTGACTCCTCCGGCTCGGCTGTCGAGGGCGCCCCCGCATCCGCCCGTTCGACCTTCTCGACCTCGACGGCCGTGATCTCTGACATGACCGAACCTCCATCCGGTGGTCTGGGGCGATCGAACCGCTCCGGTGGCGCGCGGCACAGGCCCGAAGGACCCGATCGCCGGCAACGCTCGGCCCTATTCGTGTCGGGTCTCCCCTGCCATCGTCGGAGCGCGGCGGCACGACGATCTTCAGGAGGTCAGCAGGTGAGCTATCACGTCGACTCCGAGGTCGGGCGACTGCGGCAGGCGATCGTGCACAGGCCCGACGTCGAGCTGAAGCGGCTGACGCCCAGCAACAAGGACGACCTGCTGTTCGACGAGGTCCTGTGGGTCAAGAAGGCCCGCCAGGAGCACGACGCCTTCGCGGACACGCTGCGCGACGCGGAGGTCGAGGTCCACTACTTCGACGACCTGCTGCGCGAGACCGTCGAGCTGCCCGACGCCCGCAAGCACATCCTCGACGGCGTGTTGGACGAGCGGGTCTACGGGCCGATGGCGATCGACCCGCTCCGCAACCTGTTCGACGCCATGGACCCGGACGACCTCACGACCTACCTCATCGCGGGCATCACCAAGCGCGAGATCCTCGACCGGATCGAGGCACCGAGGTCGGTGTGGTTCCAGGCGCTCGGCGACGACGCGCTCGCCCTCCCGCCGTTGCCCAACACCCTCTTCACCCGCGACAGCTCGGCCTGGATCTACGGCGGTGTGTCGATCAACTCGATGCGCAAGAAGGCCCGCATGCGAGAGACCGTCAACTACGAGGCGATCTACCGCTTCCACCCGCTCTTCGCCGGAGCCGACTTCGAGGTGTGGTCGCCGGGAACGTCGAGCGGCGTCGCCACGACCGAAGGTGGCGACATGCTCGTCCTCGGGAACGGCGCCGTGCTCGTCGGGATGAGCGAGCGGACGCGCCCTCCTGGCGTCGAGCGCCTGGCCGCCCGCCTCTTCGCCGCCGGCGCCGCCGACACCGTGGTGGCCGTGCAGATGCCCGAGGCCCGCAGCGTGATGCACCTCGACACGGTCATGACGATGATCGACGGCGAGACGTTCACCAAGTACGCCGGCCTCGGCATGCTGCCGACCTACACGATCCGCCCGGGCGACACCGACAAGGAGCTGGCGGTCACCCGGCACGAGCCCGACGAGATGCACGACGTGATCGCCGCTGCCCTCGGCCTCGACAGCATCCGCATCCTGACCCCCACCCAGGACGTGTGGGAGGCCGAGCGCGAGCAGTGGGACGACGGCAACAACGTCCTCGCCGTCCGCCCCGGCGTCGTGATCGCGTACGAGCGCAACGTCACGACGAACACCTTCCTCCGCAAGCACGGCGTCGAGGTCATCACGATCACGGGCAACGAGCTCGGCCGCGGCCGCGGCGGTCCCCGCTGCATGACCTGCCCGATCGAGCGCGACGCCGTCTGAACCGAGCGAGGTACCGGTGTTCAACCTGCGCAACCGCAAGGGCCGGCTGCAGGACGTCGAGGCGATCCTGGCCGGCACGGCCGGGACGGTGGTCGCCCCCGACGGCGACCGGTGACGGCGGCCGCCCGGGCTCACACGGTCGGGATCACACGGTGGCGATCGGTGTGACCGGCGAGCCGACGATGCCGGGGAGGCGCAGCGGCGGGGCGGTCAGCAGGAACCGCGACCGGTCGTGCTCGCGCAGCCAGCCCGCCAGCTCGTGCAGGTACCAGAGCTCGCCCAGCGGGACGCCGAGCTTGAACAGGCACAGGTGGTGGATCGGCAGGAACGAGTGGCGGCTCGGGTCCTTGTCTTTCCCGAGCAGGCCCTCGACCGCGTAGTTGTCGGCCACGAGCGCGGAGATCTGCGAGTCGGCGATCCAGTCGAGCAGCGCCTCGTCCTTGGCGTCGAGGTACGAGCAGGTGGTGAAGATCTGCCGGGGATCGGGGTTCTTGCCCCACTCGAGCACCCGGGTGGCGAACCCGGTGTGGAGCAGCAGCATGTCGCCAGGCTCCACGACCACCCCGTCGGCGTCCATGATCTCTTGCAGCGTGGCGAGGTCGACCGCCCGCCAGTCGTGGCCGAGGTGGTGGGCCAGGTCGACGAGCACGCCCCGGCCCTGCACGCCGTGGAACGCCATGTGCTCCAGGCCGAGGTGACGGGCGAACGCCGTGTGGCCGCCGCCGTCGCCGGCGGCATCGGACGACGGCCCCACCAGGTCGGTTCCGGCGCGGTAGCCGTTGTAGTAGACGGCCTCCTCGACGCCGTCGCCGTCCGCGTCGAACTCGGCGCCGACGTGGGCGAGCGAGTCCCACTGGGTCGAGTACTGCAGCGAGAGCGTGACCACGTCGTCGGCCCAGACGTCGACGTACTTCGGGTCGCCGAAGTCGGGCATCTCGCTCATGCGGACGTTGTAGAAGGTGGCCGGTTTGCCATCCATGTCCTCGGTCGGGGCGACCACCGGTGGGTGCCGGCGCTGGTTGAGGATCGTCCCGCCCGGGAAGTCGAGCGGCAGGCTCAGGCAGAAGCTGACGCCCGCCTGCACCTCGCGCACGCCCTCGAGCACCTTGGTGGGCGTGAGCAGGTTGATGCGCCCCAGCTCGTCGTCGTCGCCCCAGTCCCCCCAGGTCGAGCCATCCGGGCGTTGCGTCCAGCGCTTGGTCATGCGTCGTCTCCCTCTCGACCGCCAACGAGCGGACGGGCGGACAGGCGGCGTCCCCCGTTGCAATGTAACGACGGGTTGCCATACCTTTGCAAGTGGGGTTCGCGCAGCCGGAGAACGTGGTTTTTCGGTGCCGGGCGCCATGCCAGCCCGGGTCGAGTGCATCGGAGATCGCCAGCCATGACGCAGAAGGACTTCGTCGTATCCGCCGACGGACACCTGCTGGAGCCCATCGACCTCTTCAAGACCCGCCTCCCGAAGGACCTCCGCCACCTGGCGGTCTGGGAGGAGGAGTTCGAGATCGAGCCCTTCGTCGAGGGCGGGGCCCGGGTCTTCCGCAAGCTGCACACCCCCGGCTTCGAGGGCTGGACCGTCTCGCGGTACCGCCAGACGAGCGGGCGCACGCCCGAGGGCGACCCCGAGATCATCCTCGAGGACATGGACACCGACGGCGTCGACGCCCAGGTGCTGCACCCCAACCTCTCGCAGTTCGGGCTGTTCACCGACCACCACGAGATGTCGATCGCCCACGCCCGCGTCTACAACGACTACGTGATGGAGCGGTTCACGCCGTACTTCCCCCGGCTGGCCCCCACCGCACCGATCCCCCTCACCGACATCGGCGACGCGGTCACCGAGATCGAGCGCGTGGCGGCCGGAGGCTTCCGGGGCGTGCTGCTGCCCGCCACCGCACCGATGCCCTACTACCGCCGCGAGTACGACCCGGTGTGGGCGGCGATCCAGGGCGCCGGCATGAGCGTCTTCGTCCACACCCAGACGGGCGGCATCAAGATCGAAGACCCCGAGGCGCTCACCCTCCGCGTGATGATGGAGAACGCCCAGCAGGTCAACCAGCCGATGACCGAGAAGATGGCCGCCAAGCGGATGGTCACCCAGGCGGTCATGCAGCCGGTCGTCCCGCAGACGCTCATCTGCCAGCTCATCGGCGGCGGCGTGCCCGAGCGGTTCCCCGACCTGCACTTCTCGCTGATCGAGTTCAACGCCTACTGGCTGTCGTCGCTCGTCGGCTCGATGGACAAGTGCTGGATCACCGGCATCGGCCAGGACGCCGACTGGTGGATCGGCGTGTGGGACGACACCCGTCCCGACGACGACCAGCCCAACATGGCCCAGCTGTTCAAGCTCAACGAGAAGTGGCCGTACCCGCTCATGCCGAGCGAGTACGTGCAGCGCCAGTTCCACGTGTCGTTCCAGGACGACCCGGTCGCGGTCGCCTGCCGCCACATCACCGGTCTGTCGACCATCGTGTGGGGCAACGACTACCCCCACGCCGAGGGCACCTTCCGCGGCAGCCAGGAGCTGCTGGCCGCGCAGATGGCCGGCGTTCCCGACGCCGACCGCAAGGCCATGGTCGGCGGCACGCTCGGCGATCTGCTCGGGCTGGCCCCGACGGCGGCCTGAGTGGGCCCGACGAGCAATCCGGCCACCGTCGAGTACCGCTTCGACGGCCGCGTCGCCGTCGTCACCGGCGCCGGACGCGGCATCGGCCGGGCCTACGCACGCCTGCTGGCCGAGCGCGGCGCCTCCGTCGTCGTCAACGACCTCGGCGCCTCGACCGGTGGCTCCGGCGCGGACATCGCCCCGGCGACGGCGGTGGCGGACGAGATCGTCGCCGCCGGCGGCACGGCCGTGGCCGACCCCCACGACGTGTCCACCACCGACGGCGCGTCCGCCCTCGTCGACACGGCGATCGAGCGGTTCGGTCGCATCGACGTCCTCGTGAACAACGCCGGCATCATCCGCTGGGCGGGCATGCCCGAGGTCGACGCCGACAACCTGGCCCGGCACCTCGACGTCCACGTCGGTGGGTCGTTCAACACCGTGCGGGCCGCCTGGCCCCACCTGGTCGGCCAGGGCTACGGCCGCATCGTGAACACCACGTCGGCCGGGCTCTTCGGGCTGTCGAACAACACGTCGTACGCCACCGCCAAGGGCGCGGTGATCGGGCTCACCCGCAGCCTGGCGACGGCCGGCACCGCGCACGGCATCACGGCCAACTGCATCGCCCCCGGAGCGATGACCCGCATGGCCGGCCCGGTGAGCGACGAGACCGACACCCGGATGTCGCCCGAGCTCGTCGCCCCGATGGTCGCGCTCCTCGCCCACGAGGAATGTCCCGTCACCGGAGAGATCTACGCGGCGGGCTTCGGCCGCTTCGCCCGCATCTTCATCGGCATGGCCCCCGGGTACGTCCACGAGGGGTCGGTGCCGACGATCGAGGACGTCGCCGCGCAGTGGGAGGCGATCAACGACGAACCGGGCTACGTCATCCCGGCCGACCTGCCCGACTGGTCGGGGTCGTTCATGGCCCACCTGCGCCCGACCGACACCTGACGGCCTGCCGCCGGGACTGGCCGCCGTTCCCGGCGGGTACGCCAGAGGTCGAGCGGTGCTCGACGAGGAGGTCGTCCGGTGAAGCCACTGCGTTGGGTTGCAGGTGGTCTGGTGTGGCTGGTCGCCGGCGTGGTCGCCGCCCTGGGTGTGCTGCTGAGCATCACGATCATCCTGTTGCCGCTGGGCATCCCCCTCCTCCTCATATCTCGTCGCCTGTTCGGGCTGTCGGCGCGGCTGATCCTTCCGAAGGCGGTCGTCCACCCGGTGAAGGAGCTCCAGAAGCGTGCGACCGACGCCCCGCAGCGCGCCCTCGGGCGCGGCCGGGACTCGGTGACGAAGGCCGCGCGGCGGCGCCGTCGTCCGCCGCTGCGCAAGCGCATGAAGAAGCGTGCCCGGCGCCTGCGCAAGCAGCTCGGCCTCGCCTGAGACCGCAGGTCTCCGTCACCCGGCCCGACGTCCCCGGCCCGTTCCCATCGGAGTGGTCCACGCGCGCTACGGAGTCGCCTGCAACGAAGAGCGTTTGACTCTGGCCCACCACGGGCACCACTGAGCCGAGCACCCGGTTGCTCAGGCACGGTCCCCCGGTCTCTCCACCGGGGGACCGTGCGGTTTCGCCCCGGCGGCGTCGTCCAGCTCGTCGAGCGACGGCGTCAGCCGCAGCCCGACGTCACCGCGCCCGACGACTCAGACCGAGGCCGTGCCGAAGGCCTGCTCCACCTTGGCGAGCGCCTCCCGTTCGGCGAGGCGAAGCCCGCCGGCGTGCGCCTGCATGGCCGCGAACGCCGGTTCGGCGCCGCCCAGCAACCAGGTCAGGGCCCGGGCCGGGGCGTCGGTGTCAAGGTCGGTCGACAGCACCAGGTGGTCGCGCACCACCTGCATGCCCGTCAGACCGGGGGGACCTGCGGGCCAGCTCTGGATCACCTCCCGCAACAGGCCGTCCGGCTCGCTGTCGAACTTCACGGTCAGCAGGAACCCGGCAGGGGTGACGGTGAGACCCTCGACGGACTTGACGGTGAGGTCGTACTCGGCTGGGCCGGTCATGAGCCCCCTCCTGATGCGGGAATCCGCCGCGTCACCGGCCCCGACGACGGCGGGGGTGGGTGGCGCCGGGGCGATTATACGTTGACGCGCTCGCGCGCTCCGCGGTTTGTGGCGGGGTCGCAGGGGTAGCCGAGTGGCGAGGCCGGGTGCTTCCTGGCGTTGCGCGAGACGGAGGACGAGATGCGGCTCAGATCGATGGCCATCTTCGGAATCGGGTACCTCGTCGGCACGCGGGCTGGCCGCGACCGGTACCAACAGATCGCCGAGAGCGTCCGTGAGGTGGCGGAGTCGGACGTCGTGCGCGGCTACGTCGACCGTGCGTTCGACATGGCTCGTCGTCCTCTCGAATCGGCGGACGCGTCCGACGACGCGTCGGAGGAGGCCGTCACCGACGAGGCGAGCGAGGGCGACGAAGACGAGGATGAGGGCGAGGCCGACGGCGACGGCGACGGGGCCCGGCGCAAGACGACGAGCCGCACGCGGGCCGGCCGGTCGAAGTGACGACCGCCCGGCCCACGCCGCTCAGAGCAGCTTGCCCAGCGGACCGAGATCGAGGTTCAGTTCCTCGTCCTCCAGGCCGAACGACTCCTTGAGCTGGGCCATTCGCTCCTCGAGGCGCATGAACGTCAAGCCGAGGCGCTCGATCTCCTCGTCGCTGAGCGAACCACCCTCGACCCTGCGCACGGCCTGACGCTCCATGAGCTGCCGCAACAGCTCGACGAGCGTCAGCACGAGCTGCGCCAGGCCTCGTTCGACGTTCTCGGGATCGGCGTCGACACGTCGGTCCAGCCGGTTTCGCAGGCTGTCGAGCTCGCCGCTGATGGCGTCGAGCGCGGTGGGCCCGGCGAGGATCTTGTCCGCGACGGTCGGCGGCTGGCGGTCAGCTGGCACGGATGTCCTCCACGTCGGCGAAGCTGTACGGCGGCCACGGCCCCGTGCACAGGACGTCCAGCTCCGGGTGCTCGCGCGCCGTCTCGCGCACCTGGGCGACCATCCGGTCGAGCCCAGGGCACTCGACGAGGTAGGCGCCCGACATCACCAGCCCGTCGGTCGGAAGGACGAGCAGGCGACTGTCGACCGCTGGCGCGCGGAGGGCCTCGTGCAGCCGGCCGGCGAGGTCCTCGGCGCGCCGCTGCACAGCGTTCCGCCGCCGCTCCTCCTCGACGCGCGCCATGAGGTACGCCCGCCCTCCGGCTGCATCGCCGGTTGCATCGCCGGTCGAGAGGTCGTGGCCGACCGCATCCCCCGGGGCCTCGGACGTCTCGCTCGGAGCAGACGTCGTGGCGGCGCGGTTCCACCCCACGCGCACGCCGATCTCCAGGCGCCCCCGCACGTGCTCGAGGCCGCCGACGAGCTGCTCGTAGCGCTCGTCGATCGAGGACCGGAGCGCCGCCTCGTCGTCGAACACCGCCCCGAAGCGCACCGGAAGGACGGCGTCTGCCGTCGACATCAGGTCCTCGCAGACGCCGGCGTGGGCGAGGACCGCCTCCGTCGACCGGTCCGGCGGGGACACGTGCGTGGTGACGGCGAGGACCAACGACCGGTGCTGCACGATCTCGACCGGCGCGCCGCCGATGCCGGCGGCGGTCGGGGGCCGTCGGAGTGGCTCCGCCATGCCGTAGACGGTGATCACCGTCGACCCCGTCCCAACGACCGGGCGGTGTCCTCGGAGCTGATGAACAGCTGGAGGCCGAGGTGCACCAGGTCGATGTCGGCGACCGAGAGCACGATGTCTCCGGTCAGGACCACTCCCTTGTCGATGACGCGATCGATCACCTCGACCAGCGCCACGTCCTCGCCGAGGTGGTCGTTCACGCCGTGCCCCCGAGGTCGCCGAGCGGGGGGAGGGAGATGAAGTGGTGCGGTGGCCAGGGGCCGGTGGTCTGCACGACCACACCCTTGTCCGCGTGGCGCTCGGTCAGCGCACGTGCGACCTCGTGGAACCGCTCGCTGGCGGCGTCGTCGAGGAGGTACGCCCCGTTCAGGATCATCTCCCCCTCGTGGCCCGAGAGCTGCCGCTGCTGCGGCGGGTCGGTGGTCGACTCGACCGCGAGCTCGGAGAGATCCGCGTGGATCTCGCTGGAGACGTCGAGCAGCAGGCGGTGACGCTCGTCGCGGGTGCCGCGCTGGGCCTGCCGGCGCGCCAGGTAGGCGCGACCGTCGGACACCCGATCGGCCGTCGCCTCCGCGAGCCCGGACGTGTGGGCCGTGATCCAGCGATCGCAGGCGTCGATGTCGACCAGCACCTTGGCGCCCCACTCGCGACGACCGTCGATCCGCTCGAGCTCCGCGTGGAGCTCGCCGGCGTGGCGTCGCACCACGTCGATCACCGCGTCGCGGTCGCCGAACACCGTCCCGAAGCGGAGCGGCAGCACCGGCCCGAACGCGAGCGCGGCGCCGAGCACGGCCTCGTGCGCGTGCGCGTTGGCGCCGAGCCACTCGAGATCGTCGAGGTTGTCGATGACCTCGGCCTGGCCGAAGTCGGCGCTGCGCACCCGCGACACGAGCGCCCGCAGACCCTCGACCTCGACGCAGTCGACCTCCGCCCCGACGATCCCGGTCGCCTCCGTCGGCGGCTCGGCGTCCGCACGCTGGACTCCGTAGACGTACCAGATCCACTCGGGCGCCTCGTCCGGCTCGACCTCTGGCGGGGGGCGGGCCCCGGGTCCGGTCGCCTTGCCGTGGTCGGGCGCCGGCGTCGGTGGCGCGTCGGGGCCGGGCGCGGCGAGCTGGTCCACCGCCCGCTCGAGGATCGAGCGCGTCAAGAGCGCTTCGAGGATGGCCGTCGCCTCGCGGACTGCCGCCTCTCGTGCGCGAGCCACGATCGGCTCCACCCCGGGGTCCTCGCTGTTGCGCAGCGCCGCACCCAGCCGGCGGAGGAGCTCCTCGTCGTGCATCGCCGCCTCAGCGCCCCTTCCCCTTCGACCGCGCCTTGCGGGTGGCGGGCGCCCCGCTGTCCGACGACTCGGGCAGCTCCCCGAGTCGGGCCTCGAGCCGGGCCAGGCGGGCCTCCAGGTCGCGATCGCCGTCCTCCTGCTCGCGCCCCTGCAGGAAGGGGTCGTCGCGCCACCACGTGATGCCCATCTCGGCTGCCTTGTCCGCCGAGGCGACGAGGAGTCGGATCTTGATGGTGAGCAGCTCGATGTCGAGCAGGTTGATGCGGATGTCGCCGGCCACGACGAGGCCCTTGTCCAACACCCGCTCGAGCACATCGGCGAGGTTGGCTCCCTGCGGTGGCGGCGCGATGCCGGAGCGGCGGTACGGACTCGGCGTGGCCACGTTCACTCCCTGGTGGTCTGGTTGCGGTAGTAGCGGTGGATCCGGGAGTAGCCGGTGATCGCGCCGCGGCGGCTGACCTGGACCTCGTAGGTCGCGAGCACATCCGTCGTCGACGGGACGCGGGACAGCTCGAGGACCTCGACCGTGACGACGTAGCCGTCGTCGCTGCTCCGCACGCCGGACACCGCATCGACCGCACGCCCGGTGAGCTCGGTGAGCGACCGGGCCGCCGTCCTCGCCACATCGCGGAGGTCGGGCGCACGCCGGTCCCCGTCGCGGCGCTCGCCGGCGGCGGCCGGCTCGAGCTCGTCCTCGGGCTCGCCCTCATCCTCGGCCGACGGTTCCGGTTCGGGCTCTTCCTCCGCCTCGCCCTCACCCTCAGCCGACGGTTCCGGCTCGGGCTCTTCCTCCGCCTCGCCCTCATCCTCGGCCGACGGCTCCGGTTCTTCCTCCGCCTCGCCCTCACCCTCAGCCGAGCGCTCGGGCTCGGGCTCCTCGGCCTCCCCCTCATCGGCGCCGTTCCGCCGGGCGCGCGTCCCGGCCTGATCGCCGGTCTCGCCCGTCGCTTCCTCTGCGCTGCCGTCGCCGGCGGTCTCGCTGTCGTGTTGCTCCACGCGCTCGAGCAACGCCGCCTTGGTGCCGGTGGTCGGCAGACCGCGGGCACGCGCCTCGGCCTTCAGCTCGGCCTTGGTCATCGCGTCCAGCCCGGTCTCCTGCTCCAGCTCGTCACGCATCGGGGATCTCCTCTCGGGCCTCGACCTCCAGAGGCTCGACCTCGAAGGGCCCTGTCTGCAGGGGCTCGGCCTCCTGACTGGCCCAGAACTCGCGGGCCTCCAGCAACCGTTGGAACAGCTCGTCGGAGGCCGCGTCGAACTCCTCCTCCGCGAGCTGGCCCCCCTCGTACTGCTCCTCGAGGTCGGCGAGTTGCTGGCGGATGGCTTCCTCGTCGTAGAACTCGCGCTCAGCCGCGCCGCGCACCTGATCGGCGATCCAGAGCACGCCGCCCACGGGCCCGCTGACGGGCAGGGTGACCAGCTTGAGGAACAGTCCCACGACGATCAGCTCACGAGCTCGACGTCGGTGAACGAATAGGGCGGCAACGGCCCGACGAAGCGCACCCGCATCTCGGGGTGGGCTCTGGTCGACTCCTCGATCGCCTCGTGGAAGGCGTCCACCTTGGTACGGCGCACCAGGAACGTGCCGTTCAGCACCATGTGCGGGTTGAGCGGCTCCTTGGCGTTGACCTCGTCGGCGATCTCGCAGAGCGAGTCGTAGATCTCCGCTGCATCCCGGTCACGACGCTGCTCCAGCGCGGCGGCGACCTGCTCGCCGAGCTCGATCCGCTCGTAGTAGGCCGCGTCCTGGTCGACGCCGGCGATGCGCTCGTGCCGTGCGGCGATGCCGGGGTCCGAGGCCACGAGCTCTCGGACGACGGCGTCCTCGTCGTAGCTCACCTTCACCGCCAGCTCGACGTGCCGGCCCAGGCGCTCGAGCAGGTGGCCGAATCGGTCCGCGTGGCGTTGGAGCACGTCGGACACGACCGCCGACTCGTCAGCGACCATCGTGCCGAACCGGAGCGGCACCACCGGGCCGGCGTCGATCGCAGCGTCGAGCACGCGGGCGTGCGCCCGCATGGACCGCGCCGACTCCACCTCGGGACGATCGACGTCGCTGACCAGCGCCGCGAGCTCCGACGACTGCACCAGTCGCACGGCGGTAGCGCCGATGCCGGGGACGTCGGGTGCCGCGGCGTCCGCCGGCGTGATGCCGTAGACGTACGCAGCACCCTCCGACCCGGAGCCCTCAGGACTGCTCATCCTGGGCCTCCTCGTCTTCGTCCTCGTCGCCGGAGCCGACCGCGCCCTTCACCTTCTCCTTGACCCGGCCGACGGTGTCGCCGACCGACTCCTTCGCGCCCTCGATCGCACCGCCGGTCTTGCCGCGCGAGATGCCACGGGTCATATCAGAGGCGAACTCGGTCAGATCCTTGCTCTTGTCCTCGAGGACGAGTCGGTCGACGGCCTCCGCGAAGCGCAGGTAGGTGTCGACGCTCGCGATCACGATGCGGAGGTCGATCGTCAGGATCTCGATGCCGACGAGGGACACCCGCACGTACGCATCGATGACGAGACCCTTGTCGAGGATCAGGTCGAGGACGTCGTACAGCGAGCTCGACGATGGTGTGCGCCGAACGACGGAACTGGTGGCAGCCATGGCAGAACGTCTCCTCTCAGGCCGACTTGGCCTGTCGGTCTTCGTCCTCGGTCTCCGATTCGTCCTCGGCGTCGTCGGCGGAGGCGGCCTGGCCGTTGCCCTCGGCCTGCTCGTCGGTTGCCTGAGCCTCGTCCTCGTCGCCCTCGGACTCCTCGCCCGCGATCTCGCCGCGCCACTCGCCTGTCTCCTCACCGTTCAGCTCGAGGAAGTGGCGGTAGAGCCGCAGGTCCTTGCGCACCCGCTTGCGGGCCATCAGGAAGATGTTGCCGACCTTCTCGACGATGCCGTGGGGGAAGTACTCCATCTCGACGTGCACCCGGGTGAGGTTGCGGTCGAGCTTGTGGAACGTGACCGTGCCGCGGTTCTCGATGCCCTCGGTGCTCTCCCAGACGATGCGCTCGTCGGGGGTCTGCTCGAGGATCTTGGCGGTCCACCGCCGGCGCGAGGGGCCGATCTTCACGGCCCAGCGGACCTCGTCGTCCTCCTCCTGGTCGACCGACTGCGGTCCCTTCATGAACTGGGGCAGGTCCGCGAACTGGGTCCACTGGTTGTAGGCGGTCGTGAGCGGAACCCCGACGTCGATGCCCTCCTTGATGATCAGGCGCAGCTTCTTCAGGTTCTCCTGACCACCGCCCTCGTTGTCGCCGCCCTCGTCGCCCGACTCGTCGCCCGACTCGTCGCCCGACGAGCCTGTGACCTTGCCGACGAGCGAGCCGACCTTCGAGATCGGACCGCCGACCGACTTGCCGATCGAGCTGGCCTGTTGGGCGGCGTCGCCGACCTTCTGCACGGCCTCCCGACCCTGCTCGACCTGGTCGTTGACCTTCTCCTTCAGTCGGCCGCCGGCCCGCTTGGCGCCGACGCCGCCGGCGGCGGTCGACAGGGCGCCGACGCCGAGCGCGCCCAGCTTGCCGACACGGGCCCAGTCGGTCTGCCGTCGGCCGACGGGCACGCCGAGGACGCTCGATCGCTTGGTGGGAAGTGGTGCTTTCATGACGCTCTCCTTGATCTCGGCGCCGATAGCGCCGTCCCTGGGCCGGTGTGGCCTGTCTGGCGATGTGGATTGGTGACCGTCAGCTCCTCGACGCCGCGGTCTTCCGGGCGCGGCCGTTGCGATCGGGGGCCTCCGCACTGTCGCGGCGCGCGGAATCGGCCTCGCGATCGTCTCGAGCCGAGCGCAGGCCATCAGCCAGATCAGCCACCGCCGAGATCGCACTGAGGCCGACCATGCTGGCCCGGCCGACCTTCGCCCAGTCGGTCCGCCGCCTCCCGATGGGCAGCCCCAACACCGTCGAGCGCTTCGTCAGCGCCTTCGACATCCTTCCCATGGGAGATCTCCTCTCGACAGCGGTGTCTGTGGGTGTCCTTGGTCGACCCTGCGGGCCGCCATCCTTCGGAGAGAAGCTTCCACCGCTTTCGGCACTTAACCCGCGCAATGCGTGTTCGTTCCCACACTGAGCGTTCATCCGACCAGGTCGCGTGGATAGGACCGCCACGGAGCGGGAAGACAGAAGTTGTCACGGAGCGCGCTGAACGCGCCCAGACTCGGGAGGAACCATGACTCGCACACCACGCCGCTTCACCAAGCAGCGCACTGTCCTGGGCATCGGAGTGGGCAGCCGGCACACTGACTGGTCGAAGGTGGGGAGGGTCGGGGCGGTCGGTGCCGGCACGGCGTCAGCCGTGGCGGCCGGCGTCGGCGCGTGGCGGCGCGGCCTGGTCGGAACGATCAGCGGGCTCGCCAGCCGGGTGACGGACCTCGTCGGGGATGTGACCGATCGACTCGGTGACGTCGGCGAACGTGCCACCGACGCACCGGACTCGGCGAAGCGGGCCACCGGAGCCGTCGGTGGTGCCGCGCGCAAGGCGGCGAGCACCGCCGGCCGGGCTTCGTCGGGCGCCGGCCAGCGACCCACGGCCGAGGAGGGCCGGGACACCGGCGACACGTCCGGGGACGATGCGAGCTCAGGTGAGAAGGGGGCTTCGGACCGCGGCGGTGAGACCGGGACGCCATCGGGCACGTCGCGCTCGTCGAGCGCGACCAAGTCGTCCGGGACCCGCAAGTCCACCAGCGCCACCAAGTCCAGCGGGACCCGCAAGTCCACCAGCGCCACCAAGTCCAGCGGGACCCGCAAGTCGGCCAGCGCCTCCAAGTCCGCCGGAACGCGCAAGTCCACCCGGCCGTCCAAGTCGTCCGGGAGCCGCAAGTCCTCCAGTGCCTCCAAGTCGTCCGGGAGCCGCAAGGCCACCAGCGCCTCCAAGTCGTCCGGGAGCCGCAAGGCCACCAGCGCGTCCAAGTCCACCGGGAGCCGCAAGTCCTCCGGTTCCGGCAGGTCGTCGGCGGCGAACAGGTCCGCGGGTGCGACCAAGGCCACGGGCAACTCCAACTCGTCCCGGGCGACGAAGTCCGCCAACGACGCGACGTCGCCGCGCGCCACCAAGTCGTCGGGAGCCGCCAAGTCCGCGGCCAGCAAGTCGGGTGGCACGAGGACGTCGTCCCGCCCCGCCAAGGCATCGGGCACATCCAAGGCATCGGGCAGGTAGCGGCGACGACCACGCGCTCCGAGTGACAGTTCTGACGCGCCGTGTTTCCCGGCCGTCACCATGGGTAGCTGACGATGGGCGGAGAGAGGGAGATGCCGTGATGGCCGATCATCGAGCACAAGAGGCCAAGGGCCGCGTCAAGGAAGCCGCTGGCAGCTTGACCAACAAGGGCGATCTCGTCAGGAAGGGCCAGGACGACCGGTCCAAGGCGGGCGCCAAGAAGACCGCCGGCGACGCCAAGAACAAGGTCCGGGATGCCGCAGCGAAGGCCAAGGACAAGGTGTCCGGTGCCGCACGCAGGGCCGGCCGGAAGTAGCACCCGGGAGGAACCGATGAGCGACGTCGAGACCACCAACCAGACGGCAGCCCCGCCCAGCCCCTTGCAGAGCGAGCGGGGGCGCACCTCCATCGCCGACTCGGTGGTGGCGAAGATCTCGGGCATCGCCTGCCGGGAGATCCCCGGGGTGGTGAACATGGGCAGCGGCGGGGCCCGGGCTGTCGGCGCCCTCCGTGAGCGCCTCCCCGGGTCGTCGTCCACGTCGACCGCGAGCCAGGGTGTGAACGTCGAAGTGGGCGAGCGCCAAGCCGCGATCGACCTCGACGTCGTCGTCGAGTACGGGGTGCCGATCGTCGACGTCTCGCAGTCGATCCGCAACAACGTCGCCAACAGCGTCGAACGCATGACCGGCCTCGAGGTGATCGAGGTCAACGTCTACGTCGACGACGTTCACGTGCCCGAGGACGATCAGTCGGAGCCCGAGCGGGTGCAGTGAGCTCGAGCACCGTTGCCACCGGCGACGCCGTCTCCCCGGCCGAGGCCGTCGCCGCCGCTGCGGCGGCGTGCCCCGGGGTCGTGCGGCTCGCGACGGGGTCTCCCGTCGAGGTCGCCACCTACCTGCCCGGACGGCGGGTGCACGGGGTCCGCCTCGGCGACGGCGTGGTCGAGGTCCACATCGTCGCCCGCACCGGCGAGGTGCTCCCCGACGTCGCGGACGCGGTTCGGCGAGCGGTCGCGACCGTCGTGCCGGGCCACACCGTCGACGTGTTCGTGGACGACCTCGCGATCGAGCCCCCGGACGACGCCACGGCCGCACCGGATGAGGACACCGCGGCCCCACCGGACCAGGTGGCGACCCGGTGAACCCGCACGCGGTGCTCGGTGTGCCCCCCGGCGCCTCGCCCGACGAGGTCCGCGCCGCCTGGCGGCGCCGGGCGCGGGCCACGCATCCGGACCGGGGCGGGGATGCCGCCGCGTTCCGGATCGTCGCCGCCGCCTACGTCCAGCTCGGTCAGGAGACGGACCCACCGCGGCGCGCCGTCGTCGTGGCCCACCTCGGACTGGGAGGACTCGCACGCCGGTGGATCCGCCGCCGGTTCGCCCAGGAGCCACGACGGGTGGCGTGACCTGGGCCCGAGAGGAGCACACATGCAACCGACCGTCGTAGGACTGTTCACCGGACTGCTGCTCGGCCTCGCCCTCATCATCGGCGACTTCTCCGACATGCTGGTGGTCGCCCTGTTCGGGGCCATCGGCTTCGTCGTGATGAAGGTGTTCGAGGGTGAGCTCGACGTGGGTGAGCTGATCGACCGGAATCGACGACGGACGAGGCAATGACCACGCCCGCGACGACCCTCGAGCAGCAGGCGACCTCGGGGCTCGTGACTCGCCGGGGCGAGACGACGATCTCGCCGTCGGTCGTGGCGACGGTCGCCCAACGGGCGGCGCGCGAGGTCGACGGGGTGGAGGTCGTGTCGACCGGCGGTCTGCGCGGCGTCATCGAGTCCCTCCGACCTGACCGCTCGACGGGCGCCCGTGCCGACGTGGCCTCGCGGCAGACCGCCGTCGACCTCACGCTGGCCGTGAGCTGGCCGCGTCCCGTGCGCCAGGTCACCGACGAGGTGCGCCGCCACGTGAAGGCGCGGGTGCAGGAGCTCACCGGGTACGAGGTCACCGACGTCGACATCTCGGTGGACGCGCTGCCCGCGCCGTCCCGGCCCCGGCGGGTGCAGTGATGTCCGGCCTCCGGATCGTCGACCGGATCGTCGCCGGCATCGTCGCCCTGGCGCTGCTCGTCGGTGGTGTGCTCGTCGCGCTCGAGATCGCCCTGCAGGCGGCGGGCCGCGAGGAGCCCTGGGTGCTCCCCTGGGACACGTGGTACCGGGAGGGGACCGACACGCTGTGGTCGGATCCGACCGTGCGGGCGGTCTGCATCGGGCTGCTGGTGGCGGCCGTCCTGCTCCTCGTCCTCCAGTTCGCGCGTCGCCGGCCGTCCGCCCTGCCGGTCCGGCAGCGAGCCGAGGCCGTGCACGTCGACCTCGACCGTCGCGGCCTCGAGGACTGGCTCGAGGCGCGGCTCGGCAAGGTCGACGGAGTGGCGTCGGTGAAGGTTCGGGCCCTGCGCGGGAAGCTCCGCGTCCGCGCCGATGCGGTGTCCCGGGACGCCGCTCCGATCGAGCGACGACTGCACGAGGTGGCGACCGGCGAGATCGCCGAGCTCGATCTCGTACGGCCCCCATCCGTGGACGTCGACGTCCAGCCGAGGAGGGCGACATGACACGACTCGACGCGCTCAACCGCACCGTCCTGACGATCGTCGCACTGCTCCTCGCAGCCGCGGGTCTCTACGGGCTGCTGCGCGGGGAGGGCGCCTTCGGCGACACGGCGAGCGACGAGCCGCTGCTCTGGGACGACCTACGGCGATTCGTGAACGACAACGCCGGCTGGTTCTGGCTGGTCGTCGCGATCGTCGCCCTCGCGGTCGCCTGGCTGGCGTGGCGTTGGCTACGGGTCCAGCTCCTGGCCACACCGTCCCTCGATCGCCTTCCGATCGGGAGCTCCGAGGAAGGGACCACGAACCTGTCCGCCTCGGCCGTGAGCGACGCCGTGCAGCGCGAGCTCGAAGCCTCCCCCGACGTGAGCGCGGCACGGGTCCGCCTGGTCGGGGATCCCGACGAGCTGGTGCTGGACATCCGCGCGACCGTGGCGGCAGGCGCCGACCAGGAGCGGGTGCGCCAGCAGATCGAGGACGAGGTGCTGCGCCGGGCGGCGGAGGCCCTGGAGAAGCCGGACCTCGGGGCGACGGTCCGCCTGCGCCTCGGCGAAGCGCGACAACGCGCGGTGGCCTGACCGGCGCCGGCACGTGCGGCCGGCGATGACTTTCGGCGCGCCGTGGCGTCTGTAGGGCATGGCTGAGACATCACAGACCTTCCGCACCACGCTCTGGGCGGGCGGGGGCAACAACGTCGGCATCGTGGTGCCGGAGGACGTCGTCACGGCGTTCGCAAGCAGCGTGGCCACGCCGAGTCCATCACCGGCGCCAAGGCCGCCGACACCCGCGCCCGGCGTGTCGCCAAGGTGCTCGACGCGCTGCGCAGCTGACCATCGGTGCCGCGGCCTGCCCGGAGATCTGGCATCCCTCCGGGTCGGTCGACCCGGGACTACTCCTCCAGCAGGCCGGGCTGCTCGCCGAGGATCCAGTCGAAGAGCGGCTGTGCCTGGAACCAGCCCGTGCCGGACCCGCCCACCTGGCCCGCGGTCTTCTCGGCCTGCTCGGCGTCGATGAGCACCGGGTCGCCCGCCGCCTCGGCCAGCAGCTGCACCTGGCAGGTGCGCTCCATCGTGACGAACCACCAGGCGGCCTCGTCGACGCTGCGCCCGACGGTGAGCAGGCCGTGGTTGGCGAGGATGGCCGCCTTGCAGCCGCCGAGCGCCTGGGCGATGCGCTTGCCCTCCTCGATCTCGAACACGGCGCCCGTGTAGTCGTCGAACAGCGCGTGGTCGCCGTGGAACGCGCAGGCGTCCTGGGTGAGCGGGTCGAGGGGGCGGCGCAGCGACGACCAGGCCTTGCCGTGGGGCGAGTGGCTGTGGGCGGCGGCGACCACCTCGGGGCGGGCGGCGTGGATCTGGCTGTGGATGACGAACGCCGCCTTGTTGAGCGGCCAGTCGCCCTCGACGACGTCGCCGTGCTCGTTGACCAGAAGCAGGTCCCGCACCCGGATGTGCTTGAAGTTCATGCCGAGCGGGTTGACCCAGAAGTGGTCGGTCAGCTCCGGGTCGCGGGCGGTGATGTGCCCGGCGGTGCCCTCGTCGAAGCCGAAGGCCCCGAAGATGCGGAACGCGGCGGCGAGGCGCTGCTTGCGGTGCCGGCGCTCGTCGGCCACGTCGGTGAACTTCGGGAACTTGTGCGGGCTCCGGTCGCTCCCCATGGGCCGAGCGTAACTGCGGTTGTACCGGTCGGTCCAATATGATCGGCGGCATGGACTTCTCGCTCACCGAAGCCGAACGCGACCTCGTCGGGCTCTGCCGCGACTTCGCGCAGAAGGAGATCTCGACCCGTGCTCCCCTCGCCTGGGAGGAGGCGCGCTGCCCCACCGACCTGCTGCGCGAGATGGGCGAGCTCGGCCTGCTCGGCATGCTGGTGCCCGAGGACTGGGGCGGCATCGGCATGACGACCGTGGGCTTCGTCGCGGCGATGGAGCAGATCGGCCTGGCCGACCAGTCGGTCGCCGCGGCCTGGCAGGCCCACGTCACGATCGGGTCGCTGCCGCTGTACCTGTTCGGCACCGACGCCCAGCGCGAGCGCTGGCTGCGCCCCCTCGCCGAGGGGCGGGCGCTGGGCGCGTTCGGGCTGACCGAGCCCGATGCCGGTTCCGACGCCCGGGGGATCGCGACGCGGGCCGAGCGGAAGGACGACGGCTGGGTCATCAACGGCCGCAAGACGTTCATCTCGAACGCCGGCACGGACATGTCGTTCGGCGTGACGCTGCTGGCCCGCACGCCGTCCGGTTCCGGCGAGGCGCCGCGCTACGGCAGCTTCGTCGTGGAGAAGGACACCCCGGGCTTCACGATGGGCCCGAAGATGCGGGGCATCGGCTGGAAGGGCCTCGACACCCGCGAGCTCTTCTTCGACGACGTGTGGGTGCCGGACGAGCACCTGGTCGGCGACCCGGAGATGGGCCTCGGCCAGTTCCTGCGCACGCTGGAGATGGGGCGCATCTCGATCGCCGCGCTGTCGCTCAGCCTCACCCAGGCCGTGCTCGACCTCGCCACGGACTACGCCAAGGAACGCATGCAGTTCGGCCAGCCGATCTCGTCGTTCCAGGCCGTGCAGTTCAAGCTGGCCGACATCGCCACCGAGCTCGAGGCCGCCCGCTGGCTCACGTACCGGGCCGCGCACCTGCGCGACACCGGCCAGCCGTTCCGCAAGGAGGCGGCGATGGCCAAGCTCAAGGCCAGCCGCCTCGCCGCCTGGGCCGCGTCGGAGGCCGTGCAGATCCACGGCGGCGTGGGCTACATGCTCGACTCGCCGGTGGCCCGCTTCTACTGCGACTCGAAGGTCCTGGAGATCGGCGAGGGCACCAATGAGATCCAGCACCTGGTGATCGCCCGCGAGCTGGGCTGCTAGCCGGCTGCGTGGACACCGCGCGTCGCGCCGCGAGGGCCGCTACCGCGCCAGCGCCTCCGCCATCTGGGGGACCACGATGTCGACGGCGTGGGGCAGGCTCAACGGGCTGTCGAAGCCGAGTGCGCCGGCGAAGTCGGTCTCGAACCCGCCGAGGTACACGACCCGGCCGTCCTGCACGGCATCGAGTCCCTGGAACAGCGGGTCGGACGCGTACGACTCCTCGTCGCCGCCGATCACGACCAGCAGCTCCTGGTCGAGCAGGTCGACCTGCTCCCGGCTGATCTCGCCGGTCGTCTCCGGCATCGTGAAGCCGAGCGAGGTGAACAGGCCGATGCGGGGATCGCTCGGCTCGAGCAGGTAGTAGCCCCCCGGCTCGGCCCCGAACTGGATCGCCAGCGTGACGCCCTCGAACTCGGGGTGCGCGGCGCGGGCAGCCTCGAAGTGATCCGACACCTCGCTCACGATCTCCTCGGCCCGCTCGGGCTGGCCGAGCGCCCGTCCGACGTCCCGCGTGTGGGCCTCCCACAGCGTCCCGGGGGCGGGCTCGACGACGGTCGGAGCGATCTGGGACAGCATCTCGTACTCGTCCTCCTCCAGGTAGGAGTAGGCGAGGATCAGGTCGGGCTGAGCGCCCGCGATCTCCTCGTAGTCGAGGACGCCGTCGCTGTCCGACACCTTGACGGGGGTCGCCTCGCCGAGGGCCTCCTGCGCCCAGGGCCGGGCTTCCTCCTCGAAGGTGCCGATGAAGTCGCGGACCCCCACCGGGACGACGCCGAAGGCCAGGGCGTAGTCGGCGTCGTTGAAACCGGCGGTCACGACCCGCTCGGGCTCCGCGGGGATCTCGGTGGTGCCGTACCGGTGCTCGATCGTCATGGGGTACTCACCGTCGACGGCCGGCGTGCCGGTGCCCTCTGCCGCAGCGTCGTCGCCACCCCCACCGCCGCCGCATCCGGCGGCCAGACCGAGGCACGACAGCAGGGCGAGGGTGGACGGGACGAAGCGGCGATGGCGCATGGCGACGAGCATGTTAGGTATACCTTATGCTGTCAATTCAGGCTGGCGAACTGCCGGCACCTACAGGCGGGCGACGCATCAACCGGGCCCCGACCGGGCACGCTCGGACCGGCGGGCCAATGGCCACGTCGATCATCTGACGAAAGGACGCCCGATGGGCAGCGAGCAGGATCCCGGCTACGACAAGGTCAGCCCCGAGACGCGCGCGTTCGAGAAGGACGACGACGAGACGGTCCGAGAGGCGGAGGCCGGACGAGGCCCGACGCCTGGCGAGGAGGACGCGGCCGAGCGAGCCGAACCCGTCTCCGACGCCACGCGCGAGGCCTACCAGGACATGGTGGACAAGGGCGCCCACGTCGAGGGCGAGGGCCGCATCTGACCGATCCCATCCTGCGAGGGCGCCCCGGCTGGCTGGTCGTCGCCAGCGGGCGCTCTCGGGGAACGACCGGGAATCGCCGGCACCCCGTCGGGGGTTGGTCCCGGACATGACCGACAGATCGTTCGATCCGCAGGCGCTGCTGGCCGAGAGCCGGCTCGGCGTCCTCGCCACCATCAAGGCGGACGGCCGGCCGCAGATGTCCCCGGTCATGCCGTTCTACGACCGGGAGGCCGGTGTCCTCCACGTCTCGATGACCGAAGGACGGGCCAAGACCGCGAACCTCCGCCGCGACCCGCGGGCCACGCTGGAGGTCACCCGCTCCGACGGTCGGGCATGGGCGACCGCCGAGGGCACGGCGACGCTCACCGGCCCCGGCAGTGATCCCCACGGCCCCGAGGTCGAGGCGTTGGTCGAGTACTACCGCTCCGCCGCCGGCGAGCACCCGGACTGGGACGAGTACCGGTCGGTGATGGTCGCGGACCGGCGGGTGCTGATGACGATGACGGTCGACCACGTCTACGGCGCGCAGCTGGGCTGAGATCGATCCGCGCCGTCGGGCCTGCGACCAGCCTCTGGTGGCGGTGGGGCTTCGAGGACCTCAGACCGCGAGGAGCCGGCGGATGGCGGTGGCGATGTCCTCCCGGTCCGGCAACCACGCCCGCTCGAGCGGCGGTGCGTACGGCGGGGGCGTCGGGGCGGCGCCGATCCGCTCGATCGGCGCGTCGAGGTGCCAGAACGCCTCGCGCCCGACCACCGCGGCGATCTCCCCACCGATGCCGAACGGCACGACCGCCTCGTGCGCGATGAGCAGCCGGCTGGTCTTGACGACCGACTCCACGATCGGCGCGGTGTCGAGCGGCGCGATGGTCCGCAGGTCGATCACCTCGACCGAGATCCCGTCCCCCTCCAACGCTGCGGCGGCGGCCAGCGCCTCGTGCAGCATGCGCGACACCGACACGACCGTGACATCGGTGCCGGGACGCACCACCGCGGAGCGCCCGATCGGCACCAGGTGGTCGGCCGGCGGCTGGGGGCCCTTCATCCCGTACATCAGCCGGTTCTCGATGAACACGACCGGGTTCGGGTCCTGGATCGCCGCCCGCAGCAGCCCGTAGGTGTCCGCCGGCGTCGACGGCATCACCACGGTCAACCCCGGCACGTGGGCGAGCAGCGCCTCCAGGCTCTGGGAGTGCTGGCTGCCCGACGACCGCCCCGCGCCGAACTGGGTGCGCACGGTCAGCCCCATCCGGGCCGCTCCCCCGGTCATGAACGGCAGCTTGGCGGCCTGGTTCAGCAGCTGGTCGAAGCACACGCCGAGGAAGTCGAGGTACATCACCTCCACCACCGGCCGCATGCCCGCCATCGCCGCCCCGACGCCGAGGCCGACGATGGCGGTCTCGGAGATCGGCGTGTCGCGCACCCGGTCGCCGAACCGGTCGCGCAGGCCGCGCGTCAGGCCGAAGACGTTGCCGCCCTCCCCCACGTCGATGCCGGCGACGAACACGCTCTCGTCGGTGTCGAGCTCGGCCTCCAGCGCGGTGCGGATCGCGTCCATCGTGCGGAACACCGGGGCGTCGGCCGGCACCGGAGGAGGCTCCTCCACCGCCGGGCGGGCCCGGACCACGAACTCACCGAGCGCGGACACCGGCGGCTCCGGCATGGCGCGGGCGGCCTCCACCGCCGCGTCGAGCTGCTCGGCCACGGTCGACGCCAGCGCCGTGATCTCGTCCTCGCCGACGCCGGCCTCGCGCAGCCGCCGCTCGTGGACGAGCAGCGGGTCGCGCTCCTCCCACTCGCGCACCTCCTCCGGCGAGCGGTAGCGCTCGGGGTCGCCCTCGTAGTGCCCGTGCCAGCGGTAGGTCGCCGCCTCGACGATCACCGGTCCGCCACCCGCCCGCACGAACGCCACGGCGTCGGTCATCACCGCGGCGGTCGCCACCACGTCGTTGCCGTCGACCCCGACGTGGCCGACGCCGTAGCCCGCGGCCCGCTGTTCGAGCGTCGCCGCGTGCTGGGTCGCGGCCGGGGAGAACTCGGCGTAGCCGTTGTTCTCGCAGAAGAAGACCGCCGGCAGGCCCCACACCGCCGCCAGGTTCAGGGCCTCGTGGAACGCCCCGTGCGCCACGGCCCCGTCACCGAAGAACGCCACCGCCACGGTGCCGTCCGCCCGGAGCTGAGCGGCGTTGGCGGCACCGACCGCGATCGGCACACCGGCCGCCACGATGCCGTTGGCGCCGAAGATGCCGATGTTCGGGTCCGCGATGTGCATCGACCCGCCGCGGCCCCGGTTGGTGCCGCCGTCCCGGGCCATGAGCTCGGCGAACATGCCGAGCGGGTCGAGGCCCTTGGCCAGGCAGTGGCCGTGCCCGCGGTGGGTCGAGGTGATGACGTCGGCGGCGCCGAGCGGCCAGCACGCCCCGACCGCGGAGGCCTCCTGGCCGATCGACAGGTGCACGAACCCGGGCACCTCGCCGTCGCGGTACAGGGCCGACACCCGCTGCTCGAACCCGCGGATCAGCAGCATCCGCCGGTGCATCTCGACCAGTTCGGGCGTCGAGGGGGCGGTCGGTGACGGGCGGTCGGGGCTCACGAGACGTGTACTGTACTGGTCGGTACAAACTGGGAAAGTGATGACCGCTCCGATCGACATCCCCGAGACGTTCCCCGACCCCGGCGCCGTCCGGGGCAAGCGGGTCGTGATCACCGGCGCCGGGCGCGGGCTCGGCTCGCTGCTCGCCCACGCCTTCTCGCAGGCGGGCGCGCACGTGGCGCTCGTCGCCCGCACCGATGCCGACCTCAAGGCCGTCGCCGCCGACCTGCCCGGGCCGTCGCTCGTGCTCGGCGGCGACGTCACCGACGAGGAGTTCAACGAAGCGGTCGCCGACGCCGTGGTCGCCGAGTGGGGCGGCCTCGACGTGTGGATCGCCAACGCCGGCATCTCCCCCGTCGTCGGTGGCCCGCTCGCCACCGAGCCCGCCGTCTGGCGCCAGGTGATCGATGTGAACGTCACCGGCGCCTTCCTCGGCGCCCGCGCCGCGGCCCGGGTCATGGGCGAGGGCGGGCGGCTGATCTTCACCGGCTCGGTCCTCGGCGAGCGCCCGCGCAAGGGCCTGTCCGCCTACAGCGCCTCCAAGGCCGCGCTCACCGGCATGGCCAAGGCCCTCGCCCTCGACCTCGCCCCCGCCGGCATCACGGTCAACGTGGTCGCCCCCGGCTGGTTCGACTCGCCGCTCGCCGAGGGGTGGATGCGCAACGCCGACCTGTCCGCCGCCATCACCGGCCACACGGCCCAGCGGCGCTGGGGCGCGACCACCGATCTGGCCGGCGCCTACCAGTTCCTCGCCTCGGACGCCTCGGCGTTCGTCACCGGCACCGTCCTCACCGTCGACGGGGGTTACCTGCTCGTATGACCGCCACACCGGACGCGCGACGCGTCGTCGCCATCACGGGAGCGGGCGGCGCGCTCGGCTCCGCCATCTCCGCCCGACTGGCCGGCGAACCCGCCACGGATCTCGTGCTCAGCGACGTCAGCGACACCTCGCTCGACGCCACGGTCGCCGCGCTGCCCGACGAACGGGGCGGCATCGAGACCCAGCTCGCGGACGTGAGCGACCCCGGCCAGGTCGAGGCCGTGGTGAAGCTGGCGGTCGAGCGCTTCGGGCGGCTGGACGTGTTGATCAGCAACGCCGGCGTGCTCTCCCCGAACGGGCGCATCCACAACCTCACGACCGAGGACTGGGAGCGGGCCTTCCGCATCAACGTCCTGGGTGCGGTCCACGGCATCACCGCGGCGGTCGGGGTCATGCGGCCGCAGAAGGCGGGGTCGATCGTGCTCACCGCCTCGGTGTCCGGGCTCACCGCCTGGTCCCACGCCGCCCCCTACTGCGCCACGAAGGCGGCGGTCATCCAGCTCGCCAAGGTGGCAGCGCTCGAGTACGCCCGCGACGGGATCCGGGTGAACTGCGTGTGCCCGGGCACGTTCCGCTCCGCGATCCACGACGACCTCCCAGCCGGGGCCCTCGACCCGATCGAGGCCAAGCACCCGCTCGGGCTCGGTGCCGCCGCGGACCTGGTGGGGGCGTACTCGTACCTGGCGGGCGACGACTCGCGCTGGACCACCGGTTCGGCGATGGTCGTGGACGGCGGCTACTCGGCGCCGTGATCCCGGTCGGCCGGGCCGTGAGCCGCGGCCCGGCGCCAAATCGCCCCGCGTGGGCCGCGTGGAATGACCTGCCCGCCCGGCCTCGTGATCCCGATCGGCCTCCTAGTTCTGGATGCCGCGGATGAAGATGTCGGCGAAGGGCTTGGCCACGTCGCGGGCCGACAGGCGGTGGCCGGGCTTCAGCCACAGGTAGGTGTAGTTGTGCATGCCGAGCCAGGCCCGGGCGGTGAGCCACGGGTCGAGCGCGCGGAAGTCGCCCGACTCGACGCCGGCCCGCAGCACCGCCTCCACCCGCCGCTCGTACTGCTGACGGCGCGTGCGGAACGCGGCGGCCCGCTCCCCCGTCAGCGCCGGGAACTCGTGGAGGAACACCCACACGTGGTCCGGGTAGCGGTGGATGACGTCGAGCAGCTCGTCGCCCAGCATCTCGAGCTGCGCCGGCGGTGAGCCACCGGCCTGGGCGACGCGCTCGGCGCCCTGCATCACCTCGTCCATCACCCGGTCGTGGATGGCGGCGAGCAGGCCCTCCTTCGAGCCGATGTAGTGGTAGAGCGCGCCCTTGCCGAGATCGTTGGCCTCGCACAGCTCGTTGATGCCGGTGGCGTGGTAGCCCTGCCGAGCGAACACCCGGGCGGACGTGTCGATGATGGCCTCGAGGCGGGCCTGCCACTTCGGGTTGCGTCGGGGGGCGTCGCGCGCGTCGGCCCGGGGCATGGCGCCGACGCTAGTGCCCACCAGGTCGCACCACGTGTATAGGCTGGAACGATCGGTACAAAGCGCGAGCAGCGCGCAGGAGGGGGCAGCCGGGGTCGTGACCGGGGAACAGACGATGCAGGCGGACGTGAACTGGTGCGCGGTGCTCGCCCACCACGCCACCCGCGCCCCCGACAAGCCGATCACGGTGTTCGAGGGCGAGACGATCACGTACGGCCAGATGGCCGGCCGCGCCGCGGCGCTGGCCACCGGGCTGGCCGAGCGTGGCATCGGGCGTGGCGACGTGGTCGGACTGCTCTCGTACAACTGCCCCGAGATGCTCGAGACGATCTTCGCCGCCAACCACGTCGGCGCCATCGCCATGCCGATCAACTGGCGGCTCGCACCTCCCGAGGTGCGCTACATCCTCGACCACTCCGAGGCCAAGGCGTTGGTCTGCGACGACGCGTGTGTGCCGCTCGCGGGCGATGCCACCAAGGGCCTGGAACCCACGCTCCTGCGGGCAT
>DASUQS010000192.1:0-47825 GCA_036280455.1 Acidimicrobiales bacterium
ACCCCGTGCCTTGCCGCGCACGAGCCAGCGGACCAGCGCGCCCAGTGCCGCCAGGCCGATGAGCACCAGCGCGCCCACGGCCTCGCCGCCCTCCTGCCACACCAGGATCCCGAGCACGATCCCACCCATCCCCATCACCGACAGGGCCGCACCCACGGGGTCGATCACCCGGGGTCCGGTGTAGGGCGCGTCCCGCACGAGCCCGAGGCCGGACAGCACGATCGCAATGATCACCGCCTCGAGGGCGAACGCGACCCGCCATGACAGGTAGGTGGTGATGAACCCGCCGAGCAGGGGACCGACGGCCGCCGCCACGGCCGCCGCGGCCCCCACGAGGGCGTACACCTTCCGCTGGGCGGGCCCCTCGAAGTTCCCGTGGACCAGCGACTGCATGGCCGGCAGCAGCAGCGACGCGCCGAGCCCGCCGACGATCGCCCAGAACACGATGATGGCGGTCAGGCCCTGAGCGAGCGTCATGGCCACGGCGCCGGTGGCGTAGCCGAGGAGGCCCAGGACGTACGCCCGCTTGCGTCCGAACAGGTCGCCGATCTTGCTGCCGATGAGGATGAACGCGGCGGACACCAGCGCTTCCAGTGCGATCGCCGACTGGACGCCGCTGACGGTGGTGTCGAGATCCCGGACGACCGCCGAGATCGACACGTTCATCAGGGACGTGTCCACGACCAGCACGAACATCGCCATCGCCAGCAGGAGCCCGAGGCGCGGGCTCCCCGGGCCCTCCGGGGCGCCGCTGATGTCGAGCCGGTCCGTCACGTCACCCGAGCGCCCGGGCCTTGGCCGCCTGGAACTCGTCCTCGGTGAGAACGCCCTTGTCCCGCAGATCAGCGAGCTTGGTGATCTCGCCGATCGTGCCGCCGCCGTCGGCGCTGCCAGCGACGTCCTGGACGTAGTCGCGGAAGGCGGCCTCCTGCGATGCGGCTTCTCGCACGGCGTGCTCCTGCATCTTGCCGCCTCGCGCGATCAGGTAGGCGAAGACGCCCAGGTAGGGCAGGACGATGATGAAGATCGACCACAGGGCCTTGCTCCAGCCCGAAAGGTCACGGCTCCGGAAGATGTCTCCGAAGACGGTGATCAGTAGCCAGAGCCAGATGACGAACAGGAAGAACCACAGCATCGACCAGAAGACCTGGCCGGTGCCGAACTCGGCTGCGAGCATGGTGCGTTACCTCCGTGGGTTGGTCAGTTGTCGGACTCGGTGTCGAGGGCGTCGCGCGCCCGGTCGTTTGCGGCGCGGGTGGCCTCGGAGACGGTGGGCCACCGCAGGTCGAGGCCCTCGATCGTGTCGGCGACCACCGCAGCCACCAGCGCCTGCATCACGTGCTTGTGGTCTGCTGGGATGACGTGCCAGGGCGCCCACGGCGTGGAGGTGGAGGTCAGGGCGTCGTCGTAGGCCGCCATGTACTCGTCCCAGCGGGCCCGCTCCGCCACGTCGGCGGCGTTGAACTTCCACAGCTTCCCGGGGTTGTCGAGCCGTGCCATGAACCGCCGCTTCTGTTCGGCCCGTGACACGTGGAGGAAGAACTTCACGACCTTCGTGCCGTTGCGGTCGAGGTGCCGCTCGAAGGCGTTGATGTCGTCGTAGCGATCGAGCCACAGGGCCGCCCCGCGCTCGCCTCGGGGCAGCTGCTGCTGGTCGAACCAGTCGGGGTGCACCTTGACGGCCACCACCTCCTCGTAGTGCGACCGGTTGAAGATCCCGATCCGTCCCCGTTGCGGAACGGCCTTGGACGTGCGCCAGAGGAAGGTGTGGTCGAGCTCCTCGCTCGACGGCTTCCTGAAGGACACGACGTCGACGCCCTGGGGGTTGACCCCCGACATGACGTGCTTGATCGTCGAGTCCTTGCCCGCGGCGTCCATCGCCTGGAACACGAGGAGCACTGCGTAGGTGTCGCTCGCCCACAGGAGCTCCTGGGCGTCGGCCAGCCGCTCGACCCCGCGTGCGAGGAACTCCTTGGCCGCGGCATCGAGCTCCCGGGCCGAGAGCCCGGCATACTCGCCGCCACCCGTCCAGGTGGTGGACCGGCCGGCGAGATCCGCCAGCGAGCCGGGCTCGACCACCAGGTCGCGCCTGACTGCGTCGCGGGCGGTCGGAGTGTGGTCGATGTCGGTCATCACACGCCCTCGGGGTCGATCCGGCGGAGCACGAGCTTGCCCACCTCGGTGAGCGCCACGTAGGCGCCGACGGCCACGAGGCAGGCACGCCACTGGTCGCCGTTCAGGTCGACCGTGTCGAAGACCCTCTGGAGCAGCGCCACGGTGGTGACCAGCAGGGTCAGGGCGACGGCGCCCAGCATCAGCAGGTTGAACCGCCCGTTGGCGATGGTCTCGCGGCGGAGGACGCTTGCGCGCGGGTCCCGCCACTCCAGCGCCGCGGCCACGTGCAGCAGCGAGGTGGTGACGAGGCCCATCGTCGTGGCGACGGCGAGCCCGTAGCGGTCCTCGCCCCAGGCCACCACGGCCAGGGTGCCGATGGCGACGAGCAGGCCGGCGATACCGAGCCGCACGCCGAGCTTCGGCGGGATCACCGGCTCGTCCGGCGACCGGGGTCGCCGCCGCATGAGCCCCGTGCTGGGCGCGTCGAAACCGAGACCGACCGCCAGCAGCACGTCGATGGCGAAGTTGATCCACAGGATCTGGAGCGGCAGCAGCGGGACGCCGCCGGCGATCTCGAAGACGCCCGCGCCGACGAAGGTGAGGATGAAGCCGGCCAGCATGATCATCTGGACCCGGACGTACTTCATCAGGTTGTCGTAGAGGCCCCGGCCGCCCTCGACCGCCGCCACGATCGTGGCGAAGTTGTCGTCGGTGAGGATCATCTCGCCGGCGTCCTTGGTCACCTCGGTGCCGGTGATACCCATGGCGACGCCGATGTCGGCACGGGCCAGAGCCGGCGCGTCGTTCACGCCGTCGCCCGTCATCGCCACGATGTTCCCCTCGCCCTTGAGGATGCTGACGAGGCGGACCTTGTCCTCCGGAGCGACACGGGCGACGACGCCGATGTCGTCGACCCGCGCCCGCAGCTCGTCGTCGGGGAGCGCGGCGAACTCGGCCCCGGTCAGCGCCTCGCCCTCGATGCCGAGCTGGCCGGCGATGGCGGCTGCGGTGGTGGCGTGGTCGCCGGTGATCATCCGCACCCGGATGCCGGCGTCCTTGCAGAGGGCGATGGCATCCTTGGCCTCCTTGCGCGGCGGGTCGACGATGCCGATCAGCGCCAGGAGCTCGAGCTCGGAGACCAGCGCGAGCAGGTCCGCCCGCGGATCGAACGTGGCGGGGTCGAAGTCGCGGCGGGCGACGGCGAGGACCCGCAGCCCCTCGCCGGCCATGCGATCGTTCTCCGCGACGACCCGGGACGCCGCCTCCCCGGCCATCTCCTGGCGCGTCCCGTCGACGTCGAGGTAGTGCGTCGATCGCGCGAGCAGGACGTCGGGGGCTCCCTTCACGAAGCACCGGACCACGGTCCGGCCGCCGTCCTCGATCTCGTGGAACGTCGCCATCAGCTTGTACTCGGCGTCGAAGGGGACCTCGGCGAGGCGGGGGAGCACCCGCCGGGTCTCCTCGACGTCGAGCCCGCTCTTCGCGGCCAGCACCACCAGTGCGCCCTCTGTGGGGTCCCCGACGCATGCACCGTCGCGGATGACGGCGTCGTTGGCCAGCGCCATCGGCAACATGAACGGCTCCATCGACAGGTCGGTGTCGCCGGCGACCCGCAGGATGTGTCCCGTGGTCGAGTAGCCCTCACCGTCGGTCTGGTAGCGGCGGCCGGCGAGCACCAGCTCCCGGGCGGTCATCTGGTTGAGCGTGAGCGTGCCGGTCTTGTCCGAGCAGATGGCGGAGGTCGACCCGAGCGTCTCGACCGATCGCAGCCGCTTGACGATGGCACCCTTGCTGGCCAGGTCCCGGGTGCCGACCGACAGGAGGTAGGTGACGACCGCGGGGAGGCCGGTGGGGATGGCGGAGATGGCGAGGCTGATGCCGACGAGGAACAGGTCGTCGAACTCGTCGCCGCGCGCCAGGCCGAGGACGACGATCAGCACCAGGGCCGCGGCCGCCATGACGGTGATGAGAACGGTGAGCTGGTCGAGTTGACGGGTGAGCGGGGTCTTCTCCTGCTCGACCCCGCTCAGCATCCCGGAGATGTGCCCGACCTCGCTGTCCATGCCGGTGGCCGTCACGACCATCTCGCCCCGGCCACGGGTGACCTGGGAGTTCATGTAGGCCATGTCGAGGCGGTCGCCGAGTGGCACATCGTCCCCGGCCACCGCTTCGAGGCTCTTCGGCACGGGCGTGCTCTCGCCGGTGAGGCCGGCCTCCTCGATCTCCAAGGTCGCCGCGACGAGCAGTCGCCCGTCGGCGGGGACCTTGTCGCCCGCCTCGAAGCTCACGATGTCGCCCGGCACGAGGTCCTCGGCCGGGACCTCGACGACCTCGCCTCCCCGCCGGACGCGGGCCGTGATGATCAACATCTGGCGGAGTGCGGCCACGCTGGCGGCCGCCTTGCCCTCCTGGTGGACGCCCATCAGGGCGTTCACCACCGTGATGCCGAGGACCACCAGGCCGGTCGAGATGTCCTGCAGCGCGATGATGCTGACGACGGCCGCACCGACGAGCACCAGCTGCATCAGGTCGTGGTACTGGCGGAGGAACACCTTCCAGCCCGGCTCGGCGGCCTCCTCGTCGAGCTTGTTGGCGCCGTAGCGCTCGCGGCGCTCGACCACCTCGTGCGCGTCGAGCCCGACGGCGGGGTCGACGTCGAGGCGGCCGCAGGCGTCCTCCGCGGTCAGCGGGTACCACTCGACCGGCTCGCGTCCGACCTCGTCGGTCGCCGCAGCCACGGTGAGCGTCGGGGTGCCGGAGTCAGCCACGTGCCGGGGTCCGGAGTGTCTCGGCACGATCCGCGCCACTGGTGTCGCTCACGGGGCCTCCTCGTGCATCGCCGTTCGGTGAGCGCCTCGACGTTCGGACGTCCTGGGGTGGGCGGCACCACCCCACCCGGGGTGGTCCCGCCCGGGTGCCACCCTCGGAGGGTGGTCACAGGGGCGGCGAAACGCGATCCGGTACACACCGAAGAGTGATGCTCGCTACGCTCTGTGTGAGCAAACTCCCCCTGAGGCGGAGGATTCGGATGGGCGACGCCGGCGGTTCGAGCGGCCAACCACTGTCGGGGACGCCGGCATCGCCGTTGCTCAAGGCCAAGCTCCGGGTCCCTGTCGTCCCCGACCACTACGTGAGGCGCCCGCGCCTGCTGGGGCTCCTCGACGAGGCGATCATGTGCCCGTTGACCCTGGTCGTGGCCCCCGCCGGCGTCGGTAAGACGACGCTCCTGGCGGGCTGGGCGTCGGATCGGGAAGCTGACACCGGCTGGCTGTCCCTCGACGAGTCCGACCAGGATCCGTCCCAGTTCTGGGCGGGTGTCATCACCGCGCTCGAGCGGCTCGCTCCGGGGTGCACGGGGGTGGCCCTGGCACGGCTGCAACGGCCGGGTGGGGCCGACGGCGTCGTCGACCACCTGCTCGACGCGCTGGATGGTCGGGTGGGGCCGCCCGTCGTCCTCGTCGTCGACGACCTCCAGTTCGTCGGCGCGGACGTCGCGCCCGCTCTGGCGCTCTTCCTCCTGCACCTGCCGTCGTGGCTCCGCGTGGTCGGGCTGTCGCGCCGACAGCCGGACCTCCCGTTGGGTCGGATCCGGGCGCGGGGCCAGCTCGGCGAGGTGCATCTCGCCGAACTGCGGTTCTCGCTCGACGAGTCTCGCGAGATGCTGGGGCGTGTGGCACCGATGCAGGCCGCGCCGTGGATCGAGGCCGCCGCGGCGCAGGCCGAGGGCTGGGCCGCAGGTCTGCAGTTCGCCGCGTTGGCCGCCCGAGCCGAGCAGGCTCGGGGCGATGCCCCTGTCCGGTCGCCGGGCGACGACGTGCTCGTGGACGACTACGTCTGGAGCGAGATCCTGGCGTCGGTGGACCACGAGCTCGTCGACGTGCTGCTCGACATCGCGGTGGTCAAGCGGGTCAGCGGGAGCCTCGCCCGAGCGCTCACCGGCCAGCAGCACGCCGGTGCACTCCTCCTGCGAGCCGAGGCGGAGGGTCTGTTCGTGAGCCGGCTCGGCCACTCGGGCTGGTTCGAGCTGCACGCACTCGTGCGTCGGGCTCTGCTGGACGAGCTCGAGCGCAACGCACCCGAACGCCTGGCCGAGCGGCACGCTCGCGCCGCGCGTTGGTTCCAGGACAGCGGCGAGATCCCGAAGGCACTGGATCACTGGCTCGCGGCAGGGCGGACGCGTGACGCGCTTCGTCTGCTCGGCGCCACCCACAGCGAGCTCTACGACAGCGGCCGGGAAGCGACCGTTCGCCGCACCATCGCCGCGATACCGATCGAGGAGGCCACAGACGACCTCGATGCGATGGTCGACTACACCTGGAGCCACCTGCTCGTGAGCAGAGCGCGGTTCGTGGAGCTCGTCGAGGAGATGATCTGGTGGGCGGACAGGGCCGAGCCTGGCGCCGCCACTCGGGCCCGGCTGGTCATGCTGCGGTCGATGGCGGCGACCGTCTGCGGGTACTGGGACGAGGGCGGCCTGCTGGCCCGTCGCGGCATGGCCGAGCTGGGTCAGAGCTGGTGGCAGGATCCGCTCGGCCGCTTCGGCTGGAACATGGTGGCTCGTGAGGTGGCGCTGTCCGAGCGATGGGACGAGGACGACGACGACGTCCGCGAGGGCGAACGAGCGCTCGGCCGTCTACCGGAGCGGCGGCTCGCGCTCGAAGGAACACGGGCGCTGGGCTTGGCGCTCGCCGGCCGCCCGGCGGACGCCCTCCGGGTGGTGGCGGGGGTCCGCCGATCGGCCGAGATCACCGTCATGACGATCCTGCGGGGGGAGCTGGCGGTCGCCGAGGCGATCGCGCATCGAGAGCTCGGTGACCTCCAGCGGGCCATATCGGAGCTCACGTCCATCGCCTCGACTCCCGCCGAGACCATGCTCGTCTGTCGAGTGCTCGCCTCCGCCGAGCTCATCGCTGCGCACGTCGACGCGGGGGATGTCGAGGGGGCGCGGCGGGCGCTCACGGATGGGATCGCGCTGGTCGAGACCGAGTCGTTCGGCCCCGGCGGGTGGTCGTGGCTCGCCCGCTCCGGTGTCGTTCTGGCTGTCGCCACCGGGGACCTCGATGTCGCCGCCGTCTGGGCCGAGCGGGTGGAGGACCCGTTCTGGCGCGCTGTGTGCACAGCTCGCGTCGACCTCGCCGCCGGACGTCGGACCGAGGCCCGCGCCGGCCTCGCCCGATGCGTGCCGCGTTGCCCGCGCCATGAGGTCGTCCTCGGGCTCCTCCGAGGACGAGCTCTGACAGACGCCGACGAGGCGTCGCGCTGCGTCGAGACCGCCGTCGAGACGGCGACCGCTCACGGGATGCTCCAGTCGGTGGCATCGGAGGGACACGAAGCGGTCGAGTTGGTCGAGCACGGCGCGTGGCGGGCCTCCCCGGAGTGGCTCGACCGGCTGCGCCGACGAGCGACGGGCCGCGATCCGGGCCTCACGACGCGGATCGACCTGGTCGAGCCCCTCACCGAGCGGGAGCGCGACATCCTCCGGTTCCTGCCGAGCCGCCTCACCATCCGGGAGATCGCCGACGAGCGCTACGTCTCGGTGAACACGCTGAAGTTCCACCTCAAGGCCATCTACCGCAAGCTCGGAGTCGGCTCTCGCGCCGAGGCGGCCGAGCTGGCGCGGTCCATGACGGACGTGCTCCGACAGCCCTAGTCGCGCCGGGCCCAGGCCTCGAGCACGAGGTTCCGCTGGTGTTCGAACAAGGCCCGCGTCAGCAGCCCGCGGCGCCACAGGTCGGTGAGCTCGTCGACCTGGTCCGGTGGCGCCAGACCAGGGGGCCCTCCGCCGCACACGGCGTCGAGCGCCCCCAGCGGCGGCCGGGGCACGAGGTCGGCCTCGGCGCGGCGGACGGGTCGCACCCGTCGCATGTCAGGAAGGCTCCGGCTCGTCGCCAGCGCGCCGCCGGACGAGCGCGTCGGCGACCCAACGGGGCGGGATGCGCTCACCGCCGACGACATGGCCGCCGACACCGCGGGCGGCCTCGGAGAGCGGCTCCGCCCACCGGGACTCGATCAGGACGACCAGTCCCGCGGTGCCAGGACGGAGAGCGTGGCCCGCCGTGGCGACGTCCTGCTGGCTGAGCAGCCCGCCGACGTCGCCCTCGACGTCGCGCAGACCCGCGAGCATCTCGACCATCTCCACCTCCTGCACCGCGACCGCACCGTCGTCGTCCCGCACGGCGACGGCGACGTCGAGGAGGCGGATCTGGCCGTCGGCGACGAGATCGGCCATGGCGGGGACCAGCGCGGCAAGCGACGCCACGTCAGGGGTCACGACCACCACGTACTCCACGAGATCAGGGTTCACGTCGCCGGTGTCGATGGGACCATGTTCGCCCCGGGCCGGTCTCCCTGGCGCCACCCCACGGAGGGTGGTCTCGGGGCGCGATCCTGTGACGGGCGGGATCTACCCGCGTTGGGGTGGGGAGCCCCAGCCCCTGTTGACAGGACCATGCTCGCACGACCGAGGCGAACGGAGATGCGCATGGACGGTGACAACGCCGGCAGCGGGCCGATTGACGTGGTCATGCTGGCCTTTCCCGGGAGTCAGTTCAACGGGGCGATAGCCCCTGCCCTGCGCGACCTGGTGGTGCGCGGGCTCGTGCGGGTGGTGGACGTGTTGTTCGTCGCGAAGGATGACGATGGGACGGTGAGCTCGGTCGAGCTGGCCGGTCTCGACTCGGTCCTGCACCCCGCGTTCGTCGACGTTGACGGTCAGCTCGGTGGCGGGCTGCTCGACGCGGACGATGTCGAGGACGTGGCGGCCGGCATCGACCCCGGCAGCTCGGTGGCGGTGGTCGCGGTCGAGAACCTGTGGGCGGTGCCGTTCATCGAGGCGGTGCGGGACTCCGGTGGCGAGCTCGTCGACCAGTTCCGGGTGCCGTCCGACGTCGTGGAAATGGTCCGCGAGGACGCGCACAGCGCGTGAGGAGCAGACGATGGGATTGATCCGTGGAATGGCCCGCACGGCGGTGGTCGCCGGCACGGCGACGGCAGTGTCCAACCGCGTGTCGCGCCGCCAGGCCGAGCGGTGGCAGCAGCAGGAGTACGAGCAGCAGGCCCCGTACGCGGCACCGCCCCCGCCCGCGCCCGCTGCCCCGGTGGGCGGTGGCGGCGGCGACATGACGGCTGAGCTCGAGCGGCTCGCCTCGCTGCGGAACCAGGGTGTCCTGACCGACGCCGAGTTCGCGGCCGCGAAGGCGAAGCTGCTCGGGATCTGAGGGGCCCACATGCTGAACCTGCGCAACCGCAGCTTCCTGAAGGAGGTCGACTTCTCCCCCCGGGAGTTGCGCCACCTCCTGGAGCTCTCCGAGGCGGTCAAGACCGCGAAGTACGCCGGGACGGAGGTCGAGCGGCTCCGCGGCAAGGAGATCGCGCTGATCTTCGAGAAGACCTCGACCCGTACCCGATCGGCGTTCGAGGTCGCCGCATTCGACCAGGGCGCCCACGTCACCTACCTCGACCCGTCCGGGTCGCAGATGGGTCACAAGGAGTCGGTGGCCGACACCGCCAGGGTGCTGGGCCGGATGTTCGACGCGATCGAGTTCCGCGGGAACCACCAGTCCGACGTCGAGGAGCTGGCGGCCCACGCCGGCGTCCCCGTCTACAACGGCCTCACCGACGAGTGGCACCCGACCCAGATGCTGGCCGACTTCCTGACCATGCACGAGGCCTCCGGCAAGCCCTACGACGCCATGGCCTACGCGTTCGTCGGCGACTGCCGGTTCAACATGGGACGGTCTCTCCTGGTGATGGGGGCGCTCATGGGCGCGGACGTGCGCCTCGCCGGGCCCGCCTCGCTCGCGCCACCCGACGAGGTGGTGAAGATGGCCCGGGACATCGCCGAGGGCACCGGGGCGCGGGTGACGATCGGCGACGACGTCGGGGCCGCGGTCGCCGGAGCCGATTTCATCCACACCGACGTGTGGGTGTCGATGGGCGAACCCAAGGACGTGTGGGAGGAACGCGTTCGCCTGCTGAGCCCGTACCAGGTGAACGCAGCGCTGCTGGAGAAGTCCGGCAACCCGCGCGCGAAGTTCATGCACTGCCTCCCGGCCTTCCACAGCCCCAACACGACGGTCGGTCGGGAGATGATGGAGCACACGGGCATGGCCGACGGGCTCGAGGTCACCGCCGAGGTGTTCGAGTCGACCGCGAGCATCGTGTTCGACCAGGCGGAGAACCGTCTGCACACCATCAAGGCGCTCCTCGTCGCCACGCTCGGGAGCTGAGTGCGGCATGCGCATCCTGGTCGCCCTCGGCGGCAACGCACTGCTCAAGCGGGGTGAGCCGATGACCGCCGAGGTCCAGCGCGCGAACGTCCGGACAGCGGCCCGGTCCCTCGCGCCGTTGGCCGCGAGCCATCAGCTCGTGCTGTCACACGGCAACGGCCCGCAGGTCGGGCTGCTGGCCCTCCAGGCGGCGGCGTACACGGCGGTCGACCCCTACCCGCTCGACATGCTCGGTGCGCAGACCGAGGGGATGATCGGCTACCTGATCGAGCAGGAGCTCGGGAACCTGCTCCCGGCCGAGGTGCCGCTGGCCACCGTTCTCACGATGATCGAGGTCGACCCGCACGACCCTGGCTTCGCCGACCCCACCAAGTTCGTCGGCCCCATCTACGACGACGCCGAGGCCGAGAAGCTGATCGCTGCCAAGGGATGGGTGTTCAAGCGCGATGGTGAGCACCTCCGGCGGGTCGTCCCGTCGCCGGCGCCCCAGCGGATCTTCGAGATCCGCCCCATCCGGTGGTTGCTCGACAAGGGCGTCCTCGTGATCTGCACCGGCGGAGGCGGCATCCCGACGACCTGGGTGCCGGGCGAGGACCGCACGCTCGCCGGCGTCGAGGCGGTGATCGACAAGGACCTCGCCAGCGAGCTGCTTGCCCGTGAGGTCGGCGCGGACCTGCTGGTGATGGCCACCGACGTCGACGGCGTCTATGACGGGTGGGGGACCGCGGACCAGCACCGGCTCGACCACGTCACGCCCGACGAGCTGCGCGCCCGGCCCTTCGCGGCCGGATCGATGGGGCCGAAGGTCGAGGCCGCCACCCGGTTCGTCGACGCGACGGGCAAGCGCGCCGCCATCGGGGCGCTGGACGAGATCGAGGAGATCGTGGAGGGCCGTGCCGGCACCACCGTGTCGCTCGCGGCGATGAGAGAGGACGTGCGATGACCCAGTTCGGGGTGCATTCGGAGGTCGGGCGGCTCCGCAAGGTGATGGTCCACCGCCCGGACCTGAGCCTGCGGCGCCTGACACCGTCGACCCACGACGACCTGCTGTTCGACGATGTGCTCTGGGTCGAACGGGCCCAGCAGGAGCACGATGCGTTCGTGTCGCTCATGCGGTCCCGGGGGGTCGAGGTGCACCTGCTCTCGGACCTGCTCGCCGAGGCGCTGGCAGCCAGCGACGAGGGTCGTGACAGGCTCATCGAGCTGGTGGCGTCCGAGCACACGGTCGGGTGGTCGCTGGTCGACGACGTGCGGTCCCTCCTGTCGGAGATGAAGCCCGATCAGCTGGCCACGCACCTGATCGGCGGTCTGACGGTGGCAGAAGCCGACCTCGACGTGGCCGCCGCAGCCGGGAGGTCACTGATCGGTGCCGCCATGGACGACCCGGGCACGTTCGTGTTGCCGCCCCTGCCCAACACCCTGTTCACCCGCGACTCGTCGTGCTGGATCTACGGCGGGGTCACCGTCAACCCGATGTTCTGGCCGGCCCGCCGCCGTGAGGCGTACAACGTCGCCGCCATCTACCGGGCCCACCCGATGTTCGCCGAGGCCGAGTTCTCGTTCTGGTATCCGGCCGCGGGCGCCGACGGGCGGCTGGAGACGACGGACTTCGGGCTGGCGTCCCTCGAGGGTGGGGACGTGATGCCGATCGGCAACGGCACGGTCCTCATCGGGATGAGCGAACGGTCCCAGGCCCGGATGATCGAGCAGGTGGCGAAGGCCCTGTTCGCCGCCGGGGCCGCGGAACGGGTCATCGCCTGCGTGATGACCAAGGACCGGGCCCACATGCACCTCGACACGGTGTTCACGCTGCTCGACCACGACAAGGCCACGGCGTACCCCGCCGTCGTCCCGAACATCCGGGCGATCAGCCTGCGCCCCGGAGGGCCCGAGGGTGGGTTCCACGTCACCGTCGAGGACGACTTCGCCTCGGCGGTCGCCGATGCGCTCGGGGTTCCGAAGCTCCACATCGTGGAGACCGGCGGCGACCGGTACCAGCAGGAGCGCGAGCAGTGGGACGACGGCAACAACGTCGTCGCGCTGGAGCCCGGCGTGGTCGTCGCCTACGAGCGCAACACGTACACCATCGCCAAGATGCGGGAGGCGGGCATCGAGGTGCTGGAGATCGAGGGGTTCGAGCTCGGCAAGGGCCGCGGCGGCGGGCACTGCATGACCTGCCCCCTCCTGCGAGATCCGGTGTAGGCGATGACGGACGAGCCGGGCTCTCGCTCCGGGGCCGGACGCTGGCTGCTTGTCGCGGTCGCGGCTCTCGCCATCGTCGCCCTCCTCGCCTGGGCCCGCAACGACCCGGGTGTCGGCGGCCGGGTCCCCGACCCCGAGGACGCTGCGGCGGTCGTCCAAGGAGGGAGCCATGTCGAGTGACGTCGACGCCGGCGAGGTACCCGGTGGGTCCGAGGCCAGCGCCGAGGGCACACCCCCGGGGGACGGCGCCGGCGACCACCGGAGCAGGTTCACGCTCCCGTCGGCCTACACGATCCTGTTCGGGCTGATCGTGATCACCGCGCTCGCCACCTGGATCATCCCGGCCGGGCGCTACACCCTCGACGCCGACGGCTCGCCCGTTCCCGGCACCTACGAGGAGGTGCCTTCCACCCCCTCGCGCATCGTGGTCGATTCGCTGGAGGCGCCGATCAACGGCCTCTACGGGATCGAGGACCCGGACACCGGCCAGGTCGACGTGTTCAACGGCGGCACGCTGTTCGGGGCGATCGACGTCGCGCTGTTCATCCTCGTGATCGGCGGGTTCATCGCCATCACGATGCGGACCGGCGCCATACAGGCCGGGATCGCCCGGCTCGTGCGGCGCCTCGACGGACGCGAGCGGTGGTTGATCCCGATCCTGATGACGGTGTTCGCGCTCGGGGGCACCACCTTCGGCATGGCCGAGGAGAGCCTGGCGTTCTACGTGTTGGTCATCACGGTGATGATCGCCGCCGGCTACGACGCCGCGGTGGGGGCGCTCGTCATCCTGCTCGGCGCCGGAATCGGGGTGCTCGGCTCGACCGTCAACCCGTTCGCCACGGGGATCGCGTCCGGCTTCGCCGACGTCCCGCTCAGCGAGGGCCTCGGGCTCCGACTCGTGCTGCTGGTCCTCAGCCTCGTCGTCGGCATCTGGTTCGTGCTCCGCTACGCGGACCGGGTGCGGCGCGACCCGACTGCCTCCATCGTCTACGACATGAAGGAGGCCAACGAGCGCCAGTTCGCGGCCGGCCCGGACGGGGCCTCCGGCACCGCGGTGCTGATGACGGGCCGGCACAAGGTGATCCTGGCCCTGTTCGGCTGCGCGTTCCTCGTGATGATCTACGGGGTCATCCCCTGGGAGGACCTGAGCATCGGGCTGCCGACGTTGTGGTGGTGGTTCCCCGAGATGACGGCGTCGTTCCTGCTGTTCGCCATCCTCATCGGACTGGTCGGCCGCATGGGCGAGAGCGAGCTGACCTCGACCTTCGTCGACGGCGCCCGCGACCTGCTCGGGGTCGCGCTGATCATCGGGATCGCGCGGGGCATCACGGTGGTGATGAACAACGGCCAGATCACCGACACGGTGCTCCACTGGGCGGAGGAGGCGCTGGGCGACGTGGGCGAGGCAGGGTTCGCGGTCGTGATGTACGTGCTGTTCCTGCCGCTGTCGGTCCTCATCCCGTCGTCGTCGGGCCTGGCGACGGTGGCGATGCCGATCATGGCGCCTCTCGCCGACTTCGCGGGTGCGGACCGCAGCCTCGTGGTCACCGCATACCAGAGCGCCTCGGGGCTGCTGAACATGGTGACGCCGACGTCCGCCGTGGTCATGGGCGGCCTGGCCATCGCCCGTGTCCCCTACGGCCGGTACCTCCGGTTCGTCTGGCCGCTGCTCGCCGTCCTCGCCACGCTCACCCTGGTGGTCCTCGCCCTCGGCGCGTATCTCTAGCTGGCACCGGTGCGGGCCCGCCGGCTGCCCGGACCACTACGGTTCACCCTGTGCGACCCGAGGTCGACGCCCGCACGGTCGAGCTGTGCGGTCTGCCGGGTGCCGGAAAGTCGCTGATCGCCAGCGGCGTCGCCGAGCGCCTCGGAGCCCGTGGACTCGACGTGACGTTGCCTCTGGCCGCAGTGGCCGCGACCCGGCCGCTCGGCCAGCGCGTCGGGGCGAAGGTATTGATCGCGTCGCGCGAAGTTGCTCGCGCCCCGGTCGAGTCAGCCCGCGTCGTGGCGGCCATCCGCCGCTCGGGCCAGTCGCGGCGCGACCTGCTCCACAGGGCGCTGAACTGGCTCGCGGTGCGCGGTTTGTACCGGCAGGCCCGGCGCCGCCCCGGGATACACGTGTTCGACCAGGGGATCGTTCAGGAGATCTGCTCGATCGGCTACGACGGGGCCGACTGGCGCGCCTGCCTCCTCGCCTCGAGCCCTGGCGTCGCCGGACTGGGGCCGGACGTGCTGATCATCGTCGGCGCGTCGGTCGACACCGCGCTCGCCCGGTTGGATGTCCGCCCGGGGCGCCAGAGTCGTCTCGAACGACGGGACGCCGACGAGCGCCGGGCCGAGCTCGAACGCCAGGTCGGGCTGCTCGAGCAGGTCGAGTGCGCCTGGCTCGAACGCCACGGGCTCGAGCTCGGCACGCAGCGGATCGAGGTCGGCAACGAGGACGGGCGGCTCGCCGACGCCGTCGGACTCGTCGTCGCCCACATCACCTGAGGAGTGCCGGGCGCCCGCCCGGCGGAACGGCGCGCGCCGTCGAGGGGTTCCCCTTCCATGCCGGTTGCGCGACCATGAGAGCGCCGTCACCTCCCCGGCGGACTTCTGACGCGTGGCGGCGTGCCTCCTGCCTGAGGGCGGACACCGAGGCTTAGGAGAGGGGGCCGTCATGGCCGTGACTCGCCAGGTCCTGTTCAGCGGTCGGATTGAGCACATGATCGTGCGCCGCAGGCGGTGCGGCGCTGCCGCTGGCGCCCTGGTCGTCGGTGCGGCATCCCTGGTGCTGCAGGTGGGCACGTCCGCCCCTCCCGCCCGTGCCCAGGCCCCGAACGACGCCGCCACGGCGCTGCGCACCACGTCACCAGCGGAGCTCGGGGTCGATGCGCTCGGCGGCGTGACCTTCGATCCGGCCGACCGGCGACTCGTGGTGTCGAGTCCTCGAGGCGACCAGGTGGCGTCGACGGATGCCGCCGGCGACTCGTTCGCCGAGGCGCCGCTGCCCGGGCGGCCGGCACCGGCCACCATGACGGCCGACCCCGGCGCGGGACGCCTCACCGCGGTCGCCGAGGACGGCGTCGTGTCCGTCACGCGGGGCGGTGACGCGCGCGCGACGGCCCGTCCGTTGCGAAGCGATGTGGACGACGTCGTCGCTGCCGAGTCGGACCCCGCGACCGGGCGCTGGTTCTCGCTCGTCGACGGCGGGACCGCGATGGCGGTCTTCGCCGACGCCCCCGACGTGGCCCCCGAGCCGCCCCACGTCCTGTCCCTGCGCGGCGTCGGTCCCGGCGAGTTCCGCGCCATCGCCCCGAACCCCGTCGACGGCTTCGTGTACCTCCTCGCCGACCGTCTCTACGCCATCGACGGGACGGGGACGCTGCGGCGCACGGTCGACCTCCGCGGTGCCGAGCTCAGGTCCCCGTCGGACATGGTCTTCGCGCCCTCCGCCGACACGACGGACGCGGCCGATGTCCAGAGCCTCTACCTGGTCGATCGTGACGATGCCCCGGGCAGCACGCGCCTGGTCGAGGCCACGCTCGCGCCGGTGGCCATGGCGGCCGGCGCCGAGTCGACCCTCGTCGCCACCAGCAACCTGTCGACGCTCTCGCCACCGAGCCCCGACTCGTCGGGCGTCGCCTACATGCCCAGCCAGGACCGGCTCGTCGTGAGCGACGGCGAGGTCGACGAGATGACGATCTTCCAGGGCGCCAACCTGTTCCAGCTCACCCGCAGCGGGGTGCTGGCCGACACAGGCGTCACCACCGCCGTCAGCGACGAGCCCACCGGCGTCGCCTTCGACCCGGCCGCCAACGCGCTGTTCACGTCGGACGACGACGACGACGAGGTCTACCGGTTCGTGCCCGGTGCCGACGGTCGCCACGGGACCGGCGACGACAGCATCGGTTCGTTCGACACCCGGGTGTTCGGCGGCCGCGATGCCGAGGACCTCGCCTACGACCCCACCCGGGGCGACCTGTACCTGATCGATGGTGTGAACCGGGAGGTGTACCGGGTCCGGCCCAACGCCAACGGATTCGACGGGGTGCCGGCACGCGGCGGCGACGACACCGTCACGCAGTTCGACGTGGGCCAGTACGGCGCGGTCGACCCCGAGGGCATCGCCTACGACGCCGCCAACGATCACCTCCTGGTCGTCGACGACAAGACGCTGGCCGTGTACGAGCTGACGATCGGCGGTGAGCTCGTGCAGAAGATCGGCGCGGGCGCCGCGACACAGGCCCGGAAGCTGGCCGGGATCACGCTGGCACCGGCCAGCAACGGCAGCGGGACCCGGAACCTGTTCATCGTCGACCGCGGCGTCGACAACGACTCGAACCCGGACGAGAACGACGGTCGGATGTACGAGATGACGTTCCCCGGCGGGGGCGGTCCGCTGCCGAATCGGGCGCCGTCGGTGAACGCGGGGGTGGATCTGTCGACGGCCTTGCCGGCGGGGGTGAGCTTGGACGGCACGGTGGTCGATGACGGGCTTCCCGCTCCGCCGGGGGCGGTGACCACGGCGTGGAGCGAAGTGAGCGGTCCGGGCGACGTGGCCTTCGCCAACGCTGCGGCGGTGGACACGACCGCGACGTTCTCGGCGGCCGGCACCTACGTGCTGCGGTTGTCGGCCGACGACTCGGCGCTGTCGGCCAGCGATGACGTGCTGGTGACGGTGGCGCCGGCGGGGAGCACCCTGAGTCTCGATGTCGGGTTGGCGGCGGCCAGCGACGACGCCGAGGAGGACACGGCCAACGGTGCGGTCGACCTGACCAGCAGTGACATCGAGCTGGTGGCCGAGGGTGCCCGGGTCCAGGTGGTCGGCTTGCGCTTTGCGGGGGTTGCCTTGCCGGACGGTGCGGTCGTGCAGAACGCCTGGGTGCAGTTCACCACGGACGAGACCGATGGCAGCGCGTCGTCGCTGGTCATCAGTGGTCAGGCGGCGGACGACGCGACCACCTTCAGCACCGCGATCGCCGATGTGTCGGCCCGGGCGCGCACGACCGCGTCAGCGGCCTGGTCGCCGCCGGCATGGGCCACCGTCGGTCAGGCAGGCGCCGGCCAGCGCACGCCCAACCTGGCCGCGGTCGTGCAGCAGATCGTGGACCGTCCAGGCTGGGTCAGCGGCAACCCGCTGGCCTTCGTCATCACCGGGTCCGGGCGCCGCACCGCCGAAGCCTTCAACGCCGGCCCCGGCGCCGCCCCCCGTCTCCACATCGAGTACACGGTGCCCTGAGCCCGGTCACGCGGAGGGCGACGCGCCGACCACGGAGGGGGTTCCGCATTCGCTCCCCGTGCGCGATGATCTCCGTACCTTCAACGTGTGGACTCCCTCTGTCCACGAGGACTTCGGGTGGGGTCGTGCGTCGAGGCGGGCAGGACTGACGCGATGCCTGCGAGTGCGCGGGCGCAGCGCGGCGACGACGACGGGATCGACCGCCATGACCGGAGCCATCTGGTGCACGCTGGGACCATCCTCGCTCAACGACCACGTCATCGGTCGGCTCGAGCAAGCGGGCGTGAGCCTCCTGCGGCTGAACCTGTCGCACACGAGCCTCGAGGAGCTGCCCAGGACCTTGGACTACGTCCAGGAGCGGACGCGGCTACCGATCTGCCTCGACACCGAAGGGGCCCAGATCCGCACCGCGTCCGGGCGCGAGCCGACCGTGGACGAGAACCGATCGGTCCGGGTCGCGCGCCGCGAGGGCGGGGACGGCGAGCTCATGCTGTATCCCGAGGGTGTGGTCGACCAGCTGGTCGTCGGCGATCTGATCAGAATCGACTCGGACGTCCTGGCCCAGGTGATCTCGGTCGATCGCGACGGCGCGGTGCTGGGGATCCACAACGGCGGAGCGATCGGTTCGAGCAAGGCGGTGACGGTCCTCGAGCGTGACATCGAGCTTCCTCCCCTCACCGACAAGGATCAGCGTGCGATCGTCATCGGGAACGAGATGGGCGTCAGGCACGTGGCGCTGTCGTTCGCGAACACGGCGTCCGACGTCGATCAGATACGGGCGGTCGCCGCCCCCGGGGCCACGGTCATCTCGAAGATCGAGTGCCTGAACGGGCTGTTCAACCTCCCGGAGATCGTGGATCGCTCCGACGCCATCCTCATCGATCGTGGCGACCTCTCGCGGCAGGTCAACATCGAGAAGCTGCCGTACATCCAGAAGGACATCATCCGGCGCTCGAAGCAGTTGGGCGTGCCGGTCTACGTCGCCACGAACCTGATGGAGTCGATGGTGACGTCGCCGCATCCCACGCGCGCCGAGGTCAACGACGTGTACAACACGCTCATCGACGGGGCGGACGGCCTGGTGCTGGCCGCCGAGACGGCGATCGGTCGGTTCCCCGTGGCGTCCGCCGGCATGGTCCGCCAGATCGCCGAGGAGTTCGAGCGGAACTGGGACCGCAACGAGGGCAACTACTCGCCGGCGCCGATCTCGATGCTCGTCGAGCCTCACGGCGGCTGCCTCGTCAACCGAGAGGCCTTCGCGGCCAACCGGCACGAGCTCCTCAGCCTCAAGCGGCTCGTCGTGAAGCCGACCGACCTGATGGACTGCGCCCAGATCGCCAACGGCACCTACTCGCCGCTGCGCGGCTTCATGAACAAGGCGACGCTCGACAGCGTTCTGCGCACCAACCGCCTCCCCAACGGCCTCCCGTGGACGATGCCCCTCGTCCTGCAGGTCGACGAGGACTCGGTGCACGACATCGCCGTGGGAGACCGCATCGCGCTGAGCAGCGCCGCGGGCAAGATCCACGCCACGCTCGACGTGAGCGAGATCAGCTCGTTCGACCTGCGCGAGGTGGCGGAGGCATGGTTCGGCACCGCCTCGCTGGACCATCCGGGCGTGGCCCGGCTGGCCGCGGGTGGGACCCGGTTCGTCGCCGGGGAGATCACGCTCGTCGAGCGCCTGGCCTCGGGACACGAGCGTTACGAGCTCAGCCCCACCCGCACGCGGCTGATCTTCAGCCAGAAGAGCTGGAGCAGGGTCGTCGGCTTCCACAGCCGCAACGTGCCGCACCGGGTCCACGAGTTCATCCAGCGGCGCGCCCTCGAGATGGTGCACGCGGACGGGCTGTACATCAGCCCGGTGATCGGTCCGAAGAAGCCCGGCGACTTCCTGTCGGGCCCGGTCCTGCGGTGCTACCAGCGGATGGTCGAGTCAGGCGTCTACCCACCGGGCGCGGTCGTGCTCGGCGCGTTCTCCACCTACCCGCGCTACTGCGGGCCGCGGGAAGCTGTCTTCACCGCCATCTGTCGCAAGAACATGGGGTGCGACCACTTCATCGTGGGCCGGGACCACACCGGGCTCAAAGACTGGTACGACGATCGTCAGACCCGCGAGTTGTTCGAGAGCCTCGGCGACCTCGGGGTCACGCCCATCTTCTTCGAGCCGCACGGGTTCAACCTCGAGACGAACGAGTACGACGTGATGGGCGGGCCACAGACGGTCGCCATCAGCGGCACGGAGGTGAGGGCGGCGCTGGTGAACGGCGCCCCTCTGCCGGACTGGTGCATGCGGGATGCCGTGCAGGAGGAGCTCCGAGAGCTGATGGCCGCCGAGGGCACGGTGTTCTGGGCACCGCAGGAACGACCGGCGGCGGTCCGCTGAGGCCGGCACGAGACGGACGGGCGCGTGAGACGGAGGGGCGGGGTGAGAGCCGACGACACCGGAACCATGGAGCAGAGGCTCCCCACCTTCCTGCTCATCGGAGCGATGAAGGCCGGGACGACGAGCCTGTACCACTACCTGGCGGCACATCCGCAGGTGGCGACGCCGCGCTACAAGGCGCCCGAGTTCTTCGTGGCCGAGGCCAACTGGCACCGCGGGGTCGACTGGTACCGCAAGCAGTTCCCGCGGACCGGGCCCGGGATCCTGGCCGTCGGTGAGGCCTCGAACGCCTACACGAAGCACCCCCGCTACGGAGGTGTGCCCAAGCGCATCGCGTCGGTGCTGCCCGACGTGCGCCTGATCTACGTCGTGCGAGACCCCGTCGCCCGCATGCGGTCGCACTACCAGACGAGGGTGGCCGAAGGCAGCGAGACCACCCCGTTCGCCGAGGCGGTCTTCGCCAACCACATCTACCTGGACTACAGCCGCTACTCGCTGCAGATCGAGCAGTACCTCGACCACTTCCCGCGGGAGCAGCTGCTCGTGATCACGGCCGAGGATCTCCGCGGGTCTCGCGACGCCACGATGCACTCCGTCTACGAGTTCGTCGGGGTCGATCCGGCCGCGGTGCCGAACAACCTCGACCGCGAGTTCTACAAGACCAAGGACCGGGCGGCCCGCTCCCCGCTGCCGCTGTGGGTGCGCAAGGGGCTGAAGCGGAGGTTCCCGGCGACACGGCGGTTCAAGGAGCTCGAGCCCGACCTGATCGGAGCGTTCCGGCGCCTCGCGCGGCGAGGGGGCCAGGGACCGCTGCCGGCCGAGCGGTTCGCGGTACCGGACGATGTACGACTGCGGTTGACAGCTGAGCTGGAGGACGACGTCCGCCGGCTGCGGGGCTACGTCGGCCCCGATTTCGACGGATGGGGCATCGCCTGACGGCACCATCCACACGAGGGAAACGAGGTGGGCAGCATGCGAGCACTGGTGACCGGTGGGGCAGGTTTCATCGGGAGCAGGCTGGCGGCGTGTCTGGCCGAGCAGGGTCACACCGTCGTCATCGCCGATGCCGTCACGCCGTACTACGACCCTGCCCAGAAGCGGGCGAACCTGGCTCCGCTGCTCGACCGACCCCGGGTCCGGGTCCTCGAGGTCGACCTCGCCTCGGCGGACCTCGATCCGCTGCTGGCGGGCGTCGACGTCGTGTTCCACCAGGCCGCGCAGCCCGGAGTCCGCCGCTCGTGGGACGACTTCGACAGCTACGCGCGGGCGAACATCACCGTCACGCAGCGCCTGCTCGATGCGGTGCTGCGCGGTGGCGGCGTCCAGCGAGTCGTGTACGCCTCGAGCTCGTCGATCTACGGGAACGGAGCCCAGGGAGGGAGCGCCGAGACCGACCGCCCCCAGCCCTTCAGCCCCTACGGCGTCACCAAGCTCGCCGCCGAGCACCTCTGCCGGGCCTACGCCGACAACTTCGGCCTGCCGACCGTCTCGCTGCGGTACTTCACCGTGTACGGACCCGGCCAGCGACCGGACATGGCCTTCCACCGGTTGATCGAGGCGGCGCTCGGCGGCACCCGGTTCCCCCTCTACGGCGACGGTCGACAGGTGCGCGACTTCACGTACGTCGGCGATGTGGTTGCCGCCAACCTGGCCGCGGTCGCCGCGGAGCCGCCGCCGGGCACGGTTGCCAACGTGGCCGGCGGATGCGTCGCGACGATGCGCGAGGTCATCGAGCTCGTCGCTGACCTCACCGGCCACCCGGTCCGCATCGACGCGCGGCCGGCCCAGGCGGGCGACGTCCGCGCCACCGGCGCCCAGACGCACGTCGCATCCCAGGTGCTGGGCTGGAAGCCGAAGACCGACCTCCGAACCGGCGTGGCGCAGCAGGTGGCGTGGCACGCCGAGCGGGCCGCGGTCAGCTACGCATGACGTGCCGGGCGTGACGCGCTGGCGCGCGCGGTGCCGTGCCCGTGCCCCGTGCGCAGCGTGCGCTCAGTGCCGGGCGACCTGGTCGTCCACCGGGTCCGGACCTGCGGTGGGGGCCAGCTGAGCCGGGGCGCGGGCCGGCTGAAGCGTCGCCTTCCGGGTCTCCACCGGTCCCTCGGAGGCCAGCAGCGGCCAACCCCGCCGCAGGACGACGTCGAGCCATGTGCCGCAGACCTGTGAGGTCAGGACGGCGGTCACCACCAGGGTCGTGAAGAAGGGTGCGCTGATGATCTCGGCGTCGAACGCCACGCTGGCCAGCACGATGCCCGGCCCGCCCCGCGCGTTGCAGGTCACCGCCAGGTTGACGATGTCGAGGCGACGGAATCCGGCCAACCAGGCCGCCAGTCCGATCGAGAGCAGCACGACGGCCGAGGAGCCCACGAGGAACGCGAGCAGCATGAGCGGCGCGAAGCCCTTGGTGAAGTCCAGCTGGTAGCCCACCAGCGCGAAGTAGATCGGGATGAAGACGGCCCCGGACACGTGGTTGATGGCGTCGATCGGGGCCCGGAACAGGTCGTGATCGGTCCCCCGGACGCCGCCGACCAGCCCGAACCCGGCGAGGAAGGCGGCGAACGCCAGGGTCACGTCGAGCGCCGCGGCCACGCTGACGTAGCCGAAGATGACCACGACGATCCACGCGACCGGGGCCTCGGCGGCGAGGACGTTCCAGCGGGCCCGGCTCGCCCGGCTCAGCAGTCGAGGCAGAACCGTCATGGCCAGCAGGACGTACACGACGTTGGCCACCACGTGGGCCGACACGGTCCCGGCGAGGGCCCCGCCTCCGGCGGCCACCGTGGCCGAGGCAAGCGCAGTCGCGAGCGCGAGGACGCCCCACAGCACGATGTCCTCCAGGACCGCTGCCCCGAGTATCAAGCTGGCGAAGCGGGTGTGCAGGATCCCCAGGTCGTAGAAGATCTTCGTGATCACCGGGATCGAGGTGACCGAGGCTGCGATGGCGAGCACGAGCGCGACGGCGGGCCGGCTGCCTGCGTCGCCCACCAACCGGTCCAGGGGCAGCACGAGCGTGGCGAGCAGCGTCACGAAGAACGACAGCGGCGTACCGAGGCCCAGGATCCAGGCGGTCGGCTTGCGGTTCTCCTTGCCCAGCACGTTCCGCACGCTGGACCCGGACACGAACATGAGCAGCAGCAGCCCGAGGTGGTACAGGAAGCCCAGCACGACGGTGGGGGGATCGCTCCTGCCGTTCCCGAAGATGTGCGAGGCCGTGTCCGGTGCCAGCCACCCGAGGAGCGACGGGCCGAGCAGGATGCCGGCCAGGATCTCGCCGACGACCTTGGGCTGCCGCAGCCGCACGGCCGCCTGGCCGAGCACCGTGGCGCCGGCCACGAGCAGCAGCAACGCCAGTGTGAGCGATCCGAGGTTGTCGGTGGACATGTCTCACCTCGTCGGGCTGGTAGCTGATCCGCTCCGGTAGGTACGGCAGCGATCGACGGCGACGCCGGCGGCGTGATCGAGGCTCACAGGCACCGCCACACCGCGCGTTTCACCGCCTCGAGCACCTCCTCGTAGGGCCGGCCGGCGTCGATCTCGACGGTGCCGTACCGGGCGTCCGGGAAGGCGAGCTGGGAGACCAGCGCCCGGCGGCGCGCCAGGTCGTCGGGATCGTGGTCGGGCCGGCGGCGCTCGGCCGTTCCCTGGTCGACGCGCAGGCGGACGACCAGATCCGGCGGGAACCGCTCGGCCAGCTCGTAGGGGCGTGCCTCCCACCGGGCGAGGCGAGTGTGCACGCGGCCGCCCGACCACGCGTGCAGCAGCGGGCCGTCGTTGATCCCGGGGCGCTGGGCCTGGGGGTACCGGTCGCAGATCACGAGCAGGCCCCGGTTGCGTCCGTCGAACGCACGCTGCAGCCGTTGCCGCTTCTCGCGGGCGAGGGCGAAGGCCCAGAGCGCCTTGGCCCATCCGGGGCGGACGTCGCGAGCGCGGCCGTCGGCGGCCGGCCGCCGGGGAGCCTCGCCGCGAACCACGTCCCGCAGCACCTTCATGGGCCACCGCAGGGCGGACGATGGCCCGTCCCCGCTGCCGAAGTACACGACCATGGTGTCGAACTTGGTCGAGAACCACCGGCGCAGGTCGGCCACCACGGACGACTTGCCCGCGCCGTCGGGGCCGATCACGACCACGAGCAGCCCGCCTCCGGGGAGTCCGCGGCCGTACAGCTTGGGCCGGTCGAGGTACCGGCGGCTGACCCCCCGCTGGAACCACGCCCATTCGCGGCGCCACCGGCGCAGCGCGGCGCCCGGGCCCCGGTGGGCGGTCTGCAGCGCCAGCGAAGCCCGGACGAGGCGACGCAGCCGCACGAGGCGACGGGCGTCGATGCCGCCGGCCAGCATGTCGGCCACCGCCCGGGCGCACGGTCCGCCCAGCCAGATCTCGATCCGGGCGACGATCTCGGCGTCGGTGGTGCCGGCCCGCAGGGCGTCGAGCTCTGCCCGGAACCAGCGCGAGGGATCGCGCCCCAGCCGGGTGCCGACCAGATCGCGCGTGCGGATCTTGAGCGCCGCCCTGATCAGCAGCAGCGCCGCTTCCATGGCCGGGTCGGGGACCAGGACGCCGGCGTCGCTGCGCCTCGCCGAGGCCAGCACCGCTCGCTCCCACGGCAACCGGTAGCGCTTGAGGTGCCGCTCGCCGGTGACCAGCCGGTAGTGGGTGTGGAAGTGCACCAGCGCGCCGGTGGCGCGGTCGTGCCCCAGGAAGTCCTCGAGGCCCATCTCGGTCCGCGTCGGCGCCACGCGTCCGCGCCGGAGGCCGCACGCAGCGAACGTGCGGTGGACGTCGTCGAGCCGCTCCCCGTCCACCAGCAGGTCGACGTCGGTGTCGCCCGCGAGCGCGGCGTCGAGGTGGTCGTTGCTCTTCCAGTGGCAGTGGGCGATGCCCGCGGCCTCGAGCGCGGCCAGCACGTGACGGGCCAGCGTCGACGGCGTCGGCTCGGTCACACCGCCGCCCGGGCTGAGATCAGCGTTCACGATTGCACCTCCATCGCCGCGGGCAGGTCGTCCGGTGGCGCCTTCGAACGAAGGCGGGCGTAGAGCCAGGCGACGTCCGGGCCCAGCACGCTGCTGTGCCGGGCCCGCACGACGGCGAGCAGCCCGAGCGCGGTCGCCACGGCGATCCCGAGGGTGACGACCGCGGACACGCCGGCGCGGTCGGTGAGCACTGCGACCGGGACGATCGTCGCGGCGAGCGCGGCCGCCAGCGCGGCGCCGCGCGCGTGGGCGGCGACGAAGGCCGACCAGCTGAGGCCGGTCGCCTCGAGCACCAGCTGGGCCATCAGGCAGAAGTTGGCGATGACCGCGAAGGCCACCCCGGCGGCCACGCCGGAGGGCCCCCACCGTTGGCCGACGAGTGCGCCGGCGACCACGAGCACCGCGTACACGAACTGGCGGGCCGCCCGCTCGTAGACGAGTCCCAACGCCCGCGACAGGGTGTCGCTCAGCTTGTAGCTGGTGCGGGCGAGCAGGCTCATCGACAGGAGGCGCAGCGGGGTCACGACGCCGTCCCAGCCGTCGCCCAACGCCACGCTCACGATCTCGGGCGCCAGCACGAAGACGAAGGTGCTGAGCGGCAGCATCACGACGGCGACCAGCGACACCGCCCTCCGGTACTGGTTGGCGAGCCGCACGCGTTCGTGCTGCAGCTCCGCCTGCATGGGGAACAGGACCCGGTCGATGACCTGGCCCACCAGCATGGCCGGGGCTCCCAGGAGCTGGTAGGCGCGCCCGTAGATGCCGAGCGCGGCAGGGGACAGCGTGGCGCCCACCACCGCGTAGTCGCCTTGCAGGGCGACGTAGTTGAAGAACCGCCCGAGGGTGAACCCGCCGCCGTAGTGCAGCAACTCCCGGGCGCAGTCGCGGTCGAGGGTCGGTCGCAACGACACCGGTCGCGACACGAACAGCAGCGCGGTGTACAGCGCGAGCTGGCCGAGGTGGGCACCCACCAGAGCCCACACCCCCGCACCAGCGAAGCCCAGGGCCACTCCGAACCCGGCGTAGCCCAGCACGAACGAGCACGCGTTGGCGTTGGCGAGACGGCGGAAGCGAAGCTCGCGTTGGAGCAGGGATTCCGACACGACACCGACGGCCTGCACGATGAAGCTGATCTGCAGCACGCGCAGGACCGGCACGAACTCCTCCGCGTCGAAGACGGACGCCAGCGCCGGCGCCGACGCGAACGCGAGCGCGGAGGTGACCAGACCGCAGACGATGGCGATGGTGCCGCCGGTCCGCACCAGGCGGTCGGAGATCGTGGGCCGCTGCACGAGCGCCGGCCCGACGAGCGACTCGGTGAGCAGCCGGCCGAGACCGATCATGACCAGCGCGGCCTGAACGACGCCGAAGTCCGCCGGGGTCAGCTCGCGGGCGAGGACGACCAGCAGGAGGAGCTGGCCGATCGCCTGAGCGGTGTAACCGGCTCCGGTCCAGGCGAACCCGCGGGCGGCGACATGGGTGCGGTTCCGGCCCGTCACGCCACGACTGCTCCGTCGCGCCGGGAGCGGGCGACCACCACCGCCCTCTCATACGTCACGACGAGCGCCAGGAGCACCCAGAGATGGCGATAGTGGGACGTCTCCCGGAAGAGCGAGGCGACGACCAGGCTGGCGATCATCGCTCTCCCGACGCCGCCCGGCACGGCGAAGCCCCAGACGGTTGCCCACAGCGCCACCAGCCCGAGTAGACCGAGGGCACCGCGCTCTGCCAGGAAGGCCAGGGGCTCGCTGTGGGTCTCGGTCGAGTCGGTCCCCTCACGGAGCACCTCGAGGTTCCGTGAGCTCCCGGGACCGATTCCCCACGGCGCGTCGACGACCTGGTCGACCGCAGCGTTCCACAGGTCGATGCGTCCGGTCGTCGTCCGGTCCAGGTGGTCGGCGTTGTAGCCCGTGGTCTCGCCCTGCTCGGGCAGGAGCCGGGTGCCGGAGGCGACGACCAGGACCAGCAGCGCGAGCGCGCCGGCGAAGGCGAACGTGAGCAGCTGGCGGGTCGCGGGGCGGGCCCGGCGGGCCGCTTCGATTCCCAGCACGAGCACGCCCACGACCAACTGGACGATCGCTCCGAACGACCCTGTGGCGATGACCCCGGCTCCGGCGGCGGTCAGTCCGACGATCCGGGCCGGACGCGAGACGGGCAGCACGACGAGCGCCATGAAGCAGGTGGCCATGAAGTGGCCTGCCAGGTTGGGATTGGGGAACGTGGCCTTGGCCCGCAGATGCTGGTCGTCGAGGAAGACCAGCTGGAACCCGACGATCACCGTGCCTGCGAGCAGCGCCCGGGACGGGAGCCGGAACCAGCGAGGTGGCGCAGGATCGAACACCTGCAGCACGGCGAGAAGCGCTGCGGCCGCCCCGAGGTCGCGGAACAGGTCGTAGAGGACCCAGTGCCGGAGCCCGACCGCCAGCGTCCCGACCAGGCTGCCCGCGAACACCAGCAGGATGGGCAGCAGCGCGGCCACGGTGACCGGGCGTAGCGACCGGCGGCCTGCGATCGTCTCCAGGACGGCGAGTACGACGAAGCCGCCGATGAGCGCGTCGGACGCGGTGAAGCCGCCGGCACGGGCTTGGGCGACGCCCGTGATGAAGACGGCGGCTGCAAGCACGGGGACGGACAACGGGCGCGGGACGGCGGCGAGAACCCGTCTGCCCCCGGGAGTCCCGAGCGTCGACGTCATGGAGCGGGTGGCCGACGGGCGAGCACGGACGAGATCAGGGTCGCGTAGTTCCCGCGGACGTCGTCCCCCTGCCAGGGACGCAGCGCCGTGTCGGGACATGGGTGGGGGTCGGGGTCGAAAACGGCGGCGTCGATCCGGCGCGCGACCGCCCTGGCCGCGCCGATGACGTCGCCCTGGTCGGCGACGGACCCGGCGGCGCCGAGGTCGAGCAGCTCATCGACGCCGTCCACCTCCCAACACACGAAGGGCGTCCCGGCCGCTGTCGCCTGGAGAAGGACCTGCGGGAGCCCTTCGGCCCGGCTGAGGAGCACGAGCACATCGGCGTTCACAAGAAGGGACTCGGGCTCCGCGACGTGGCCGAGCACCCGCGCATCGCCGGACAGCCCCATGCGGTCGAGCAGCGCCACCAGGTCGTCCCGCCGGGGCCCGTCACCGGCCACCACCAGGTACGGCGCCACCGACTGGGCCAGCATGAGGAGGACCTGCTGGTGGAGGATCGGCAGGCTCGTCACGTTCTTGCGGTCGTCGAGCGCGCCGAGGTACAGCACCCAGGGCCGATCGCTGGGTAGCCCGTACGTGGCGGCCGCCCGTGCGTGCAGCGCCGCCCGGGCCTCCTCGCTGCGGGGAAGTCGGGCTCCCGACCGGATCACGTTGAGCTTGGCGCGCTCGACGCCGATCCGGGCGAACCGGTCGGCCAGGTCTTGGCCGACGACCGCGTAAGCATCCGTCCAACGGCTGAGGAAGCGCTCCACCGGCCGGTAGACGTGGTTGGCGACGGGTCCGTAGCCGGGACCGAAGCTGGCCATCGACAACGAGTGGATGACCGGCGGCCCATCGGCCATGTGCGCGGAGATCCTCCCGATCACGCCCGCTTTCGACTGATGAGTGACGATCACGTCGAATCGCCGCTCCCTCATCAGCCGCCGGACCCGGGCGATCGCGCGGGCGTCCTGCACCGGGTTGGGCTCCCGGCACAGGGACGGCTCGACGATGACCTCCACGACCGGGAGGTGCCGGCTCAGCAGCAGGGGATCGGAGTCGCGCCCGACCAACACCGTGTGCCCGGACTCGGCGAACGCCTGGCACACGTCGCGGACACGCTGCTCCGAGCCCCCGCGCAGGTACCGCGTGCACAGCTGCAGCACATGGCCCGGGCACGCCGGCGCGGCCGTGACCTCTGCCGTCGGTTCTCCCGTCGCTCGCGTCACCAGTCAGCCCGCCCTCGTCATCGCCGTCAGGCCCGCTCGGCCCTCTGGGCTCCGTCGTCCCTGCGACTCGGTCCCTCGCCCGAGGGTCCCTCGGGCGGCCCGGCCACACCTCCGTTCGAATCAGGGTCCATGACCAGCACCGGATACCGCTGCGTCGCCTCGGCTCGGTAGGCGGTGAAGTACGACGCGCACACCATGGCGACGAGGCCGATCGAGGCCAGGATCACCGCGAGCTGCCCGGGCGGGAAGGTGTGGGCACTGCTGACGTCGCCGGCGGGAGACTCCAGCTCGACACCTCCGGAGCTCGCGGCCGCCGAGACGTCGGCTTCCCTGGCCCGACGATCGAAGTCCGACTGGGTGGTCACCAGGCTGGCGCGACTGCTGTGGAGCCCGGCGATCGTCTCGCTCGTGACGGTGAGCCGCGCCTGCGCTTCGGCGCCGGCCACGGTGCCCGGGTTGGCATCGACCTGGGCTTGCAGGCTTCCCGCCTCCTGCACCAACTGAGCCACCTCGCCGTCGACGGCCGCGATGTCCCCGTCGATCGCCGCCGCACTGCCCCGCAGCTCCTCGGCGAGAGCGGCCGAGCGCTCCCGGACCGCGTTGCGCTGCTGGGCGATCACCGAGGTCGCCACCCGATCGGTGATGGCGGCGGTGTCGAGGCCGTGCTTCGTGGTGACAGTGATGGTGACGACGCTCTCCGCCTCGGGGGACTCGGCCGAGATGCTCTTGATGTCGCCTGGCGCGAGGTCGAGCGCTTCGGTCGCCTCAGCCTCCACCGGCCGGGACTCGGCGCGCGACACCACGGCGCTCTGGCGCTCCTCGAGGGGCAGCGGCTCCACCGGCGCGGACACCCCCTGCTCGGAGCCCACCAGCAGCAGCCTCGTCTCGGCCTGGTTCTCGCGTGGGGACTGCGAACCGAGCGCGTAGCCCGCCGCGGCTGCCACGACCATGACGAGGAGGATCCACCAACGACGCCGATAGACGACCCCGATGAGATCCGTGACCTCGGGGTCGGGGAGCCTGTGGTCGCTCGTCGGGCCGTACGTCGTACCGGGCTCTGTGTCAGCGCGCATCGGGCTGCCCTCCCAGGACGTATCGGACGGTCCGCGCGAGGATCCGCAGGTCACCGCTCAGGGACCGGTGAAGGACGTAGTCGACATCGAGGCCGATCCGCTGCTCGTACGGGATCTGGCTGCGCCCGCCGACCTGCCAGGGTCCGGTCATGCCCGGGCGCACCTGCAGGACGATCTGGCCGCGATCGCCGTAACGCCACAGCTCCTCGGGGACGACCGGCCGGGGCCCGACGAGGCTCATGTCCCCGCGGATGACGTTCACGATCTGTGGCAGCTCGTCCAGACTCGTACGGCGCAGCCAACGACCGACGCGCGTGATGCGAGGGTCGTCGTGCAACTTGAAGTCGGCGGCGAAGGCGCTTCGGGCGCCGCCGTCGTTGGCGAGCAGGTCGGCGAGCTCGGCGTCGGCCCCGACGTGCATCGTCCGGAACTTGAGGCACCGGAACAACCGGCCCTGATAGCCGACCCGGGTCTGCGCGAAGACCACCGGGCCCGCGGAGGTGCACCGCACGACGACCGCAACGACGGCCATCGGCACGGCGAGCACGCACAGCGCGACGGCCCCGACGACGACGTCCAATGCACGCTGGGCGCCCCCCGCCCGCAGGGCTCTCGTCTGCGAACGGTCCACGAGATGGGTGCACCTGGCGGGCACCATGGGAGGCACGATCGCCGCCCGCGTGCCCGTGAGAGGCGTGATCGGCTCTGCGGTGCCGGCGCGTATGGAGCCAGCAGTGTCGCGTTGGTAGGGCATCGCCCGCCCCCCGACTCTGTCCGCCCGCGCGGAGGACGATCAGGCTCGCTGATCACGCGCTGATCACTGCACGCATCGCCCGCTCGCCGTTCCCGCCCTGCCACCGCGGTTCCTTGAACGGCTGATCCTTCGTTGCCGCCCGACACTAACAGTGAACGTCATCGTCGTAAACCCAGGGTGACGACCCAACCGCCTGGCGTGACGAGCACGGCATCGACCACGCTCCGCGATCCACGTGGTCGGGTCGCCGACACCTGTCGAGCGCCCTCGACGGTCGGAACCTCATGGACCGTGTTCACGACCGCCGTCTTGACGGACTGGCATCGCGGCAGGAAGGTCGCGGCATGTCCGTCAGCAGCCTGAGGACGACCGATGCACAGACGGTGGACCAGTGAGCGAGGTCGACCCCCGGGTCATCGGGCGGCGGGGCTTTCTCGTGAGTGCCGGCAGTGGTGCGCTGGGCGTCACCATCCTCGGGATGGCCGCCTGCACCGGCGACGACGAGCCAGACGACGCCGACGGTGAGCAGCAGGCCACAGATGCACGCGGCCCGGGCACGGATCCGCGCTACTCGCTCGGCCTGCCCACCGCCGAGCTGCTGGCCCGGGCGAACCTCGCTGCCCCGACCGGGGTCGATGACGGCAGCCGAGGCAACGGGTACTGGGTGGGGTCGCCCACCGCCTCCACGACCTGGGACATGCGGAGCTTCGCGGCGTCCGGGCACTTCGACTGCGACGCCACCAGTCCGGACACCTACCCGACCGGCCGCTACAACCGTCCGCGCGCGCCGACCGAGCACCAGAGGAACGCCAGGCCGATCCGGCTGGGCCACACCACGCCGGCCGCCGAGCCGGCGATCATCGGCGGCAAGGTGACCGGCGACCAGTCCACGACGTTGGGCTGGACCGATCTCAAGCACGGTTCCTACATCCAGGGCCTGATCGACGAAGGCATGGACCCGGATCGCGCCTACGACGAGATCGTCGACAACACCAACATGGACGGCGACCCCCGGTTGTACTTCGCCAGCGGGTCCTGGGCTGTCGTCGACGGCCTCCGCTGCCGCAACACCTGGGACGGCTTCGGGGTCTACGGCGACGGCTCCAGGACGGCCACCGGGACCATCTACATTCGCAACAGCTGGTTCTCGACGAATCGCGACGACGGCATCGAGAACGACGAGCAGCGCCAGCTGCACCTGTTCGACTGCCTCTTCGAAGATGCGCACACTCTGCTGTCCACTCGGGCCGAGGACGAGGACGGCTCCCCGGCCGAGGCGAACACCCAGAACGTCGAGGACTGCGTCGTGAAGCTGACCTCCGCTCCGGGTGGGCACAAGCGGCCTTCGGACGTCTCCACCTCCGGCTACATCTACAAGATGCAGGACAACTCGCCATACCTGGTGATGCGGAACACGGTCGTCTCGACGGTCGGGGACTTCAGCTCCGACGAAGGCCCGATGCTGCCCGAGCGGTCAGGGGACCACTACGACAACGTGACCATCTGCTGGTTGAGCGGCGAGACCTACCCGGGCAACACCCCGGCAGGAGTCACCGTCCGCACGGGCGCCGCCGCCCAGACGCTGATCGACGACGCGGTCGCTCGGTGGAAGCGTCGGCACGGAGTCACCGACTTCGACAACGTCGACATGGCGCGGATGCTGGCGCCGGCCGCTCTTCGGTCGGACTGACACCCGGGTCGGGGCCTGGACGTGCACGAAGCCCACCAGTCCATTCGGGACCTTCGGCACTGCCGTGCGAGCACCGGCACGGCGAATGATCGAGGCATGGAAGCGCCCCATCGCCGCTTGCACCCGGACGCGCCGACGGTCCGGGTGCCGCCGGCGTTGCCGGGTGACCTGTCTCCCCTGGCACGGCTCACATCGGTCGTGGCCGCCCGAGCCACCCGGGGGGAGCCGTTGCGGATCTTCACCACGCTCGGTCGTCATCGCCGACTGTTCCGGCCGTGGCTCCGGTTCGCCGCGACCCTCATGTTCCGGGCCGAGCTCTCCCGGACCGATCGCGAGCTGGTCACGCTGCGCACGGCGTGGCGGTGCGGGTCCTGGTACGAGTGGGTGCAGCACGTGGTGCTGGCTCGGCGGGCCGGCCTCTCGGCCGGCGACATCGAGCGAACGCTCCAGGGGCCGGCCGCGGACGGCTGGACCCCCCGCCAGCGTGCGCTCCTGGAGGCGGTGGACGAGATGCACGATCTGCGTGTGATCACCGACCGGACATGGGATGAGGTCAGCGCCCGGCTCAACGACCGCCAGCTCGTGGAGCTGTGCCTTCTCGTGGGCCACTACGAGATGTTGGCGTCGACGCTCAACAGCCTGGGGGTCGAGCCGGAGCCGTCGGTGCTGGCACAGCTCGATGGCGTGTCCGCGGATGCCGCAGACCGCCTGCGCGAAGGTCTGGTGGCGAACCGGCGGGCGTGACGGCCCCGTCGGGGCCGGTTCGGCCGACGGTCAGCACAGCAGGGCGGCGCCGGCGACCGGGCCCGCTCCGGCGGAGACCAGCAGCGCCGTCGTCTCCGGCAGCCGCCCGTCGGGGGCGGCGGCGACCAGCGCCAGGCCGAGGCCCGCGGTGTGGGCCGCCTGACGGCCCCGGGGCGCGGCCATCCGCGACCGGTCGATGCCGAGCCGTGCCGCCAGGGCGTCGAGGAAAGCGTCGGTGAGCGGGTTGGCGCCGACGAGCTCGACGTCGCCGGGCCGCAGCCCGTGGTCGGCCAGGAGCTTCGCGGCCACCTCACCGGCCGCTGCGGCGGCCGCGGCCGCGAACTCCGGCGTCTCCACGATCTCGAGCCGGTGGCGGCCGTCGGCGAAGCCCATGGTGGCGCGGAGGCCGCCGGTGGGGTCGGCCATGGCGTCACCGGTGGCGGACTCGGTGAACCGGAGGTCCTGGATGCCGTGGCCCTCGGGGCGCCAGCCGCAGACGATGGCGGCACCGGTGGCACCGAACGGGAAGCCGGGTGCCAGGCGTCGACCGGGGCGGGAGTCGCTGGCGACGATCAGCGCGTGGCCGATCGTCCCGGCGCGCAGGAACCCGTCGGCGATCTGCAGGCCGGTGAGCATGCCGCACGAGCCGTTGGCCACGTCGAACGAGAACGTGCCGTGACCGTCGGCGTGCGGGTCTTCGGGGTTGGCGCCGATGTCCTCCTGGATGAGGGCTGCCAGCGCCGGTTCGCCCAGGTGGCGGTCGTGGTAGAGGCCGGCGTTGATCAGCAGGTCGATGTCGGCGGGAACGAGGCCGGCCTGGCGGATGGCGCGACGCGCCACAGTGTCGGCCAGGGCGTGGGCGGAGCGCCGGCGCCAGCGATCAGCCGAGGCCGCGGCGACCGAGTCGATCGTGGTGGGCACGGCAGGCCTCCAATCCCTCGTCGACGGTGAACAGCGCGACGCCGATCTCGAGGCCCGAGGCCAGCGCGACCAGGGCGACCCGATCGCCGGCCCGCAGGCGTCCCGCGTCCAGCTCCTCGACGAGCGCGACGACGTGCGTCGTCGACGCGGTGTTGCCGTAGCGGTCGACGGTCACGACGGCCGGGTTGCGGGGCGCGGCGCCGAGCGCGGCCGTCGTCTCGCGCATGCCGGTGCGGATCGCCCGGGCCGAGGTCTGGTGCGGGATCACGTGGTCGATCTCGTCGATGTGCACGCCCGCGGCGTCCATCGCCTCCCGGAGCAGTGTTGGCGTGTCGGCGATGGCGGCCTGGTGGATCGCGCGCGCCTTCGTGAACATCCGTGCGCCGGCGTGGGCGCGGGCGGGATAGGCGAGGCACAGGCGGCTGTGGTCGGCCACGGTGGTGAACCCGACCAGGTCGATGCCGCCGTCGGTGTCCTCGGCCCGCTCCACGAGCACCGCCCCGCCGGCGTCGCCGAGCGTGAGCGAGGCGAGCTCGCGACTCATGATCGTGCGCACGTGGCGGGCGCCGTTGGTGCCGACCCGGGAGATGTACTCGCCGCTCACGACCAGGGCCCGCCGGATGGCGCCGCGCCGCACCCAGTTGTTGGCGATCAGCACGCCGGTGAGGGTGCCCGCGCATGCGTTCGACACGTCGAACGTGGTGGCATGCGTCGCGCCGATCGCACGGGCCACCTCCAGGCTCATCGGCGGCTCCACCCACTGCACCAGGCCGTCGCGGTACTTCGTGATGCTGCAGCTCACGACGAGGTCGATCTCCTCAGGCCGCCGGCCGGAGCGGGCGAGGCAGTCCCGGGCCGCGCCGACGGCGAGGGACAGCGAGTCTTCGTCGCCGACGGATACCCGCCGCTCGTGGATGCCGGTCAGCCGTTCGAGGTCGATGTGGGTGTGATGGCGGGTGGTGGCCATCAGGGCATCGGTGGTGAGGTGCGTCGGCGGAAGGGAGCGCCCGACGCCGGCGATCCGGGCGACGAACGGTGCGCGATCGCCGTCCGGCGACCGTTCCGTGAGCATCCACCGGGTGGCTTCCGGGGATGCAGTCGTCCCATCACCGTTGCCGGTCGTACCGTGCTGTCGGCGCAACCTCATCATGTGTCCAGCGTCGGGGATGCGCGCCCGCGGGGACAGAGGCCATCCGCACAGACCGCGACGACCAAGGGGTGGACCGACGTGAGGTCCTTCGGCCCTGTGACCGGGGTGGGGTGTGTCGTAGCGTTGCCTGGAGCTCGACGTGCACCGCACCGCGTGGTGGCCGTCGTGCTCGCCCCGGACGGAGGTGAGCCCGTGCTGCGTCTCGCAGACATCGTCGTGGAGCGGCGGTCTCCCGACCAGCTCGGCGCACTGGTCGGTGAGGAGCGCGCTGTCCGCTTCGCGGCGATGGCGGAGACGACGCGAGCGCTCCTCGACGGCCGTGCCGTGCTGAACGTGAGCTCGACCGCCACGGGCGGCGGGGTGGCCGAGCTGCTCCAGACGCTGCTCGCTTACGCCCGTGGGGTGGGGGTCGACGCGCGCTGGTTCGTCATCGACGGCGATCCGGCGTTCTTCGAGATCACCAAGCGCATCCACAACCACCTCTATGGGACGCGGGGCGACGGCGGCCCGCTCGGTCTCCCGGAGCGCCGACGCTACGAGCGGACGCTACGGGCGAACGCCGACGAGCTTGCCGGCATCGTCCGCCCGGGCGACATCGTCCTGCTGCACGACCCGCAGACGGCGGCCCTGGCCGACGCTGCGCACCGCGCCGGCGGCGTCGTCGTGTGGCGCAGCCACGTCGGCGTCGACACGCCGAACGCCCATGTCGACGAGGCGTGGGAGTTCCTGCGCCGGTACGTCGATGGTGCCGACGCCTTCGTGTTCTCGCGCCGGGCGTTCGCGCCGTCGTGGATCGACCCCGAGCGCCTCCACGTGATCGCGCCGTCGATCGACCCGTTCTCCGCCAAGAACCACGAGATGGCGCCGGCCGAGGCCGCCCGCGTGCTGCGCTACGTGGGCCTGCTCGCGGGCGACGAGCACCCCGCGCCCGCGCCGTTCGTCCGCCGCGACGGATCGCCGGGCCGGATCGACCGGCATGCCGACATCCTCCAGACCGGTCCTCCGCCGCCGAGCGACCGTCCGCTCGTCGTGCAGGCGTGCCGCTGGGACCGGCTGAAGGACATGCCGGGGGTGATGTCCGGCTTCGCCGAGATCGTCGCTCGGAGCAGTGACGCCCACCTCGTGCTGGCGGGGCCGTCGGTGTCGGGCGTGGCCGACGACCCCGAGAGCGAGGCGGTCCTCGACGAGTGCACCGCCGCGTGGCGGGCACTGCCCCATGGGCAGCGGTCTCGCGTCCATCTCGCCTGCACTCCGATGCGCGATCCGGACGAGACAGCGGCGATCGTCAACGCGCTGCAGCGCCACGCGTCGGTGGTCGTGCAGAAGAGCCTGGCCGAGGGCTTCGGGCTCACCGTGGCTGAGGCGATGTGGAAGCGGCGATCGATCGTGGCCAGCGGGATCGGCGGAATCGCCGACCAGATCGTCGACGGCGAGCACGGCCTGCTTCTCGACGATCCCACCGACCTCACCGCATTCGGGAAGGCCGTGCTGCGCCTGTTGGACGACCCGGAGCTGGCCGCACGGCTCGGGACGAACGCCCGCCGACGGGCGTTCGAGGAGTTCCTGCCCGATCGGCACCTGGAGCAATGGGCCGCCCTGATGCACACCGCAGTGAGCGCGTGACGCCCGGGCGACGGGCGGGGCCCCACGCACGCCTCGATCCGCTCACCGGCCGCACGGTGATCGTCGCGCCCGGGCGGGCAGGGCGGCCGGACACCTGGGGGCGTGCTGCCCCCGGGCGGGAGGGCGCCACGGCTTCCGTGCCAGGCGACTGCCCGTTCTGCCCTGGCAACGAGAAGCTCACGCCGCCCGAGATCGCTCGCACGGGCCCCGGTGCCCCCGGGACGCCGGGCTGGCGCACCCGTGTGTTCCCCAACCGCTACCCGATCGTCGACGGCGGCACGGCCGGCAGCGTCGTGGCAGCCGACGATCTGCGGCCGGAACGCTCCGTTGCCGGCGTTCACGAAGTGGTCGTGCTCTCGCCCGACCACGAAGGCTCCTTGGGACGGCTCGATCCCTCCCAGGCCACCGAAGTCCTGACGGTGCTGCGGGACCGGGCGCGGGTGCATGCGGCGTTCGGCCGCCGCGCCACGCAGGTCTTCGTCAACCACGGTGCCGCGGGCGGGGCGTCGCTCCCGCACCCGCACGCCCAGGTCATCGCCATCGACCTCGAGCCGCCGGCCGTGCGCGGCGAGCTGGATCGGATCACGACACCCGATGGCTGCCTCGTGTGTCGGGAGATCGGCCGCCACGGTCGCGACCCTGAGCTGGTGGTGGCGAGCGCTTCCCGAGCGGAGTTGTGGTGCCCGTGGGCGGCGGGCACGGCGTACGAGATGCTCCTCGCTCCGACGCGGCACCAGCCCCGGTTCGAGGACGCCGACGAGGAGGACCTGGGTGCGGTCGGCGAGCTTCTTCACCACGGGCTCGAGCGACTCGATCGGGTCGTCGCGGGAGCGTCGTATCAGATCGCCGTGCACTCTCGTCCGGCCAGGGTCGTCGACGACTACCACTGGCACCTGCACATGTGGCCCAGGTTGCAGCGGGAGGCGGGGTTCGAACACGGGTCCGGGCTGCTCGTCAACGTCGTCGATCCGGCCAGGGCCACCGCCGACCTGCGGCGACGGTGAGCCGCGCCGATGACGCACTCGGCAGGACTGCACACCGCCGGGCGCGGGCTCACCCGAGCTGAGGCCGCGGCACGGCTGGTCGCCGACGGACCGAACGACCTGCCGGCCCCGCCGCGGGTGCGGTGGTGGCGTCGCCTGGCGGCGGAGATGTTCCACTTCTTCGCTCTGCTCTTCTGGGTCGCCGGCGCGCTCGCCTTCGTCGCCGGCCTGCCGCAGCTCGGGATCGCGGTGTTCGCGGGTTTCCTCTACGTGACGCCGATCGCCGAACTGCTCGACCAGGCGCCGCCGTCCCTGCCGGGCTTCCTGGTCGCGCTGCTGGCGATCCCCGCCGTCCTGGCCGCGGATGCGATCCACAAGTCCTGGAGACGACGGGAGCGTTGACGTCAGAGCCTGGCGCCGGTCACTGCCGGATGATCTCGCCGCTGCCGGGCGGCAGGATCTCGACCCAGGTGACACCCGGCGCGAGCCGCAGCGGCTGGCCGGCCGTGTCGGTGTAGGTGGTGACGGCCTCGGCGGAGGGCTTGTGCCAGCGACCCGGCTGCGCGTCGCCGCCGCTCAGCAGCCACGCCTCGCCCTCGCCCACGGTCTCAGCCTCGGGCACGACGGCTCCCGTGGAGTCTCGCACCCCGCTGTCCCCATAGGGCGTGAACCGCACGATGACGTTCGTGGCTCGCACGCGCGCGCCCGTGGTGTCGACATGGGGCGTGCCGTTCTGGTTCCGCGCCCACCCGTCGCGTTCCGCGTCCCAGGTCCACTCGATGTCGGTGGCGAGTGAGCCGGTGGTGCGGAACCCGGTGGCGGGCGCGGCCTCGGTGCCCGGCGGCTCGCCGGCCTGACGGTAGGTGAAGAGCGGGTCGGGTGGGGTCGTTGCCGCCGGCTCGTCGGCAGCCGCCTCGCGCACGAGGTCAGGCGCGGCATACAGGTTGTACGGCGCCGAACGGCCATCCGAGCGGTCGTACGCGTCGGGGGCCGCGGCGGCGCCGACGTCGATGACGTCCGCTGATCGCACTGCGGCCGCGAACGTGGGGTTGGCGCCCGACCACGCGAACAGCGGCCGGCCCAGCTCGTCCAGGATGGAGAGGTCGGTGGAGCGTGCCGAGCGGACGGGACCGACGGTGTCGGGGTCGTGCGACTGGTACACGGCGAGCAGCCGCGTGAGACCGCCCTCGACCATCTCCTCGAACACCACGTCGGCCTCCGAGAGCCCGGACTGTGGACGTCCCCGCTCGGTGTCGTCGATCTTGACCGCGAGCGCGGCACGCTCGGGCACCGGTCCCACCGTGCCGAGCAGAGGCAGCACTCCCGCCGACGGTTCGGCGGTCGATGGCGGGGTCGCGGCCTCGTCGTCGCCGTCGCGCCCGAGCACCACCGCGAGCGACGCCGCCCCGACCACGATCACCGCCGCGGCCCCGATCACAGCACGTCGGCTCGACGACATCGATCGAGCATCAGCGTTCGTCACGTTCTCAGCAGAGGGCACGCAGGGTCACGACGCCAGGGCCGATCGTCACATACGGGGGTGTGCTCAGCTCACCGCGCCGCGTCGAGCTCGCGTCTCGGCGGGGGAGAGGGACATCCGGCCCTGTCCCGGGGAGATCGACACCCGTGCTGTACCTCTGCGTGCGGGGACCTTCGGCCCTGGCCGGTGTGGCAGGTGGGCGCGACGCTCGGGTCATGGCCGAGATCGAGCGCATCGCGAAGCGCGAGGCCCGGATCGAGGCCCGTCGCGCCGCTCTGGACGCTCGGGAGCACGCCCCCGAGAAGTAGCGGGCGACGACGAGAAGACCGAGGAGGTCTCCGATGCATGCACTCGTGTTCCACGGTCCCGGTGAGAAGGCATGGGAGGAGGTGCCGAAGCCCACGCTGCAGGACGACACCGACGCGATCGTGCGGGTCGACGCGGTGACGATCTGCGGCACGGACCTGCACATCCTGAAGGGCGACGTCCCTGCGGTCACGGATGGCCGCATCCTCGGCCACGAGGCCGTGGGCACGGTGGAGGAGGCCGGCTCGGCGGTCAAGACCGTGAAGGTCGGCGACAAGGTCCTCGTGTCGTGCATCACCGCGTGCGGAACCTGCCGGTTCTGCCGCGAGGGCAGCTACGGCCAGTGCATCGGGGGCGGGGGGTGGATCCTCGGGCACACGATCGACGGCACCCAGGCCGAGTACGTGCGCGTGCCGTTCGCCGACACATCGACCCACCGGGCCCCGGCTGGTGTGTCCGACGAGCAGTTGCTCATGCTGGCCGACATCTTGCCGACCGGCTACGAGGTCGGCGTGCTCAACGGCGCGGTGCGCCCCGGTGACGTGGTCGCCGTGGTGGGGGCCGGCCCCATCGGCCTGTCGGCGATCATGGGCGCCCGGCTGTTGAGCCCGGCCCACGTCGTGGCGATCGACCTGGCCGACAGCCGGCTCGAGGCCGCCAAGCAGTTCGGGGCAGATGTGACCGTGAACAACGGTCGCGAGGACGCCGTGGCTGTCGTGGCCGGCCTCACCGAGGGGCTGGGTGCCGACGTGGCGATGGAGGCCGTCGGCGTGCCTGCGACCTTCGAGCTGGCCGCGCAGCTCATCCGCCCGGGTGGGCGGGTCGCCAACATCGGCGTGCACGGTGAGCCGGTGGCGCTTCACCTCGAGGACCTGTGGATCCGCAACGTCACGATCACGACGGGGCTGGTCGACACGTACTCGACGCCCACCCTTCTCAAGCTCACCGAGAGCCACCAGGTGGACGCCGGCCGCTTCGTCACGCACCACTTCGCCCTCGCCGACTTCATGGAGGCCTACGAGGTCTTCGGCAATGCGGCCGACACCGGGGCGCTGAAGGTCGTCCTCACCGCCGCCTGACGGCTGTCGCAGCACGCACACGGGAAGGGTCGACAACGGCCACAGGCGGAGCCGAAAGGCCCTGCTCCGGATCCGTACGGGCGCTCATCCTGTCTGAAGAGGCCAGCTTGCAGGAGGTGGCCGATGGTCAGAAGCCAACAGCGAGGAGGTTGCTGCATCGTCGACTGGTCGCTGCCGGAGGGCGAGGTCGGAGGCGTGGTCGTCACCGTCGATGTCCTCGAAGAGGACCTCGATCCCGACGACACCCGTGTGACGTGGTGTCCCGTGTGTCGTGGTGCGAGCGCGATGCGTGCGGCGGAGACTCCCGACGGACGACGATTCGACCTGTGCGATGGCTGCGGCCTGCTCTGGCACGTCGACCGGGGCCTCGGCCGCGTGACGGCACGCGCGGCTCTGTGGCACCTCCGCGAGGCCGGGCCAGACTGAGGGCCGCAATCGGCCGGTGGGCGTGGCAGTCAGGCGGGGGCGACGGCGCGCCGCCGCCCTGAGGGCCCGCGATCCCGGTCGTCGGCCGGTCGTCCGCGGTCGACGACGTCGGGTCTGCGCTCCTCAGACAGCCGTACGGTCGAACCAGGCGCTGGAACGCAGGTTTCCTGCGCGGTCACGGAGTCGGCTGGGCGCGCACGGACGATTCGTCGGCGACTCGCCCGTCCTGGTTGACGGCGCGGATCTCGACGTGGTCGGAGAACACGCCGAGCTCGACGAAGTGGTGCCAGGAGAACGAGACGGCGGTGAAGTCGTCCTCGCCGGTGCGTCGGGTGCCGGCGGCTGCGCCGGTGACGACGTAGGTGACGCCGTGGATCGGCACGCTGCGCTGGTAGTCGTGATCGTGGCCGGAGATCACGAGTTGCACCCCGTAACGCTCGAAGAGCGGGACGAAGGCCTCGCGCACCTGCTCGCTCGAGCCCTGGTAGCCGGCGGAGTAGGGCGGGTGGTGCACCACGATGATCCGCCACCGCTCTGTGGCCGCCGCCAGGGTGCGCTCGAGCCATGCCCGCTGGTCGGGGTCGTCGGCGTGGTTGGAGTCGAGTCCGACGAGAAGGACGTCGCCGAGGTGGCGAGCCCACCACGGCCCGGGCATGCCGAGTGCCGCCACCTGTGCGGCCTCGCGCGTCACGTCGTGGTTGCCGAGCACCGCATAGAGCGGGGCATCGTCGAGGATGTCTGCGAAGGGGCCGAAGACCGTCCCGGGCAGCTCGGCAGGGTCGCCGGAGGGGTAGGCGTTGTCGCCTGTCAGGACCAGGCCGTCGATCGGCTGAACGGCGTCCACTTCCTCGACGGCGCGCGCGGTCGCGTCGAGGCGCGAGCCGCTGTCGCCCACGTCGCCGACGACAGCCAGATGCAGTTCGAGCGGATCGTCCGCCGGGAACGGAAGCCACGCGGCGGTTTCGGTCGGGCTGCCCTTGCGATGGGTGACGTAGCGCGTGATCTGGTCGCGGTAGGTCAGGCCGACGGCCATGAGAACCAGCGCGCCGGCGAGCGCGACGATCCGAACCGTCAGGCGTCGCGGTGACGTGTGCACGAGCGCGACTTCATCGTCGTCCCGACCGGAGCTGTCCGGCGCCGGCCAGAGGACGCTCGGGACGGGGCGAGGTACCCCCTCCCGGCCGATCGGAGGTGCCTCCGCGGACCGGGCGGTTGCGAGGGCTGAGGATGCGCACGAGGCTGAGGAACACCACGGCGGCGGCGACCAGATCGATGCCGGCGCGGGCGAGGGGGTGGGGTGCATCGGTGCCGGCGAGGATGAAGTGGAACGTCGCCGTCCAGAACAGCACGTAGCTGGCCAGGTGCACCCCTCGCCACACGCGGCGGGGCATGCGGCGCATGGCGAGTGAGGTGGCCTCGACGGCGACGAGCAGGTACAGCGACAGGACACCAAGGCCCACCGGGCCTGGCTTCCACCCGCTGGCGTACGGGACGAGCAGGTCGGCCAGCCCGAAGTCGACGTAGTCGTCCGCCACGAGGCCCGCGAGGTGCAGGAAAGTGAACACGACTGCGGAGCCACCGAGGAAGCGATGGAGGTCGAGCAGCCAGGCCGGGGTGGGCCGTCCTCGGGCGAGGCGGGTGCTCAGCAGCAGCCCCCAGATCACCGATGCGGCGAGCAGAGCCCACGCGACGATGCCGGTGGCCCGCGCGATGTACCACCACACCTGCGGGTTCATCGCAGCGTCGCCTGGAGAGCGGGGTCGGCGTGGCGGCGTCCGTCGGCCGTCACGACGAGGGCGTGGACGTCGGGGTGGGCGTCGAGCGCGTGGGGCCCGTCCAGGAACAGGGCCTTGGTGAGCGCCTCGGCCCGCCAGGCGCGGTCGGCGACGACGGTGACCGCCACGGTGTCGCCGGTGCTGGATCGTCCGGTCGTCGGGTCGATGAGGTGGTGTGCGGGCCCGGTTGCGGTGCGCCACTGCCGGTGCAGGCGGCTGGACGTCGCGACTGCACCGTCGCGGAGCGAGAACCGGGCCAGCTCGTGTCCGGGTCGCAGAGGGTCGGGCAGGCTGACCGGCCAGCCCTCCGGGTCGGGTGCGTCGCCGGCGGCGCGGAGGTCGCCCCCGAGGTTGACGAGAGCACCGAGGGCGCCCGCCTCGAGGAGCGCGTCGGCGACGAGGTCGGAGGCCAGGCCCTTGCCGATGCCGCCCGGGTCGAATCTCGCCCCGGCGGGAAGCGTCACCGTGCTGCGCTGCGGGTCGAGCTCGATGCCGGCCGGGCCCGGCACCGGCTCCCCGTCGCCTGCGTCGCCGAGGGGGAGTGAAGACCGGTTCACCTCGGCGAAGTCGCGGTCGTAGCCGAGGGCGACGAGGGCGGCGCCGACGGTGGGATCGAAGCGGCCTGCGGTCAGCGTCCACGCGGCGATGGCGTGGGCCACGAGCGTGAACGTGTCTGCCGACACGACGACCGGGGCACCCACCGCCCGGTTGAGCACGCTGACCTCGCTGTCGGAGCGGAATCGGCTCCACCGCCCTTCGAGCACCTCGATGCGCGCCCAGGCATCGGCGACGAGGTCGGCGACCTCGAGTGGGTCGGCATCGGGCTCGGCGACGACGAGGACTTGGGCGTCGCTGCCCATGGCTCGCCGGCGCTGCTCGTGCAGGGTTCGGGCTTCGGACCAGGTGACGGTCATCGGTCAGCTCGCCCTGCTGGTGGTGACGGGCGGTGCCTGCGTGGGGGCGACAGCCGGCGTCGACCCGCCTCGGGCCGAGTCCGCCGGGCGGCTCGACCGCCGCACCACCACCACGGTTGCAGGCCCGTCGGATGGGCTCGCCGGGGTGGTCGACGGGGGCGGGGTGGCCATGGCCGCCACCAGGGCGAACGCCGCGCCTGCGCTGATCCCGGCGGCGAGGAGGCGGCCGCCCGCGGCGGCGTGGGTGCGCCGGCGTGGGCGACCCTTCCGCTCGCCCTCGCCGTCGCTCTTGCCAGCGGAGCCAGCCGACGAGGCGCGCCGGTGGCGCAGCTGGTCGAGGCGCTCGCGGCGATCGTCGGCCTCGCCGCCCGGGACGGTGCGGCCTGGCGGGGGATCAGTCGTCATCGTCCGCGCCCTCGTACTCGTGATCGTCGTCGTCGTGGTCGTCGTCGTCCTCGTAGACGTCTTCCTCGTACGCGTCGTCCTCGTCGCGGTCGATGTCGTCGCGGTCGTCGTCCTCGCCGTGACGGCTGGGTGCTGTCGCCGGGCTGGCTGCGGGCTCGTCGATGTAGATGGTGTCGGGCGTCGTCGCGGTGTCCACAGGGCTGATCTGTCCGACGCCGTCGTCGCCCGAGGCGCCGACGATTCCGGTGTTGAGGCCGATCGCGGCGGCTCCGGAGAGCAGCGTGAGGGAGACTGTCGCCGCGGCGATCACGGCCTTGCGTCGTTCCATCTGGGCTCCTTGTGTCCAACCGGGTCGTTGTCCGGGTTCGACGTTACGGAGACCCTGGTGAGCGGCCCGTCAGCCCGAGGTGAGCGCAGGGTTAGGCTTTCCGGCCCGTCGTGCTCCGGTGCCGTCCCGTCGCGCCGTCCCGCCCCTGAGCCGCACGACGGCGTCGAGGCCCTGCCCGTCCGGCCCCGCGTCGAGTCGTGTGTCACCGCCGCAGGCACGTGCGAGCTGGTCCACGATGGCGAGGCCGAGGCCGAAGCCCTTCCCGGTTGCGCCCGGCGGGCGCCAGAAGCGCTCGAAGGCGTGGTCGCGCACCTCGGGCGACATGCCCGGGCCCTGGTCGGTGACGTGGAGCTCGATCCACGGGGCGGCCTCGACGATGCGGACCGTCACGGCTGTGCCCGGTGGGGCCACGCCGAGGGCGTTGGAGAGGAGGTTGTCGAGGATCTGCTCCAGCGCTCCCAGCGGCGCCCGTACCAGGGTCGTGCCGGGATCCTCGACGGTCACCTCGGCACCGCGCTCGCGTGCCACCGGTCGCCAGGACGCGGCCCGCCCGGTTGCGATCGCGTGCAGGTCCACGACGGCGATCTCGTCGGTGGCGGCATCGCTGCGGGCGAGGACCAACAGCGAGTCCACCAGCCGGGCCAGGCGCTCCGTCTCGGCGACGGCCGCTGCCAGCTTGGGGCGGCAAGCCGTGGGAACGTCAGGCTCGAGGGTCTCCAGGCGCAGGCGTAGGGCCGTCAGCGGTGTGCGCAGCTGGTGCGAGGCGTCGGCGACGAATCGTCGGTGCGACGCCACCAGGTGCGCGAGCCGGTCCGCCATCAGGTTGAACGTCGCGGCCAGGGCGCGCAGCTCGGGGGCGCCGTCCCCGGCCTCGACCCGCGCTGCGAGGTCGCCGGCCGCCAGCCGCTGTGCGGCACCCTCCAGGCGTCGCACCGGCCGGGTCACGCTGCGGGCGAGCACCATCCCCACGAGCGCGACCGTGAGGAGGACGACGGCGGACAGCGCCCCGAGTCGCAGCCACATGGACGACACCCGGGCATCGACCGCGGACGTGGGGTAGGTGACCCGCACCGCCCCGTGCACGACACCTCCTGACGCCACCGGCACCGCCACGTACAGCAGCCCGGTCCCGGCGGTCTCGGAGTCCCGGGTGCCCGACGTGCGCCGGCCGTCGAGCGCGGCGGCGATCTCCGGCCGCGTCGAGAAGTCACGTCGGTCGCCTGCCGGCCGATCCGAGTCGACGACGCTGACACCGTCGGTGTCGACGACCACGATCCGGCCGCCGGTGTCCGCATAGTCCGCCGACACGCTGTCGATCGACGGCGTGCCGCCGGCCTCGAGGTCATCCTCCACCAGCGACGCGACCGCCTGCGCATCCCGTTCGATGTCGAACACCAGCCGGTCGTGCTCCCGGTCCGCGAACACCAGGCCCAGAGGCACGACCACCACCGCCAGAACGAAGGCTGTGATGGTCAGGTACGTGGCGAGCAGGCGGCGGACCACGATCTACTCCGGCGGGTCCAGCCTGTAGCCGACCCCCCGCAGGGTCGTGATCCACCGGCGCGAGTCGCCGAGCTTGCGGCGCAGCGAGGCCACATGGACGTCGAGCGTCTTGGTCGAGCCCCACCAGTGCTCGTCCCACACCCGAGCGATGATGTCCTCCCGCGACTGCACCCGGGACGGTTCCTCCGCCAGGAACGCGAGCAGGTCGAGCTCCTTGGGCGTCAGGTCGAGCTCGTCGCCGGCCATCCACACCCGCCGGGCGGCCCGGTCGATGACCAACGGGCCGAGCACCTGGTCCGCCGGTCCCTCGAGGAACCGCGCCGCGCTCGTACGGCGCTGCACCGCGCGGATCCGGGCGACGAGCTCCCGGAACCCGAACGGCTTGACCACGTAGTCGTCTGCCCCCATCTCGAGCAGCAGGACCCGATCCAGCTCGTCGGACCGCGCGGTCACGACGATGATCGGAACGCCCGTGCGGGCACGCAACCGGCGGCACACCTCGCCTCCGTCGAGGTCCGGCAGGCCCAGGTCGAGCAGCACCAGGTCGGGCTCGCCGGCGTCCAGCGCCGCCGCTCCGGTGGCGACGAGCGTCACGTCGTAGCCCTCCCGCTCGAGGCCCTCGACCAGCGGCTCTGCGATCGACTCGTCGTCCTCGACCACCAGCAGACGCCGCCCCTCCGCCGCGGCGGTCTGCCCGCCGGCGCCTATTCGCGACGCAGTGTGGTCTGCCACGACCTCCACGATGCACCTCCTCCGCCTCGTCCGCACGGGCCGAAGGGCCCGATCCCGACGCCCCACCGCACGTTCGAGCCAGATCGCTGTGCGGCGCTGGACCCCGTCCTCCGCGACGGTCTCCTGTGCTGCGCCGGCGGTTCAGGGTGTCGTGAGCTGCTCGTCGAGATGGGCCAGCCGCTCGTCGAGGCGCGGCGCGAGGGCGGGGTCAGTCCTGCTTGCGGGCGATCGCCTGGGCGAGCTCGATCTTGTCCATCTTCGAGCGACCCTCGACGCCCAGATCCTTGGCCCGCTCGTAGAGCTCGTCCTTCGAGTGGCCCTGGACGTCCACGCCACCCGCGGTCTCGCGGTCGGTGTCCGCTCCGCCCTCGGCTCGGGGGTCGGAGGGACCCTTCTCGTCCTTCGGCTCCCAGTGGTCGCCGACCTTCTCGAAGCTGTGCTTGACCGCCGCGTAGGCGGTCCGGTGGGCCCGCTCCTCGGAGTCGTACTCCTCGTGAGCGGAGTCGAGCGCCTTCTCGTACGTGCGCTGAGCCTTCTTCGGGGAGCGCTGCAGCGTGCCCGGAAGGTCTTCCTCGTCGGTCGGCATCCGTGCCTCCTCTGCTCGCGTGACGCGGGACTACCCGCAGATCCGGTCTGCACACAGGTCGCGGGTCGAGTGCCGCGCACGCCGCCACGGTGCCCCGACCGCGAGGCGGAGCTCGGCGAACGCCTCGACCAGATCAAGGACGCGGTCCTGGAGCAGAGCGGCAGCATCAGCGTCATCCCCGCTGATCCCGTCCAGGTCCCCTCGGGCGATCGGCGGCACGGGTGGTTCGTCACCTGGGGACGTGGGTAGACGATGCGCCATGCCCGCGCCCCTCGCCGATCCGGCGGGCGCCGACTCCGACGTCGCGGCGATCGCGCGGGAGGGGTTGGCG
>DASUQS010000193.1:0-6401 GCA_036280455.1 Acidimicrobiales bacterium
GCACCGAGGAGCCACCCGATGAGCAGCTACCCCTACCCCGCGGCCGCGCCGCCGCAGGCGACGTCGTCCGCCGACCCGACAGCGGTCTTCGGCCGGCGCATCGGTGCCTGGGTGATCGACCTCCTGCTCTACACGCTGATCGCTCTGTTCATGGGGACGACGCCGCTCAATCCGATGGCCGAGTACTACGACACAAACGATCCGGATGTCCAAGTCGAGGACTGCGAGCAGCTGCAGGACGCCATCGACGTGTCAAGCTGCGTCCAGATCGACGACCGGCTATACGTCACTGACGGCGCCGATGCCGCTGTTGGCTTCCTCGTCTTCGTGGCCGCCGTGCTCGGCTACTCGCTGCTCCAGGGCGCCACGGGGCGCACGCCCGGCAAGGCCGTGTTCGGCATCAAGGTCGTCGACGAGCAGGGAGGCACGCCGGGGTTCGGCAAGTCGATCCTGCGCACGGTCCTCTGGGCCGTCGATCTCGCTCCCTGGTGCATCCCGCTCGTCGGCTTCATCACGGGACTCACCACCAAGGGGCACCGCCGGGTGGGCGACATGGCGGCGAAGACGCTCGTCGTCGGCAAGGACCACACGGGCCCGCCGCAGGTCCCGGGCCTGTCCACCGCCGCTGCTGGCGGGTGGCCCGGTGGCGGCGGTCCCGGTCCCTACGGACAGCCGGGCCAGCCGGGTCAGCCCGGTCAACCGTGGGGCACCCCACCCCAGACGCCCACCGGCCCGCCCACAGCTTGGGGTGGCCAGCCGCAGGGGCAGCCGTCCGGTGCGTGGGGGGCACCGCCCGCCGGCGGACCGCCGTCGTCGCCCGCGGCGCCCTCGGGCCCGCTGGGAGCACCGTCCGGCGAGAACCGCCCGGCGCCCCCCGGTGCATGGACCGCACCAGGGACGGACACGCCGTCCACCGGGGCGCCGGCATCCTCGACCGGGGACGCAGGCGACAAGACCGACGTCGCGGGTCCGACGACGGAGGCGACGCCCACGTCCGGCGAGACGCCGGGAGCATCCGACGAGACCCGGCCGTTCAGCGACGAGACGAAGCCGTCCTCGGCCGAGACCGAGCGATCGGCACCCGCGAGCGAGGGGTCACCAGCCGTCGGCGGGCCCACCCCAGCGGCGGCCCCGTCCCCGACACCCCCACCGGCTGCCGCACCGTCTGAGACGTCGCAGCCTTCCGCCAGCGGCTACAGCCCGCAGTGGGACGCGGCCCGCGGCACCTACATCGTCTGGGAGCCCAACCGCGGCAAGTGGCTGGGCTGGGACGAGGCCGCGCAGGAGTGGAAGCCCCTCTGACGCGCCGACCCGCCAGGGGCTGAGCCCCGGCTCAGTGCGGGCGGTGCAGGGCGCTGACCGAGCGCAGCCGTCGTTCGAGATGGTGCTCGACGGCACGCACGACGAGCTGATCGACCTCCGACACCACCGGTCCGCGCGTCTCGTTGAGCGCCGTGCCGAGTCGGCCGCCCAGCATGTCCTGCAGCACGACGACGGCCTCCGGTGTGACGGCCTGGCCCTGGCGATGGGCGGAGCACCGGAGGCCGCCCTCCTCCAACGCCCACGACACCAACGGCCCCTCGTCCCCGCAGGCCACGCACGCGTCGACCTGCGGGCGGAACCCCTCGAGCGCCAGAGCCTTGAGGAAGAACCCGGGCACGACCAGCGGTGCGTCCTGGCGCGCCAGGGTGCGCAGCGCCCCGACGAGCAGGTCGTAGAGCCGGGAGTTCACCTCACGCTCGAGCGAGAGCTGGTCGGCCGCCTCCAGCATCGAGACCGCTCGGCCGAGCCGGTCGAGATCGTCTCGCAGGCTGCGGAAGTGGTCGACGCTCTCCGCCTGCGACACGATGTCGAGCTCGCCGCGCCCCTCGTAGAGCAGCAGATCGACGTGGCTGGTGGGCTCGAGGCGGCCGCCGAAGCGGCTCTTGGTCTTGCGGACGCCCTTCGCGACCGCCCGCACCTTGCCGTGGCCGCGGGTGAGGAACACGACGATGCGGTCTGCCTCGCCGAGCTTGTACGTGCGCAGCACCACCCCCCGGTCGCGGTACAGCGCCACGTCGGCCTCAGGCCGTCCCGCGTGCTTCCACGCCGCCGAAGCGGCGGTCGCGGCCCTGGTACTCGCGGATGGCGTCGAACAGGTGCTCGCGCCGGAAGTCCGGCCACAGCACGTCGGTGAACACCAGCTCGCTGTAGGCGAGCTCCCACAGCATGAAGTTCGAGATGCGGTACTCGCCGGACGTGCGCACCACCACGTCGGGCTCGGGCATGTCGGGCGCGTACAGGTGGTCGCGCAGGCGCTTCTCGGTCACCTTCCCGGCGGGGATGCCGGCCTCCATCATCGACTTCACCGCGTCGACGATCTCGGCCCGTCCCCCGTAGTTGAACGCCATCGTGAGCGTCATCCCGGTGTTGTCCTGCGTCAGCTCCACCGTCTCGTCCATGCGCTTCAGCACCCGGCGCGGCACCCGCCAGTCACGGCGACCGAGGAAGCGCACGCGCACGTTCTTGTCGTTCAGCTCGTCGCGGCGGCGCACCAGGAGCGACTCGTTGAAGCCCATCAGGAAGCGCACCTCGTCCGGGGGGCGCCGCCAGTTCTCGGTGGAGAACGCCCAGGCCGTCAGCCACCGGACGCCGACCAGGCGGGCGCCCTCGACGGTGTCGAACAGCGCCTCCTCGCCCGCGGCGTGCCCGTCGGTGCGGGCGAGGCCCCGGCGTTGCGCCCACCGGCCGTTGCCGTCCATCACGCAGGCGATGTGGTGGGGGATGCGCTGGGGGTCGATGCCGTCGGGGATCACCAGGGCAAACTACCCGCTACCGGGTAAGGGGTGATGTGGGCCCCGTCCCCTCCCGGCCCCGAGGTGCGCACGTGCTCGAACGGATCCGTGATCGGTTTCCCTGGACAGCCACCCCCCTCGCGGTGCACCAACGGGTGGGGGACGTCGGCGGCGGGCCGCTGGCCTCGTCGATCGCGCTGGCGGGCTTCCTGTCGATCTTCCCGCTCCTGCTCGTCGGCGTCGCGGTGCTGGGGTTCGTCTCCCACGGTTCGAGCGACTTCCCGGCCGAGGTCGTCGAGGAGCTGGGGCTGACCGGTCGTGCCGCCGAGCAGGTGCTCGACGTCCTGCACACGGCCGAGGAGAGCCGCCGCACCGCCTCGCTCATCGGGTTGGCGGGGCTTCTGTGGGCGGGTCTGGGCGTCGTCGGCACCCTCGAACAGGCATTGGACGCCACCTGGCAGGTCAAGGGCCGCCCGGGGTGGAAGGCCAAGCTCGTCGACCTGGCGTGGCTGGTGGGCGCGGGACTGCTCTTCCTGGCGTCGATGGCGCTCGGGCCGGCCGCGGCGTCGCTGCCCGGCCCGGCCGTGGTGCCGACCGTCCTCCTCGGCCTGATCGTCGACACCCTGCTGCTCGTCTGGATGTTCCGCACGCTGACCGCGGTGTCGGTGCCCTGGTCGGCGCACCTGCCGGGGGCGATCGTGGGGGCGGTGGGGCTGGAGGTGCTGAAGGTCGTGGGGGGCGTGTACGTCCCCCGGGCTGTCGCCTCTGCCTCCGCGCTCTACGGCTCGCTCGGCGTCGTCTTCGCCATCCTGGCCTGGCTGGCGCTGTCGGCCCGGCTGATCGTGTACGTCTCGGCGTACAACGTGGTGCGCCACGAGCAGAACCACGGCACGGTGACAGTCGCGATCGAGGTCCCCAACATCGAGGGCGAGGCGCCGGTGCAGGCCAACCGGGGCGGCGCGGTCGCGGAGGCGGAGCCCGAGGCCGAGCCCCAGCCGGAGGAGCACGACGGGGCGGGTGACGGCACCGGCGGCTCGCCGTCTCCACCGCCCGAAAATGTCACAGGGCGTGCGTAGCCTGGATCCCGTGTCCGTCGAGGTCGTCACCACCCCCTACGGTCGCCCGGCGTTCACCCCGCTGCGCGATGCGGTCGCCGCGGCCAAGGCCGGCGACGCCCTCGCCCCCGTCACCGTCGTCGTGCCGAGCAACCACGTGGGCATCACGGCCCGGCGCCTGCTGGCCAGCGGGGCGCTGGGCAGCCTCGGCGCCGCGGGCGTCGGGGTGGCGGCCGTCGGGTTCCTGACCGCCTACCGGCTGGCCGAGCTGTTGGGTGCGGCGCCGCTCGCGGCCGCCGGGCGACGCCCGGTGTCCACGCCGGTCATCGCTGCCGCCCTCCGCCGGGCGCTGGCCGACGACGCCGGCATGTTCGCCCCTGTCGCCAACCACCCCGCCACCGAGCGGGCGCTGGTGGCCTCCTACACCGAGCTGTCCGACCTGTCGCCCGACGGCATGGCCGCCCTCGCCGGCGCGGGCCGCCGCGCGCACGACGTCGTCGACCTGTGCCGCCGGGCGCGCCAGGTGCTGGCGGCCGACTGGTACGACGAGTCCGATCTCACGGCCGCGGCCGTCGCCTCGGTCGAGCGGGCAGACCCCGCCCGCCTCGCCGCCGACCTGGGCCACGTCGTTATCCACCTCCCCCAGGACCTGCTCCGGCGCCAGGCGCAGCTCCTGACGGCGCTCGCCGCCCGCCTGCCCACCACCGTGGTGGTCGGGGTCACGGGTCGGGCCGACGCGGACGCCGGGGTGGTCCGCACCCTCCGCCGGTTGGGCATCGACTCTCCGGCCGCGCTCACGGGCGGTGCCGGGCCCGCCGTCGGGTCGACCGACCGCGTCGGCGGCGGCCACGTGGCCGCAGCTCCCCCGCCGCTGCCGGTGTCTCCGGCCGGCACGCGCATCCTCACGGCGTCCGACGCCGACGATGAGGTCCGGGCCGCGGTCCGGCGCGTCATCGACGCCGTGCGGGCCGGCACCCCGCTCGAACGCATCGGCATCCTGTTCGGCTCGCCGCACCCCTACGGCCGCCTGCTGCACGAGCATCTGGCCGCGGCCGGCATCCCCCGCAACGGGGCCGCCGTGCGCCCGCTCGCCGCCAGCGCCCTCGGGCGCACGGTGCTCGACCTGCTGGCGCTCCCCGACCACGACTACCGCCGTGGCGACGTCCTCGGCCTGCTCGCCCGGGCAGCCGACGGCACGGCCGCCGCCCCCACCGCCGCGTGGGAGCGCCTCTCCCGCCAGGCCGGCGTCGTCGCAGGTCGGGCCGACTGGGACAACCTGCTCGTGCAGATCGTCGAGCACCACGAACGCCTGGCGCACGACATCGAGGCGAGAGGCGACGAGCGCGACTCCGGCCACGCCCGCCACGCCCGCCGGCAGGCCGAGCGAGCCGGCCGACTGCGCGAGCTCGTCCTGGCGATCATCGACGGCATCGGCGCCGCACGGGCCCGGTCGGTCCCGTGGGCCGAGCGGGTGCCCTGGCTGCGCGACCTGGTCGACCTCGTCGTCGGGGGCGAGCGGGCGCTCGCCGACTGGCCGGCCGACGAGGTCAAGGCGGCCGAGAAGATCGACGCCGCCCTCGAGCGCCTGGCGGGGCTCGACGGCATCGCCGGCCCCGCCTCCCTCGACGTGTTCCGTCGCACCCTCGAGCTCGAGCTCGACGCCGACATCGGCCGTGTCGGCCGGTTCGGCGAGGGCGTGCTGGTCGGCCCGCTGTCCTTCGCCGTCGGCCTCGACCTCGACCTGATCGTCGTCCTGGGCATGGCGGAGGGCACGCTCCCGGCACCGGTCCGCGACGACGCCCTCCTCCCCGACGCCGATCGGCGCCGCACCGATGGCGAGCTCGACCTGCGCCGGGAGCGCGTCGGGCGCGACCACCGGCGTGTGCTCGCCGCCCTCGCCGCCGCCGACCGCCACCTGCTGTGCCTGCCCCGGGGCGACCTGCGGGCCAGCAGCCAGCGCGTGCCGTCGCGCTGGCTGTCCGAGGTCGCCTGCGCGCTGGAGGGCACGCCTCTCCCGTCCGACCGCATCGTCGGGCACACGGCACCGTGGATCGAGGGTGTGCCCTCCTTCGCCCACGGCGTCTCCCACTGCTCGTTCCCGGCCACCGCGCAGGAGTACCGGCTGCGCACCGGCGGCCGCGGCGTCGTCGACCCCCGCACCGACCAGGGCGCTGCCGTGGTGCACGCCCGCCGCAGCCGGGCCTTCACCCGCTTCGACGGCAACCTCGCCGGCGTCGGGGTGCCGTCCCCGATCGATGCCGTCGTGTCGGCGACCCGCCTCGAGGGCTGGGCCCGCTGCCCGTTCGCCTACTTCGGCCAGCGGCTGCTCGAGGTCCAACCGGTGGACGATCCGTCGCAGCAGCTCGAGATGTCGGCGCTCGACCGGGGCAGCCTCATCCACGAGGTCCTCGAACAGTTCATCACCGACGTGCTGGCCCGGCCGACCGAGCGCCAGCCCCGACCCGACGAGCTCTGGTCAGACGACGACCACGCACTCATCCGCCGCATCGCCGAGCAGGTGTGCGCGCGCTACGAGTCGCGGGGGCTGACGGGGCGGCCGGTCTTCTGGCGG
>DASUQS010000194.1:0-9965 GCA_036280455.1 Acidimicrobiales bacterium
CCCCGCGCACAACGGGCCCAGCACCCGCCCGGCGATCTCGAAGCTGCTGTAGGTGGCGAACACCCGGCTGCGGGCCGGGATCGGGTAGGCGTCCATGAGCAGCGGGGCGTTGACCGGAAGGGCGTACGACTGGCCGACCCCGGTGCCGAGGCGGGCGATGAACAGCCAGAAGGCGTTCTGCACGAGCGCCGTGGCGAGCACGACCACCGACCACACCGCCGTGGCGCCGGCCGCCACCCACTTGCGGGGGTAGCGGTCGGCGAGGGTGCTCATCGGGATGGACCCCAGGAGGAACAGCACCCCGAAGGCGGCGCCGATCGCGCCCATCACCGCGTCGCTGGCCCCCAGGCTCTGCTGGATGTCCGGCGCGAGCACGGACACGGCCGCGTGGTCGATGCCGTCGACGAGACGGCCGAGCCCCACGGCCGCGACGGTCCCGGTTCCCCCGGCCCGGAGGGCAGTGCCGAGCGACATCGCCTCGGCGCCGACCCCGGGGAGCAGGTCGTCGGGCAGCACCACCTCCGGCCCGGGCGCGCCGGCCTCCTGCCGCCGGGCCTCCTCGGCCAGCACCGACGCGGCCAGGAGCGCGGCGTCCGCGCCGTGGGGGACGTCGGTGCCGTCGGCGGCATCGGCACCGCCGGCGTCGGTGGGGCCATCGGCCGGCGGGACGACGGGGCCCTGCGCCCCCTCGGCCGGCGGGACGTCGGTGCCGTGCGGGGCGCCCACGGCTACCCGGCGATCTCGATCGGCTCACCCGGTCGCTGCACGCACTCGCGCGCCTCGGCCCGGTAGTCGCACAGGAAGAGGTGGTCGCCCGCGTCGTGCTTGTCGGCGGACAGCGAGCCGTCGGGGCCCGCGTTGAGCTCGATGTCGCCGAGCCCTTCGATGGCCTCCACCATCGTGGCCTGGTCGAGACCGCCCTCGGCGTCGGACGCCGCGTCCTCCACGATGCGGAAGAGCAGGCACGTCACCGCCGTGAACCCGAACGCGTCCGATCCCGCCTCGTACTGCTCGTCCGTGCGGGTGGCGACGACCTCGTTGCACTCCTGTGCAGCCGGCGTGATGTCCTCCGGCAGGGCGAACACCGTGCTCGTGCCGATCGTCCCGTCCCAGGCCGCCGACACCGGGTCGAAGAACTGCGAGACCGTGTCGGTCACCTGGTTGCCGTTCGCCGCCCACTGGGGGGTGAACTGCAGGTTCTGCGCCGCCTGCAGAAGCGTGGGGCCGGCGATGTTGGCCGCGGCCATGAAGACGAAGTCGACCTGCGCGTCCTTGAGCTGCTGCACGGCCGCCTCGTGCTGCTCGCAGTCGGGATCGAGCTCGGGGCACGGCAGGACGACCTCCGCGGCCACCTCGTAGCCCAGGTCCTCGAGCGTCGGGACGAGGGCGTCCTCCGCGGCCGCCACGAACTCGGGGGTGTTCTCGCTCGTGACGACGCCGATGGTGCGCCCGTCGAGGAGGCCCTCGTCGTGCATGATCTGCGCCCATCCCTCGTACTGGCGGTCGGTGCTCATGGAGGTGACCGAGCCGGCGCTGAAGAGCAGCCCGCCGGCCTCCTCGTACAGCGCGCGGTCGAAGCCGGTGGCCGCGATCGTGAGCGTCTGGTTGGTGACCGCGGTGCACCGGGCGACGTCGCGGGGCACCGCCGGAGCGACGATGACGGCGAAGGCGCCGAACTCCTCGGTCATCTCCAGGCAGGCGGCCTGGCCCGCGTCGCCCCCGCCCGCCCCGTCGATGAGGGTCTGGCGCAGCTCGATCCGGCGGCCGTCGATGCCGCCGTCCTCGTTGATCTCGTCGACGAAGGCCTGGACGGACACCTCCTGGTCGCCCAGATCGGGGGCCAGCCCGATCTCGCTGAGCTGCCCGAAGTCGGCGCCGATCACGCCGATGCGGATCGTGTCCTCGGTGAGGCCCTTCGTCGAGGCGGTGCCCGCCGCCTCGTTCGGGTCGCTGGTGCACGCCCCGGCGGCCGCCATCACCACAGCGGCCGTCGATGCGGCCGCGAGCCGTCCCAACCTCCGCGCCATGCGGTACTCCCCCTCCACCGGCGCACGCCGGCGATCGTGGCCCGCCGCTCAGGCGGGCCAGTCCGAATAGAACTGCTGCGCCCAGCGGCGGTGCTCGAGGATGAGCTTCTCGGTCTTCGTGATGACCGGCGGGTCGCGGTACACCTTGTTCTCCCAGATCGGGATGTCCTGCGAGACCCCCTCGCAGAACGAGTCGGCCGCCGCCAGCGCCGCCTCCTCCCCCAGCTCGCGCGGCGACGTGAACACCCAGCGCACGTGGACGCTCCCGGCGTCGATCGGCGTGGTCGACGACAGGAACGTCACGAAGTCCCGCACCCGCAGCACGCCGAGGCCGAGGCCGAACCCCTCGCGCACGAAGGCGCCCTCGGCGGACACCGTGCGCTTGTAGGTGCCGTCGACGAAGAGGTCGTCGTCGGGGATCGCCTCGGTGCCGTGCACGTAGCGGAAGTGCGAGAAGTCGACGTTGTTCTCGGCCATGTCCTGCGCCGCGACCCGGATCTCGAACTCCCGCACCACGATCGGTGACCACTCGGGATCGTGGAACTCGGGCACCTCGGGCACGTCGTAGAACGGGTCGTCGCCGTGGGCGTGGTACCAGGCCCAGACCATGTGGTCGCGCTCGAGCGTGGGGTAGGCGCGGGCGTGGGCCTTCGGCGGGATGCGCTTCACGTCGCCGTACGGGATCTCGACGCACGTGCCGTCGGCCCCGTCGAACGTCCAGCCGTGGAACGGGCAGCGCAGGCAGTCGCCCTCCACCCGCCCACCCACCGCCAGGTGGGCGCCGAGGTGCGGGCAGTGGGCGTCGAGCACCCGCGGCTCGCCGTCGGCCGTGCGGTACAGGACGAGGTCGCGGTCGAAGTAGTGCAGGGCGCGGACCTCGCCGGGCTCGAGCTCGGCCGAGGTGGCCACCACGAACCAGCCGTTGGGCACCGGGAACGGGTACCGGCGCTCGCCGAAGTGGGTGACCCGCCGGCGCTTGGACATGTCGGACAGCGCGGTGGCGTCGCGGGGCATCGGCAGGCCCGCCGGCAGCCCGCCGTTGTCGTCGTTCGGCTCGGTGGCGAGCGTCTCACCGAGGACGAGATCCTCGCTCACGTCGACCATGCTCGTGTCCCCCTCCGAGAGCCGCGGGCGCCGTGCCCGACCGGGCCTCGGCAATTTCCTATCGCGTGTAGACAATTCCACAGGTCGGTCGGTCGCGCAACGCGAACTTGTGTCGGAGGTCACGCGACGGCGGGCGGTACGGTGCTCCCCATGACCCCCACCCCGACGGCGTCGCCGGACGACCGGCCGCGCGTCGGACGCCCCCCGCGCATCAGCCGGGAGATGATCGCCGAGGCCGCCCACCAGGTCGGGCTCGACGGCCTCACCCTCCGCGCCGTCGCCGACCGGCTCGGCGTGTCGATCGCCGCCCTCTACCACCACGTGTCCGGCAAGGACGAGCTGATGCGCCTGGCCGCCGAGCACTCCGCGGCCAAGGTCCCCCTCCCGCAGGACACCGGCCAGCACTGGGCGCAGTGGCTGTTCGAGTGGGCCGAGTACAACCGCGACGCCTTCGTCGCCGAGCCGGGGCTGCTCGCCCAGTACCTCGAGGGCGCCATCTCGGCCGACCTGGTCGCCGCCCGCGTCGAGCCCATACTCGGCGCGCTGGTGCGCCAGGGGTTCACCATCCTCGAGGCCAACGCCGCCTACGAGCTCATCAGCGCCTGCGCCCTCGGCACGGCGGTCAGCACGCTGCGATCCGAGCATGCCGGCGAGTCGGGAACCGCCCTGCGCGACGTGCAGGCGTCGCTCGCCGCGCTCGCGGGGCGCGACGACCTGCCCCATGTCCGGGCGCTGCTGGAGGCGACGAGCCGCGGCGAGCATCCGTCGTTCCGGTCGCAGGTCGCCACGGTGCTCGCCGGCATCGCCGCCCGCCGCGGCGACGACCCGTCCGAGGTCGCCGCACTGGTCGACACCGCCAGCTGACCCGGCGCACGACACCCGTCCGCCCGCCACCGACCTGCGGTCGCCGGGCGGGTCGGCGAGGCAATGACTCGCGCCCCAGCACTCTCGAGGCAATCGCTTGCGGGGGCCGCACGTCATCGCCTCGAGAGTGGCTCGTCGCGAGTCATTGCCTCGAGTAGTCACGCGAGCGCTCAGGCGGCGGTCAGGCCGCTCGGGCCGAGGATCCGGCCGGGCGACGGCGTGCGGGACGTCCGTCGTCGGACCGCACCGCCCTGACGTCGGCGACCACCGAGCACACGCCATCGGGCTCGTGGACGATCTGCTCGTAGAGGAAGCGCAGGGTCTGCCATCCCACCCGGGCGGCCTCGGCGTCACGCTCGTGGTCGCGGCGCAGATCGGCAACCCGGGTGTGCCAGCGTCGGCCGTCGGCCTCGAGGATCAGTCGGCAGTCGGGGTAGGCGGCGTCGACGACGCCGGTGACGGCACCCGTCCCCGGGAGGGCTCGCTGGGGCTCGGGTCGGGGCAGGCCGGCGCCCACGAGCGCCGCGAACAACGCCTGCTCGAGCTCGCTGTCGGCGGGAACCGCTGCGTCGGACCGGTCGTCGAGCACCGCCCCCAGCGCGGCGACCCCCGGCTTGCCCGGACGCGCCACCTCGGCCAGCGCCACGCCGACCTCCGCGTACGAGGTGCGCCGGTCGAAGACGAGGTCGTCGAGCACCCGTCCCAGCCTGCGGTGGCCGAGCGTCGCCGCCACCTCCACCACGGCGCGCGCCGGACGGCTGACCGGAAGCCCCTCGACCACCGTCAGGTGATGAGGGCGCAGGTCGTCGATCTGGTGGACGACGGCACCACCCACGCGCGGGTGGGCGCCGTGCGGCACGGTGAGCGTGATCGGTCGAGGAGCGACGTGGGGCGACCCGGCGAGGCGCATCGCGGTCTCGTGGGTCACCGATGCCGACCGCCCGGCAGCGAGCAGGGCCGCCCAGATCTCGGTGTGCCACGTCGAGGGCACACCGGCGAGCAAGTAGACCCCGGGGTGGAGCGTGATCCACCGCCCCGAGCGGAGTCGGCGGAGGATCGACGAGTCGGTCATCCCGACGGCGAGCGCCTGCGCTCGCGAGACAACGCCGCACTGCCGGACGGCGGGGCGGGCGATGAGGGCATCGATGCTGTGCTTGGTCATGCTCCATCTCATCGACGGGGTGTGACATTTTCGGCCCGATCCCGTCGATACACGCCCTCGAACCGCCCCCGGACCGGCCCGCCCGGCGAGGCAATGGCTCGCGCATCAGCACTCTCGAGGCGATCGCTTGCGGGGGCCGCACGTCATTGCCTCGAGAGTGACCAGACGCGAGTCATTGCCTCGCCGACGTCAGTGCCCCGAGAACCTGGCGCCGACGGTGGCCGCGGATGCACGTTCTCGCCTCGAGCCTCCAGGGCCCGCGCCGGCGGTTACGCGAGGGTGTGGACCTCGGTGGGGTTCTCCGACCGGGCGACGTGGTCCGCGCGGGTTCGCAGCGTGTCGGCCGCTCCGTCGGCGTCCATGATCATGACGAACCGCCGGGCCCGGATGCCGTCGACCACCATGTCGGCCAGCTCGTCGAGCGGCTGCACGGGCATGCCCTTGGCGCGCAGCTCCGCCACCGTCATCGCGGGGGTGGACCGCGGGCGCTCGCGGGCGAGCTCGGCCGGCCGGTTGCGGTCGGACGTCCAGAGCCCGGTGTCGAGCAGGCCCTTGCCCGATGGGTAGAACACCGCGGCCGACACCCTCGCCCCCTCCGCGTCGAGCTGGGCCGCCAGGCACTCGGTCACGCAGGTCACGGCGCACTTCGTGGCGGCGTACACCGCGGCCTGCGGCATCGGTGCGACCGGGCCGTCGGGCGACGACGTGTTCACCACGATGCCCTCCTCGCCGGAGGCGAGCATCCGCGGCACGAACGCCTGGATGCCGTGCGCGACGCCGAACACGTTGACGCCGAACGTCCACGCCCAGTCGTTGGGCGTCGTGTCCCAGACGAGACCGCCGGGCGGCCCGACGCCCGCGTTGTTGCACAGCACGTGGACCGCGCCGTGGGCGGCATACGCGGCGTCGGCCAGGGCCGCCACCGAGTCGTAGGCCGTCACGTCGGTGCGCACCCCGATCACGTCGGCCCCGCGGTCGGCCAGCTCCGCCACGGTGGCGTCGAGCGCGCCCTGCTCGATGTCGGCCACCACCAGCCGCATGCCCTCGGCGGCGAAGCGTTCGAGAAGCGCCTTGCCGATGCCCGACGCACCACCGGTGACGACGGCGACCTTGTCCCTCAGATCGTCCATGTTCCCCTCATCCGTCCCTCGCCCGCCCCGGTGCCGGGACCTGTCGGCCTGGCCGGCATCGCCGCGCTCGAACCCTCCACGGTGCCCGTCATCCGGATGCCCCCGCCGGGGCCGGTGCGTGGACCTCGTCGGCCGTCGGGCCGATCCTCGCCACGATGTCGCCCAGCGCGCCCACGTCGACCTTGTAGACCTCGGCTGCGTTGAGGCCGAGGATCCTCGCCGTCTCGTCGCCGGGCACGTCGCGGAACCGCTCGGTGATCCAGCGACGGGTGTGCGGGTAGGTGCCCTCCGGGTGCGGCAGGTCGTTGCCCCACAGCAGGTTGCCCACGCCGATGGCGTGCCGGCGGGTGATCTCGTCGACGCCCGGGGTCGACGCCGCGAACCAGCAGTTGCGGTCGACGTAGTCGCTCGGCGGCATCGACAGGTCGACCTTGAAGACGTCGCCGAACTTGCGGGTGTTGTGGCCGCCGTGCCACTTCTCGTCCATGCGGGCCACCAGGTCGGGCACCCACCAGGCGCCGTTCTCGGCGATCGAGTAGCGCAGGGTCGGATGCCGCTCGAAGACGCCGGACAGCAGCAGCACCCAGAACGGACGGGCCGCCCACCACCATGCCTCGGCGGCGTACACCGACACGAAGCCGGGGCCGAGCGGGTAGTCGGCCGGCCCGGCGCCCGAGTGCGTGTGCAGCACCATGTCGGCCTCGGCGCACGCGGCCCAGAAGGGTTCGTACGACAGGTCGATGTAGGCGGGAGCCTCGAACCACCGGGTGGGGATCATCACGCCGCGCAGGCCCTGCGCGGCCGCGGCGTGCACCTCGGCCACGGCGTCGTCGACCCCGGCGGTGACCGGGATCACCGCCACACCGATGCGCCGGTGCGGGTTGGTGGCGCAGAACTCGGCGAGCCACCGGTTGTGCGCTCGCGCCCCGGCCTTGACCTGCTCGGGGTCGGCACCGCTGCCCGAGCCGAGCCCGGAGCCGAACGGCGAGCTGGCGAGGCGGCCGGTCCCGAGCACGTCGGCGTCGGGGAACAGGACCTCGGCGGCCACGCCCTCGGTGTCGAGGATGGCGTCGCGCACGGCCGGGTCGTAGCCGGCCCGCATCTCGTGGTCGCCGGTCTCCTCGTCCCACTCCTCGACGAAGTCCGTGTTCACCATGCGCCCGGCCGCGATCTCGGCCTGGTGCTCGTCGAAGGCGGCACGGAACCGCTCCTCGAGATGGTCCCGGTACACCTCGGGCGGTGGCCCGGCGTGTCCATCGGACGAGATGACGAGGTAGCTCATCCGACCCCCTTTCTTAAACCCGTCCGATAATTGCCCGGTCGGGACGGAGGCGTCAAGGGGCAGAACCCGTCCCGCGCCCCGACCGGGACGGAGACGCCAAGGGGCAGGACCCGTCCCGGCGCCACGACCGCGCCGGAGACGCCAAGGGGCAGGACCCGTCCCCGCGCCCCGACCGGGACGGAGACGTCGGCCGGGCACGACCCGAACCGGCGCCAGCGCCCCGACGACCGTCGCGTCGAGGGCCCGACGGCCGGGCGCCGGAGGTGCCTCGCTACAGTCGCGACCGGTCGGACCTGCCGGCGCACCCGGGTGACAGACACGGAGAGGGGAACCGTGAGCGAGCGCAACCGAGGCACGGGCGGCCGCCCCGACCGTGACGATCCGCCCCCGTGGCCGGAAGGGCCCGAGGCGAGCGTGTTCGATCGACCCGCCCGGCCATCCTCCTCGCGGGCCCACGTGCCCGCCCCGGAGCCCACGCCTCCGTCCGACCCGTCGGCGATGCGGACGCAGCAGTGGCCGAGCGCCCTCTACCCCGACCAGGGCGCCTACCCGCCGCCGTCCCCCAGCGGCTATCCGCCCCCCGCGTCGAGCGGATACGCGCCCCCTGGCCAACGGGGATACCCGCCGCCCGACCAGAGGGGATACGCCCCGCCCGACCAGCGCGGATACGCGGCACCTGAGCAACGTGGGTACGCCCCGCCCGATCAGGGCTGGTACGAGGCTCCCGCCCACGCCCCGGCGGCGCCCGGCCCACGCCCGTCCGACGACGGCTCGGCGTCGCGCCGCCGTGGCCGCCGGCCGGGTGCGGCACCCGGGGGCGGACGGTCCGACGAGCCGTCCCGCTCCGGTGGCGGCGGCCTGCCCTTCGGGCTCGGCTTCCTCGTCGGCGTCGTCGGCCTCGGCTGCTTCCTCGCCGGACTGATCGTGCTGCCCTGGTTCGTCGTCGAGGACCCGATCAGCGGCACCGAGCAGGAGGTCCGCCTCGAGGACATCCGCTCGTCGTTCACCGTGTCCGAGACCGACCCGGACGACCTGCTCCCCGGCCAGGACGCCGAGGCACCGCCGCCGGACGCGGCCGACCCGGGCGGGACGACGCTGCCTGCCGGCATCCCCACCCCCGGCGAGCTGACCGACGCCGCCGAGGACCAGGCGCGCGACGCGGCCGCCACCGCCGCGGCCTCCGCCCTCGACGAGGGCAAGGCCCGCTACCTGGAGCTCTACACCGGCACCCTGTGGCTGGTCGTCGCCGGCGCCGCGGTGCTGGCCGTCGTGTTCTCGACCGTGCTCTCGCCGCGCTCGTTCGCCCTGTCGCTGCTGCTCGGCTTCCGGCGGCTGTCCGGGGCGGTCACGGTGCTCGGTGGCCTCGCCCACGGCGCGGCGCTCTGGGTCGTGTTCAGCGGCGAGGGCGCACCGAGCCCGGCCTGGGGTGTGTGGCTCGGCGTCGGTGGCCTGGCCGGGGTGCTGCTGGCCAGCGTCATCGGCCCCAAGGGCTGAGTCACCCGCCGCGATGGCCCGCGGCGACCGTCGTGGCCGGCCGGCCGCGGCCCCGGTCATACCTCGCGCTCGGCGCCGTTCCCGCGCCCGGAGACCGCCCACCTGGCGGCTACCCTGCCCGGCACCATGCAGGCGGTGCCCGGTTCCGATCGCGAGCTCACCGACGGGTGGCGGGCGGCGGCCGCCGACGACCACCTGCGGCGTGCCTACACCGAGCACGACTTCGACGACGCGACGTGGCACCCGATCTCGGTGCCGGGGCACTGGCGCTCGTCACCGGACTTCGCGCAGAGCGACGGGCCGCTGCTGCACCGCTGCCGTTTCGAGGCGCCCTCCCCCACCGGCGGGCGGCGGTCGTGGCTGACCTTCGACGGCCTGTTCTACCAGGGCGACGTCTGGCTCGACGGGGGATACCTCGGCGACACGGAGGGCTACTTCCTCCCGCACACGTTCGAGGTCACCGACGCCCTGCGCGACCGCAGCGAGCACGCGCTGGCGGTCGAGGTCACGTGCTCGGCCCACCGTCCCGGAACCCCCCGACGCAACCTCACCGGCGCCTTCCAGGGCGCTGCGTACCTCGACCCGGCGTGGAACCCGGGCGGCATCTGGCGGCCGGTCCGGCTGAGCGAGACCGGGCCCGTGCGCATCGGCTCCCTGCGGGTGGTGTGCACCGAGGCGGACGCCGAGCGGGCGGTGCTCAGCCTCCAGGCTGTGCTCGACAGCGATCGACCGCGACGGGTGCGCCTGCGGACCGAGGTCGGCGCGCTCGATCACGAGGTCGACCAGCCGCTGGCCGCCGGGGCGAACGAGGTCCGGTGGACGGTCACGATCGACCGGCCGGAGCTCTGGTGGCCCCGCGCGCTCGGCGATGCGGTGCTCCACCACGTCCGCGTCGCGGTCGT
>DASUQS010000195.1:0-11139 GCA_036280455.1 Acidimicrobiales bacterium
GGCTGCGGCAGCGGGGGGTCGAGCGCCTCGTCACGCCCGGCTCGGCCGACTACGACCTCCGCCGCTCCGACGACGTCGCTCGCCTCTTCGACGACGCGAAGCCCGATCTCGTCATCCACCTCGCGGCCCGCGTCGGCGGCATCGGCGCCAACATGGCGTCGCCCGCCGACCTGTACCTCGACAACCTGCTCATGGGTACCTTCGTCATCGAGCAAGCCCGCCTGTCGGGCACGCCGAAGACCGTGGTCGCGGGCACGATCTGCTCGTACCCGAAGCACACGCCGGTGCCCTTCAGCGAGGACTCCCTCTGGCAGGGCTACCCGGAGGAGACGAACGCGCCCTACGGCATCGCCAAGCTGGCCCAGCTCGTGCAGGCGCAGGCGAACCGCGCCCAGTACGGCCAGGACGTCATCTACCTGATGCCCACCAACCTGTACGGGCCTGGCGACAAGTTCCACCCCGCGGTCAGCCACGTCATCCCGGCGCTGGTCAAGAAGTGCGTCGATGCCGTCGAGTCCGGCGCCGACCACATCGAGGTGTGGGGCACGGGCTCGGCGTCTCGCGAGTTCCTCTACGTCGACGACGCCGCCGAGGGCCTCGTGCTCGCGGCCGAGCGCTACGACGGCGCCGAGCCGGTGAACCTCGGCACCGACGAGGAGCTGCCCATCCGCGACCTGGTGGGCCTGATCGCCGAGGCGACGGGCTTCACGGGCGAGATCCGCTGGGACGCCTCCAAGCCCGACGGCCAGCCCCGCCGCCGGGTCGACCCGAGCCGGGCCGCGAGCGCGTTCGGGTTCAAGGCCGAGGTGACCTTCGCCGAGGGCCTGCGCCGCACGGTCGACTGGTACCTCGCCCACCGCGACGAGGCCATCGCCCGCGACCACTGACCGGCGGTGCGGCCGGCGGTCAGAGGTCGGCCGGACGTCGTCCGGCCCCCGCCACCTCGCCGGCAATGCCGCACAGGTCGCATCATGAGTTCGGCGTCGTCTTTGCAGACTTCGCGTCGGTTGCGGTCGGTTCCTCTGCAAAGACGTGCAGGGCACCCGAAAATGTCACACCCAGCAGCTGTACTCGGCGGCCATGTGCGCACCCCACCGTGCCCCCGAGCCCCGACCTCGCCGCTCACGTTCAGCCGCACCGCGGTCCACACCAGACCGGACCATCGACCGCCTCGCGAGGCCGCAGCTCGGCCTCGTCACGGTGGGCCAGACCCGCTCCGCGGGCGTGACAGAGAGACAGATCCGCACCCGGACCGACCGGGACGCGCTCGAGCGCGTCCAGCGCGGCGTCTACCGCACGGCCGGCGTCAGGCCGACCTGGGAGCAGCGTCTGCTCGCCGCGTGCCCGTCGGCGGGAGCGGGAGCCGTGGCGTCGCATCGCGCCGCCGCGGTGCTGTGGGGGCCTGGCCGACACATCGGCGCCCGTCGAGATCACCGTACCCCTGGCTCTTAGCCCGCGACCCCGGAGCGCGGTCGTCCATCGCAGCACCGACCTGCGTCCGGTCGACGTGGCGCGACGGGCCGGCATTCCCGTCACCAACCCGATCCGCACCCTCGGGGACCTGGGGGCGGTCGCCCCGGACCTGGTCAAGCCCGCCGTGGAGCGCGGTGTGAACGCCCGTCTGTTCACGATCGCCGCGTTGTGGCGGCTGGTCGATGACCTGGGCCGTCCCGGTCGGCGCGGTCTCGGCGTGCTGCGACGTGTGCTCGACGCGCGGGCGCTCGGCGATCAGCGCTGCGAGAGCCTGCTCGAGCCCCTCTTCGCAGACATCGTGGCCGACACGGGCGTCGAGGTCGCCTATCAGTACCCGATCGTCGTCGACGGACGGCGGTACGTCGTGGACTTCGCCGTCCCGCCGGCACGGCTGGTCGTCGAGGTCGACGGGTTGGAGGTCCACGGAACACGAGAGGCGATCGACTGCGACCTCTCCCGCCAGAACGCCCTCGTCCTCGCCGGGTGGCACGTGCTGCGCTACACGTTCACCCACCTGCGACGACGCCGACTGGCCATCCGCGATGAGGTCTCCCAGCTGGTCGCAGCCCGCCTCGCGGCGCCCTGACCGACCGGGTGCAGCCACTCTTTGCAGCGCAACCGACCTCCACCGACGGAAGGTCTGCAAAGACCCGCGGGAGCTCGCAGGTCTGGCGGGACGCGGGCGAACGGCACCCACTCCCGGTTCGGCAGACCTGGCCGGAGCGCGGGGGACCCCCGGCCGAGCAGCGCCTGCCCCGAGACGCGGATCAGCCGAGGGCGAGCGCCTGGCGGAACCAGGCCGCCGTGCGTTCGAGACCCTCGTGGAGCTGGATCCGGGGCTCCCACCCGAGCGCGGAGCGGGCGAGCGTGATGTCGGGTTGGCGCTGCGTCGGGTCGTCGACCGGTAGCGGCTCGTACACGACCTCCGACGACGAGCCGGTCACCTCGATGACCAGCTCGGCCAGCTCGCGCACCGTGAACTCGTTGGGGTTGCCGATGTTGACGGGGCCCACCTCGTCGCCGTCGAGCAGAGCGAGGATGCCGCGCACCTCGTCCTCGACGTAGCAGAACGACCGCGACTGCGAGCCGTCGCCGTAGAGCGTGAGCGGCTTGCCCTGCAGCGCCTGCACGAGGAAGTTCGACACCACGCGGCCGTCCTGGGCCCTCATCCGCTCGCCGTAGGTGTTGAAGATCCGCAGCAGGCGGACGTCGAGGCCGTGGTAGCGGTGGTACGCCATCGTCATCGCCTCGGCGAAGCGCTTGGCCTCGTCGTACACGCCCCGGGGGCCTATGGGGTTGACGTGGCCCCAGTACGACTCGGGCTGCGGGTGGACCTGCGGGTCGCCGTAGACCTCGCTCGTGGAAGCCAGCAGGAACCGGGCCCCCTTGGCCTTGGCCAGCCCCAGGCTGTTGTGCGTGCCGAGGCTGCCGACCTTGAGGGTCTGGATCGGCATCTCGAGGTAGTCGACCGGCGACGCGGGGCTGGCGAAGTGCAGCACCGCGTCGACCTCGCCCGGCACCCAGATGTACTCGCTCACGTCGTGCCGCACGAACGTGAAGCCCGGCCGGCTGAACAGGTGCTCGATGTTGCCGACGTCGCCCGTGACCAGGTTGTCGAGCGCGACGACCTCGTCGCCCCGCTCCAGGAGCGCGTCGCAGAGATGCGAGCCGAGGAAGCCGGCTCCTCCGGTGACCACCACTCGGGCCATCAGCGTCTGCCCCTCTCGCCGGACCTCGGGCCGCCGGTCAGCGGCCGATGCCCGTGTAGACGAAACCCCGGCGCTCGAGCGCCGGCTTGTCGAGCAGGTTGCGGGCGTCGACCACCCGCAGCTCGGCCATGAGCCCCGCGACCTTGTCGAAGTCGAGCCAGCGGAACTCGTCCCACTCGGTGAGCACGACCAGCACGTCGGCCCCGTCGCACACCGAGTACGGGTCGGCCGCCGGGTCGACGCCGCCGACCGGGGCCTTGACCGCCGGGTCGTAGGCGGTGACAACGGCACCCTCGTCGGCCATCAGCGACACGATGCGCAGCGCGGGCGAGTCGCGGGTGTCGTCGGTGCGCGCCTTGAACGTGAGACCCCACACCCCGACCTTGACGCCGTCGAGCGAGCCACCCACCTGATCGCGGACCTTGGCCACGACCCGGTGGAACTGGTCGTCGTTCACCGTGATGACGCCGCGCAGCAGGTCGAAGGAGTAGCCCGCGCTGTCGGCGATGTGCACGAGGGCCCGCGAGTCCTTGGGGAAGCAGGAACCGCCCCACCCCGGGCCGGGCTTCAGGAACTCGTGACCGACGCGCTTGTCGTAGCCCATGCCGAGCACGACGTCCTTGACGTCGGCGCCCACGGCCTCGCACACCGCGGCGATGGCGTTGACGAAGCTGATCTTGGTGGCGAGGAAGGCGTTGGAGGCGTACTTGATCGTCTCGGCCGAGGCCGGGTCGGTGACGATGATCGGCGCCGTGACCCCGATGTAGAGGGCGGCGACGCGCACGGCCGCCGACTGGTCGTCGCTGCCGATGACGATGCGGTCAGGGTTGAGGAAGTCGTGCACCGCGGAGCCCTCGCGGAGGAACTCGGGGTTCGACACGACCGCCACGTCGTCGCGGCCGAGCACCCGCTCGACGACCCGGGTCGAGCCCACGGGCACGGTCGACTTGTTGACGACCACCGCTTCCGAGGGCAGCACGGGCCCGATCTGGCGGGCCGCGGCCTCGATGTAGGACAGGTCGGCCGAACCGTCGGCGCCCTGGGGGGTCGGCACGCACAGGTAGGCGAACTCGGCGCTACCGGCTGCTGCCTCGGCGCCGACGACGAACCGGAGCCGCCCGCCCTCCATGCCCTCGCGCACGAGGGCCTCGAGGCCGGCTTCGACGATGGGGATCTCGCCCGCGCTCAGCCGTTCGACCCGCTGCTCGTCGATGTCGGCACACGTCACGTCATGGCCGAGAGACGAGAAGCAGGCCGCGGTCGTGAGACCGACGTACCCCGCCCCGATCACCGCGATCTGCGCCATTCCGTGAGCCTCCAGTCGTCTGCGGCCGGGCACCGCAGGCCTTCCCGATGCCCGGCCACCCCGCCGGACGGGACAACGCTACTGGGCTGGGCGACGCCGGGCGTCATCTCCGGCGGGTGTCGACCGATGCGGGTCGGCTACCCTCCGGATGTTCCGTCGCGGCCTGGTCGCGAACGATGTCAGGCGGGTCGTGGGGGCCGCCTCACCCGCTGGACGATCTGTCAGGAGAGGTTCGCCGTGCGCAATGCCCTCGGTGCCGTCCAATCGTTGCTGGTCCTCGGGGGGTCGTCGGACATCGGCGCCGCCATCGCCGAGCGCCTCGTCCCCGGGGGCTGTCGCAGCATCGTGCTGGCCGGCCGCCGCCCCGAGGCCATGGAGCCCGTCGCCGAGCGGCTGCGCGCCGCCGGGGCCGCGGTGGCCGTCACCTCGTGGGACGCCACGGACATCCCCGGTCACGCCGACGCGGTGAAGACCGCGTGGGCCGCGCTGCCGGCGGGACGCACCGCCGCCGGCAACGGCTCGGGGCACGGTTCGACCGGCGACGGCGACAGCGCCACCGACCTGGGCGACATCGACTGCGTGCTGCTCGCCGCCGGGGTGCTCGGCGACCAGGAGCACCTCGAGGACGACCCCGCCGCCGCCGCCGACCTGGCGGTCGCCAACTACGCCGGCCCGGTGTCCACGCTGCTCCACGTCACCCGGCGCCTCGAGGAGCAGGGCCACGGCACGATCATCGTGCTCAGCTCCGTCTCCGCCGAGCGCGTGCGGCAGTCCAACTTCGTGTACGGCTCCTCCAAGGCGGCGCTCGACGGCTTCAGCCAGGGCCTGGGCGACTCGCTCGAGGGCACGGGCGTCAACGTCATGGTGGTGCGGCCCGGCTTCGTGCACTCGGCGATGACCGAGGGCATGGAGGCCCCACCGCTGTCGACGACGCCGGAGGCCGTCGCCGACGCCGTGGTCGACGGGCTGGCCTCGGGCAAGCACACGGTCTGGGTGCCGGGTACGTTCCGGTTCGTGATGAGCGCCTTCCGTCACCTGCCCCGGCCCCTGTGGCGCAGGCTGTCCTCGCGGATGTAGGGCCGAGGCCACGATGAGCACCGTGTCCGCATCGTCCGCGTCGCCCGCGGATGTCCCCGATCCCGATGGCGAGACCCGCGCGGGGAGCCCCGCCGCGGGCGCGCCCGGGCCCGGCTCGGGCTCACTCGTCGTCGGCCTGATCAAGCTGGCGCGGCCCAAGCAGTGGGCCAAGAACGTCCTGGTGTTCGCCGCCCCGGCGGCGGCGGGCGTGCTCGACAACAAGCAGTGGGCGCTCGACGCGCTGGTGGCCTTCGTCAGCTTCTGCCTCGCCGCGGCCGGCACCTACTACATCAACGACGCCCGCGACGTCGAGGCCGACCGGCTCCACCCGAAGAAGTCGCGCCGGCCCGTCGCGTCGGGCGTCGTCCCGGTGCCGGTGGCGTACGTGGGCGGCGTGCTGCTGCTCGCGGCCGCCCTGGGCTCGGCGCTCGCGGTCAACCCCAACCTCGCGTATGCGGTGGGGGGCTACGTCGTCCTCACCACCGCCTACTCGACGTGGCTCAAGCACGTCGCCGTCGTCGACCTCGTCGCCGTGGCCGCCGGGTTCGTGCTCCGGGCGGTGGCCGGCGCGGCGGCGACCGAGGTGCCGATCTCCGACTGGTTCTTCATCGTGACCAGCTTCGGCGCCCTGTTCATGATCTCCGGCAAGCGGGCGGCCGAGGCCAAGGAGATGGGCGACGAGGCCACCGACTTCCGCACGGTGCTCGGCGCCTACAGCCCGTCCTACACCGCCTACCTGCGTGCGGTCACCTCGGGTGCCGTGCTCGTGGCGTACTGCCTGTGGGCCTTCGAGAAGGCCGAGACGGTGGTCGACGTCACCGTGCCGTGGTACCAGCTCTCGATCCTGCCGTTCGTGATGGCCGTCCTCCGCTACGCGCTGGTGCTCGACCAGGGCCGCGGGTCGGCGCCGGAGGAGATCGTGCTCGGCGACCGGCCCCTGCAGCTCATCGGCATCGCATGGGCTGTCGTCTTCGCGATCGGGGTGTACACCGCGTGAGCCAGCCACCCGCCGACCGCGACGACGGCCGGCAAGACGACGCCGTCGACCACGCCGAGCGGCGGGAGGTCCTCACCGGCTGGGGCCGCAACCCGCGGACAGCGGCGCATGTCACCCGGCCCACCAGCCCGGACGAGCTCGCCATGGCGGCCAAGGCCGCCGGCCCGCGGGGCGCGATCGCCCGTGGCCTCGGTCGGTCCTACGGCGACCAGGCCATGAACGCGGGTGGCCTCGTGGTCGACGCCACCCGCGTGTCGGGCCTCCTCGAGCTCGATCACCGGGCCGGCACGGCCCGCGTGCTGGCCGGCACGTCGCTCAAGGAGCTCCTGCACGAGATCGTGCCGCAGGGCTGGTTCGTCGAGGTCACACCGGGCACGAGCAACGTCACCGTCGGCGGCGCCATCGCCAACGACGTCCATGGGAAGGGCCACCACGCCACGGGCACCTTCGGCGCCCACGTCCACTCCATGGTGCTGGCGCAGCCCGACGGCACCCGGCGCGTCCTCACCCCGACCGAGACCCCCACCGAGTTCTGGGCGACCTGCGGTGGCATGGGGCTGACGGGCACGGTCGTCGAGGCGACGATCGGACTGCGGCCCATCGAGACCAGCCTGCTCAAGGTCGACAGCGACCGGGTGCCCGACTTCGACACGCTCCTGTCGCTGCTGCTCGAGGGCGGCCGGAAGCACCAGTACTCGGTCGCCTGGGTCGACGTCCTGGCCAAGGGTCGCTCGCTCGGGCGGGCGGTGCTCGACCAGGGCGACTTCGCCACGCTCGACGACCTGCCGGTGCGCGACCGCCGGCGCCGCGACCCGCTCGCGTACCGCCCGCTGCCCTCGGCACCGTCGCTGCCGGTCGCGCCGAACAGCCTCCTCAACCGCGCGTCGATCGCCGCCTTCAACGAGTTCTGGTACCGCAAGGCACCTCGTCGGCGTCGCGGCCATCTTCACACCATCGACCAGTTCTGGTATCCGCTCGACGCCATCGACAGCTGGCCCCGGATGTACGGCCGGCGCGGCTTCCTGCAGTGGCAGTGCCTGGTGCCGTTCGGGGGCGAGGGCACGCTGCGCCGCATCGTCGAGGACGTCGCCGTCCATCCGGCACCGAGCTTCGTCTCGGTGCTCAAGTACTTCGGCGGGGCGAACCCGGGTCCCATGTCGTTTCCGAGCCCGGGGTGGACCTTCACGATCGACGTCCCCACCGACGTCCCCGGCCTGTCCGACCTGCTCGATCGCCTCGACCGGCGCGTGCTCGACGTCGGGGGCCGGCTCTACCTCGCCAAGGACAGCCGGATGCGCCCGGAGCACGTCCCGATCATGTACCCCCGCCTCGACGAGTGGCGCGGGGTGCGCGACGGCATGGATCCCGATCGCCGGCTCAACAGCGACCTGGCCCGCCGCCTGCACCTCCTGGGCTGACCGCAGCCGACGCCGCCTGCCCGCCACCTCCTGCATAGACGGGGACTGCTTCGGCTACGCCCTCGCCGCGACCGAAGCGCAGCCGCTCCTGTGCACGGGAAGCGACTTCTCGCGCACCGACATCGCGATCGTCCCGCTCTCCGACGACAGCTGACCGGACGACCTGCTGTCGGCCGGCGGGAGGTGAGAGATGGGACAGATCGCCACGTCCTCGCCCCAGGCTGTGACGGGACCCTCCCGTCCGCGCTGCCGGCTCAGGCGGTCAGACGGGCGACGAGGCGGTCGAGGCTCTCGCGGTAGTGCGGCAGGAGCGGGAACCCGGCCAGGCGCAGCGCCGCGTTGTCGAGGACCGAGTTGGCCGGGCGCGGCGCCGGGCGGGGCGGGTCGAGGTCGGCCGTCTTGATCGGACGCACCTTGGCGGGGTCGTGGCCGGCCGATTCGAGGACCGCACCCACGAACTCGTACCAGCTCACCGCCCCCTGGTTGGTCAGGTGGAAGGTGCCCGGCACCCGGGCGGCCACCAGCCGCCGGATGCCCACGGCCAGGTCGGCGGTGAAGCTCGGATGGCCCCGCTGGTCGTCGACGAAGGCGAGCTCGGGCCGCTCGGCCAGCTTGAGCACCGTCTTGACCATGTTGCCGCCGTGCTCGCCGCACACCCACGACGTGCGGACGACGGTGGCGCCGGGCGCGTGCGCCGCGACCTCCTGCTCGCCGCCCCACTTCGAGCGGCCGTAGACCGACTGCGGGTTCGGGCGGTCCCACTCGACGTAGGGGTCGTCCTTGGTGCCGTCGAACACGTAGTCGGTCGACACGGCGCACAGGTGGGCGCCGGCCCGGCGGCTGGCGTCCGCCACCCAGCGGTTGGCCAGGGCGTTCACCCGATAGGCCGTGTCGGGGTCGCTCTCGCAGGCGTCGACGGCCGTCCACGCGGCCGCGTGCACCACGACGTCGGGCTGCAGCCCCGTGATCGCCTGGTAGACGGCGTCGCGGTCGCCGACGTCGAGGGTGGCGTGCGTGGTCGCGACGACCTCGTCGCCCTGGGCCTCGCAGTGGAGCTGCAGGTCGCGGCCGAGCTGGCCGCCCGCACCCGTGATGAGGACCTTCATCGGAAGCCGCCGGCCCTCAGGCCAGCCCCGCCCGCTCCTTGAGCGGACGCCACCACCACTCGTTGGCCTTGTACCACGCGACGGTCTCGTCGAGCGCCTCGTCGAGGGTGCGCTGCTTGCGCCAGCCGAGCGCGGTGACCTTGTCGATGTTGACCGAGTAGCGCCGGTCGTGGCCCAGGCGGTCGGCCACGTAGTCGACGCGCTCCTCGCCCACCCCGAAGGCGGCGAGCAGCTTGTCGACCAGCACCCGGTTGGGGGTCTCGTTGCCGGCGCCCAGGTTGTAGATCTCGCCCGGATTGCCCTTGTCGAGCACGAGCGCCACGCCGGCGCAGTGGTCGTCCACGTAGAGCCAGTCGCGCTCGTTCAGCCCGTCGCCGTACAACGGGATGTTTCCGCCGTCGATCAGGTTGGTGGTGAACAGCGGGAGTGCCTTCTCGGGGAACTGGTACGGCCCGAAGTTGTTGGTGCAGCGCGTGACCGTGACCGGCAGGCCGTAGGTCGAGAAGTAGGACAGGGCGATGAGGTCGGACCCGGCTTTGGACGCCGAGTAGGGCGACCGGGGCTCCAGCGGGTCGGTCTCGAGCGAGGAGCCGTCCTCGACCGAGCCGTACACCTCGTCGGTGCCGATGTGGACCACCCGGGGCACCTCGAGCCGGCGCGCCGTGTCCATCACCACGTTGGTGCCGAAGCAGTTGGTGTTCACGAAGTCGTCCGGCCCGGCGATCGACCGGTCGACGTGACTCTCGGCCGCGAAGTGCACCACCGCGTCGTGGCCGGCCATCGCCTCTTCCAGCGTGCCGGGATCGCAGATGTTGCCCTTGACGAAGCTGTACCGCGGGTCGTCGTCGACGTCCTTGAGCGTGGACAGGTTGCCGGCGTAGGTGAGGGCGTCGTAGACGGTGACCTCGTCGTCGGTGTTGGCCAGCACCCAGCGGACGTAGTTCGAGCCGATGAACCCGGCCCCGCCGGTGACGAACTGCTTCATTGCGCTCTCCTGAGAGAATCAGCGGATGGTTGGGCCTGGTGCGGGTCGCGATCGGCGTGCTGTCGGTCGGCCGGCTGTGGACCTGGTGCTCGAATGCCGAATTCCCACACGTGGACCGAGACGGGTGCCATGTCTGCTCGGCGTCCGAGCCGAGCGGGCGGGCGTGTGCCCGCGCCAGAGCGGACGAGACGATTCACGGGACCGACATTGTTGCAGCCCTGCGGGTGACCGCACACAAACCGGTGCCCCTCGCCATCATCCGACGGGAAGCCCGAGGTCACGGGCGATGACGAGCCGCTGGATCTCGCTGGTGCCCTCGCCGATCTCCAGGATCTTGGCGTCGCGGTACTGCCGGGCGACCAGCGTCTCGTCCATGAACCCGTAGCCGCCGAACACCTGGGTGGCCATGCGCGTGGCGGTGACCGCGGACTCGGTGGCGTACAGCTTGGCCATCGCCGCCTGGCGCTTGTACGGCCGACCCGTGTCGCGCAGCCAGGCGGCCTGGTAGGTGAGCAGGGCGGCGTTCTCGGCCATCACCGCCAGGTCGGAGCAGGCGAAGGCCACCGCCTGGTTGGCGCCGATCGCCTTGCCGAAGGCGTGCCGCTCGCCGGCGTACGCCACCGACTGCTCCAGGCAGCAGCGGATGACGCCCACCGCCAGGGCGGCGATGGCGACGCGCCCCTCGTCGAGGATCTCGAGGAACTGGGCGAAGCCGCGGCCCCGCTCCCCCAGCAGGTTCTCCGCGGGCACGCGGCAGTCGTTGAAGCTGAGGCCGTGGGTGTCGGAGGCGTGCCAGCCCATCTTGCGATAGGGCGGCTGGACGGTGAAGCCGGGCGTCCGGGCGGGCACGATGATCGCGGAGATCTCCGGCACGCCCGACCCGCCGGTGGCGCCGGTGCGGGCCGTGACGGTGACGAGCGACGTCATGTCGGTGCCGGAGTTGGTGATGAACGCCTTCTCGCCGTCGATGACCCACTCGCCGCCCCCGTCGCTACTGCCGCCGTCGCTGCTGCCGCCGTCGCCGTCGAGGCGGGCGGTGGTGCGGGTGCCGCCGGCGTCGCTGCCCGC
>DASUQS010000196.1:0-10881 GCA_036280455.1 Acidimicrobiales bacterium
CACGCGGTCGAGCTCGTCGGGCGGGGTCGTGGCGGGCTCGTCGTCGGCGAGAGCGTCCCGGACGAGCCGGTCGACCTCCGCCCGGATCTCCGCACGCATCGCGTCGCGCTCGTCGCGCCCGACGCCGGGAACGGCCTCGACGTCGAGCCGGCCCTCGAAGCGCTCGATCGGATCGCGGCCGACCCACGCCGCCAGCTCCTCGGCCGGCACGTAGTCGTTGCCGGACGCCTCCTCGTGGCCCCGCATGCGGAAGGTCTTGCACTCGACCAACGTCGGCCCGCGACCGGACCGGGCCCGCTCCGCCGCCCGCGCCACCGCGGCCCGGACCGCCAGCACGTCGTTGCCGTCGACGATGTGGCCCGGCATCCCGTACCCGGCGGCGCGGTCGGCCAGGTCGGCGCAGGCGTACTGGTCGCCGGCCGGCGTGGACAGGCCCCACTGGTTGTTCTCGACGACGAAGACGACGCCCAGCTTCCACACCGCGGCGAGGTTCATCGCCTCGTGGACGTCGCCCTCGCTGGTGGCACCGTCGCCCACCAGCACGGCCGCCACCCGGGCCTCGCCCCGCAGGCGGGCTGCGAGCGCCAGGCCGTCGGCCACCGGCGCCATCGCCCCGAGGTGGCTGATCATGCCGACGACGTGGTGGTCGAGGACGCCGAAGTGGAAGGTGCGGTCGCGTCCGCCGGTGTACCCGCCGGCCCGCCCCAGGAGCTGGCGGAACAGCACCCCCAGGTCGAGTCCCCGGCCGGTGAACACGGCCAGGTTGCGGTGCACCGGCAGGATCCAGTCGTCCGGCCGCAGCGCGGCCGTGAGGCCCACCGACACGGCCTCCTGCCCGATCCCCGAGAACCACTTGCTGAGCTGCCCCCGCCGCAGCAGGTTCAGCATCTTCTCCTCGATGACCCGGGGCAGCACGAGCGCCCGCCAGAGGGCGAGCGCCTCCGCCGGCTCGACGGACGTGCCGGCCGTCGCGGCGCGCGGGGTCTCCGAGGTCACGGCACGACCCAGGCGTCGCGTTCCTGCAGCACCGCCTTCAGCACGTCGGTGCGGTCGGTCATGATGCCGTCGACGCCCATGTCGAGCAGGCGACGCATCTCGTCGGCGTCGTCGATCGTCCACACGTGCACCTGCAGGTCGCGGGCGTGGGCGGTGGCGACGAAGCGGTCGGTCACGAGCGGCACCGGGCCCCGCTTGACCGGCACCTGCACGCAGGCGGCGCTGAAGCTGCCCGCCGGGATGCCCTGGGTCGCCGCCACCAGGCGGGCCACCTGGCGCGGCCCCATGGACGTGCAGACCCGCTCGCCGAGCGCGGCGCGCACGCGGGCGAGGCGGCGGTCGGAGAACGCGCCGATGCACACCCGGTCGACCGTGCCCGTGCGCCGGATCAGATCGACGAGCGGGTCGACCGCCGCGTCGTGCTTGGGGTCGATGTTGACCCGCACGTCCGGCCATGCCGTCAGCAGGTCCTCCAGCAGGGGGATGCCCTCCCCGTCGCGCACCCGCGCCGCCTTGACCTCGGCGAACGCGAGGTCGCCGATGGCACCGCTGCGGTCGGTCAGGCGGTCGAGGTGGTCGTCGTGGAACGCGACGAGCACGCCGTCGGTCGTGGCGTGGGCGTCGGTCTCGAGGTAGCGGTATCCCTGGGCGACGGCGGCCTCGAACGCGGCCATCGTGTTCTCGCCCGGACCGTCCGGCGAGTGGGCGCCCTGGTGGGCGAAGGGAAGCGGTGCGGGCCAGTCGAGGAAGGGGAAGCGCACCCGCCGGACGGTAGCCGTCCCGGTCCCGTGCCGTGTCGGACAGCGGCGAGGTCGTCCGGCCGCGGACGTCCCCTGACAGGGCACCCGCGCGGGGTGGGTGTGCCGAGCGGGTAGACCGGGGGCATGAGCGATGTGACCCCCGTCCCCATCGGCGATGAGCGCGTGACCACGGCCGACTCGATCGCCGTCGCCTCGCCCTACGACGGCACCGAGGTCGGGCGCGTCCCCGCGTGTGGGGCGGCCGAGGTCGACCGGGCGGTCGCCGCCGCCCGCGCCCGCCTGGCCGGGGCCGCGGACGGCTCGGCGCCGTTCCCGCCGCACGAGCGGGCCGCGGTGCTCGACCGGGCGGCGGTGCTCCTGGCCGAGCGCACCGAGGAGTTCGCCCGCACGATCGCCGCGGAGGCGGCCAAGCCCATCAAGACGGCGCGGGTGGAGGCGCAGCGGGCGGTCGACACGTTCCGCTTCAGCGCGGCGGAGGCGCGCACGTTCGCCGGCGAGGTGGTGCCGCTCGACGCCAGCGCGCCCGGCGTCGGCAAGCTGGGGTTCACGCTGCGGGTGCCGATCGGTGTCGTCGGGGCGATCAGCCCGTTCAACTTCCCGCTCAACCTGGTCGCGCACAAGGTGGCGCCCGCCATCGCCGCCGGGTGCCCGATGGTGCTCAAGCCCGCCAGCCGCACCCCGCTGTCCGCGCTGGCCCTGGCCGACCTCCTGCTCGGCGAGTGCGGCCTGCCGTCGGGGTGGCTGAACATCGTCACGGGCTCCGGAGGCGCCGTCGGCGACCCGTTGGTCGACCACGACGACGTGGCCATGATCACCTTCACCGGGTCGCCCGAGGTCGGATGGGGGATCCGCGGCCGGGCGGCCCGCAAGAAGGTCAGCCTGGAGCTGGGCAACAACACACCGGTGATCATCGAGCCGGACGGCGACTGGCGAACCGCGGCGGCCAAGCTGAAGGTCGCCGGCTTCGCGCACGCCGGGCAATCGTGCATCTCGTCGCAGCGGTTGTACGTGCACCGCTCGATCCACGACGAGTTCGTCGCCGCCCTGGTCGAGGAGGTCGGCTCCCTCGTGGTGGGGCCGCCGCTCGGCGAGGACACCGACGTCTCGTCCCTCATCTCGACCGGTGACACCGAGCGGGTCGAGTCGTGGATCGCCGAGGCCGTCGACGCGGGAGCGACGGTCGCCACGGGCGGCAAGCCCGACGACCAGGGCGTGCTGCTGCCCACCGTGCTCACCGGCGTCGCGCCGGAGATGAAGGTGTGCGCACAGGAGGTGTTCGGCCCGGTGGTCGCCGTCGCGGCCTACGACACGCTGGACGAGGCGATTGCCCTCGCCAACGACACCCGCTACGGCCTCCAGGCGGGCATCTTCACGGCCCGCGTCGACAGCGCGCTGGCCGCCGCCCGCCGTCTCGACTTCGGGGGCGTGGTCGTCAACGAGGTGCCGACGTGGCGGGCCGACCAGCAGCCCTACGGTGGGGTGCGCGACAGCGGGAACACCCGCGAGGGTCCCCGGCACGCGATTCGGGAGATGACCGAACCCCGACTCGTCGTGCTCCAGGGCTAGCGAACGGCCCGAGTCAGGTCTCAGGCGGGGAGCCGCCGGAGCGGGCCTCGGTCAGGCCGCGCTGCACACCGGCCGTGAAGCTGGCGAGCAGGGTCTGCACGTCCGTGGCCTTGCTCGGCCCGGGAGTGAGCGGGGCATGCCCGGGGGAACCCGCGGGCGTGCTCGGACCGGCGGGACCGGGCGGGCGGCTGCGGTCGTGCAGGGAGATCACGTTGGTCCGCGGGAGCTGCGCACCCCTGACCCGCTTGGTGAGCGCGTCGGGCGGTGTGAGCGGCGATGCACCCGGGGGGACCGGCGATGACGCCGGCGCCGCCGACGGACCCGAAACCGCCGCCGCCGCCGGTGCCGGTGCCGGTCGGGCGGGCCCGGGCTGGGCGTCGGCCGTCTCCTGTGGCCATCGGGGCTGCTGGCGGGCGTGATCGCCGGGGGTGTCCGGCGACCCGCCCTGTCGCCACTGGGGCCCCTGGCCGGCGACATCGCCGGCACGGTGCTGTGACGACGACCCGTGCTCGGCGGGGGGCGTCGGGGTCGTCGGCGATGTGCGGTCCGCCGCGTAGCGGGCCAGCCTGGCGAGCAGGTCGGGGCCGAGCGGCTCCGGGGTCGGCGCCTGGGGGGCGACCGGCGACCGCCGCGCCAGGCCGCTCTCGGTCGGTGCGAGCCCTGCCGACCGGTCGACGTCGGGGACCGGCCCGCGGGTGACGGGCACGCCCGCACCGCGCCGGCCCTGCCCGAGGGGAAGCGATCCCGGCCAGAGCGGGCCGGATCGTCGCTGATCGCCGTGCGAAGGCTCCGGGGCCGCGGGGCGGGCGGTGGGCGACGGCGCAGCGAACGGATCCGGCACGACCGGCGCGGGCGGCGGGGCGGCGGGGACCGCGTGAGCTGGTCCCCCCGGGTGGGCGGGACCGGGCGTACCCGGGAGCGGTGCCGGCGCCGAATTCGGACCTGCGCTCGATGCGGGTGCGGCGACCGGCGACGGGCTCGGGCCGGCCCCCGGTGCCCGCCCGAGCGCCGGCGCACCCCCGAGCACCGGCGGTGCCGGGATCGCGGCCGCAGGGACGGCCTGCGGGCCGGTCGTCCCCTGTGGACGCCCGGGCGCCCCGACCATGCGGTTGCCCCCGGGCGGTGTGACCGGTGCGGCGACCGCGGTGTCGGTCGTGAGCAGCGCCGGAGGCAGCGTGATGGTCGCGGTGATGCCGTTGTCGGGCGAGCTGTCGAGGCGGACGCGGATGTCGTGGCGGGCGGCGAGGTTGCCGGCCACGTAGTGACCCAGGTACTTGGACGGAGCGATGGTGAAGCTCTCCGCGCCCGCCAACCGCCGGTTGGCCGCCGCGATGTCCGAGTGCGACATGCCCAGCCCGCTGTCGATGATGGCGAGGATGTAGCCGCCCTCGTCGCGGTTGCGCCCGCGGATGTCGACCGGGACGTCGGGTGGCGAGAACACGAGGGCGTTCTCGACGAGCTCGGCGATGAGGTGGGCCAGGTCGGCGGCCGCGGAGCCCAGGATGGTGGCGGGCTCGACGCCGCGGACGGTGACGCGCTGGTAGTTCTCGACCTCGCCGAGGGCGGCGCGGATGACGTCGGTGAGGCGCACGGGTGCGGCCCACTGGCGGGGCGGCTCGATGCCGGCGAGCACGAGGAGCGACTCGGCGTTGCGACGCATGCGGGTGGCGAGGTGGTCGAGCCGGAACAGGTTGGCCAGGTTGTCGGCGTCGGTCTCGTTGGTCTCGAGCTCGGTGATGAAGTCGAGCTGGCGGCCGAGCAGGTTCTGGTTGCGCCGCCCCAGGTTGACGAAGCTGTCGGCGATGTTGCGGCGCAGCACCGCCTGCTCCACCGCCAGGTCGAGCGCGGTGTCCTGCACCGTGTTGAGGGCGTCGGCGACGTCGGCCACCTCGTCCGAGGTGCGGACGCGCACGGGGGCGACCTGGGGCACCGCGATGTTCTCGCCGAGCGGGGTCTCGAGGATGTCGACGACCGCGTCGGGGAGCCGCCGCTCGGCCATCTCCTTGGCCTGCCGGGTGAGCGAACGCAGCGGGTTGGTGATCGACCGCGAGACCAGCCAGCTCAGCAGGAGGGCGATGGTCAGGGTGAGGACGGCGAGTGCGATGTAGAGCCGCTCGCGGCTCCGGGCGGCGTCGTCGAGCTCGTCGGCACGCTCGTTCAGGGCGTCGACGAGCACCGTGCGCACGCCCATGTAGCCGCCGTCGACGGGGACGTCGAGCGTGTCGAGAACGGCGGCCAGCTCGACCGTCTCGCCGACCATCGCCGCGTCGAGCTGATCGGAGAAGTCGGTGGCCAGGCCCTCGGGGAAGACGGGACCGATCACCTCGTCGAGGGGTGCGGCGGCATCGAGCAGGTCGCGGTTGCCGTCGTCGAACGTCGCCTTGACCTTGGCGACGGCCGCGATGTCCTCGGGTGCCTCGATGCCGCCCTGGAGCCCGATCGACAGCGTCAGCGTGCGCGCCAGGTCCGAGAGGAGCTCGATCTGCCGTGAGGTGGTGTCGACGAGGGAGGTGGCCTGGCGCAGCTCGGCGTCGTCGACCGCGAGGGCCACCTGGGTGTTGGCGTCGAGGAACGGCAGGATCAACTCGCCGTAGCCGTCGAAGACCTCGTCGGAGAACGTGAGGTTGGTGAGGTCGCGCGGCTGCGTGCTGGTGTCGATCCGCTCTCGCAGAGCGCGCAGCTCCGACAGGTTGGCGAGCGGCTGCCGGTAGGCGTCGGCCGCGTCCTCGCCCTGGCGGGTCAGCGTCTCGCGGAAGGCGGCGAGCGCCTCGTCGGTCGCGGCACGGGAGTCCTCGTAGCCGACCACCGGCGGCTGGATCTGGGTCTCCTGGCCGATCAGCTCGATCACGGCCCAGGTCCGCTCGTTCTGCAGGCTCGTCAGCAGGCCAGACGGCCCGATCGAGGCGCGGGCCAGCTCCGTCTGCCGGCGGATCTCGTCGGCCTCACGGCCCGTGTCGACGACCTCGATGACGGTCACGAGGAGCAGCCCCAGGAGTGGCACGCTCAACGCCCCGGCCAGCTTCATCCGGATCGGTGTCCGGCGCATCGTCTTACCCCCTCGCCCCGGGTGCGCCGTCTACCGTCGCGCCCGTCGGCACATCTAGCTGAATGTCTTCCCCCGGTCAACAGCCCCCACGTGCCGAGCTCCCCACAGCACGTCCCGTCATAGTGCCAGATCGGCGGGCGGCCTGCTCCCGAACCGTCCACGCGCCGCCACGGAGGGTCCGGGCGGCGGCTGCACCTGCGGTCTGGCGGTCACAGGCGCGCACCGGCAACGCTGCTGACGTGGCAGCGGACGAGGAGCGGGACGAGTCGGACGACGAGCACGTGCGGTCGTGGACGGTCGCCGAGGCCGACGCGGCGCTGCCCTGGGTCGCCGAGGTGGTCGCCCGCGCGCAGGAGCGGTGGGAGTCCTACCGGTCGCACGCCGCCCAGCGGGCGCGGCTGGTCCGCCAGAACGGGCACGGGCTGGTTCCCGCCGATCCGGCGGCGATCCAGTCGTGCATCGACGAGCTGGCGGCCGAGGGGATCGTGCTGCGCGACATCGCCCGAGGGCTGATCGACTTCCCGGCCCGGGCGCCGAGCGGTCGCTGGTACTGGCTGTGCTGGCTGGCGGGGGAGGATGCCGTCACCTGGTGGCACTGGCCCGAGGACGGGTTCGGGGGCCGGACGCCTCTCAGCACGCCACCGACCTGATCCGACCGGAGGCGCCGGCTGCGCCCGGAGGTGATCAGGAGGGCGTGGGCTCGATCAGATGATGCCGCTCTGGTGCCCGGCCCAGTACTCGTCCTTGAGCAGCCGCTTGTAGAGCTTGCCGGTCGGGTGGCGGGGAAGCTCCGGCCGGAAGTCGATCGAGCGCGGGCACTTCACGTCCGCCAGGTGCTCCCGGCAGTAGGCGATGAGCTCGGCCTCCAGCTCCCGGCCGGCATCGTCCGGCCTCAGCGGCTCGACGACGGCCTTGACCTCTTCGCCGAAGTCCTCGTGGGGCACGCCGAAGACCGCCACGTCGGCCACCTTCGGGTGCAACGCCAGGACGTTCTCCGCCTCCTGCGGGTACACGTTCACGCCGCCCGTGATGATCATGTACGCCTTGCGGTCGGTCAGGTAGAGGAAGCCGTCGTGGTCGAGGTAGCCGACGTCGCCGAGCGTGGTCCACCCCCGGCCCTTGGGGTCGCGGGACTGCGCCGTCTTCTCGGGGTCGTTGTGGTAGCTGAACTCGGCCTCGCTGGCGAAGTACACGGTCCCGGGTTCGCCCGGGCCCATCTCCTCACCCTCGTCGTCGACGATGTGGACCTCGCCCATCAGCGCCTGGCCGACCGTGCCCTTGTGGTCGAGCCACTGCTCGCTGTTGCAGTAGACGAAGCCGTTGCCCTCCGTGCCGGCGTAGTACTCGTGCAGCACCGGGCCCCACCACTCGATCATCTGCTCCTTGGCCGCGACGGGGCAGGGGGCCGCGGCATGGATCGCCACCTGCAGCGACGACACGTCGTAGCGCTCGCGCACCTCGGCGGGCAGCTTCAGCATGCGGATGAACATGGTCGGCACCCACTGGGAGTGCGTGACACGGTGCCGCTCGATGAGCTGGAGCGCGAGCTCGGGATCGAAGCGCTCCATCACCACGACGGCCGCCCCCAGCCGGTGGAAGGCCATGCAGAACCGGAGCGGGGCGGCGTGGTACAGCGGAGCGGGCGACAGGTACACGCTCTCGGCGGTCGCGCCGAACAGGGCGGTGACGAGGAAGTAGATCGACTCGCCCGTGCCGAGCGGAGCGTCGGGCAGCGGCGCCTCCACGCCCTTGGGACGGCCCGTGGTGCCCGACGAGTAGAGCATGTCGCGGCCCTCGACCCGCTCCTCCGGGAGCGGAGTGGTGGGCTGGGCGGCCAGCGCGTCCTCCCACGACTCGTAGCCGTCGATGGTGCCGTCCATCATGTACAGGGCGATGTCGCCCAGCTGCCCGGTCAGCTCGGCCGCCTGGTCGGCCTTGTAGGCCGAGGTCACGAACGCCCTGGCCCCGCAGTCCTCGACGATGTAGGCCATCTCCTCGGTGGTGAGCCGGGAGCTCATCGCCGTGTAGTAGAGGCCGGCGTAGTGGGCGCCCCAGGCCAGCGCGAAGAACCGGGGGTGGTTCTCCAGGCAGAACGCCATGTGATCGCCCGGCTTCAGCCCGAGTGAGCGGAAGAGGTGCGACGCCTGGTTGGCCTCCGCATCGAGCTCGCCGTAGGTGATCACACGGCCGCTACCGCCGAAGATGACCGCAGGCTGGTCAGGAGATGAGTCGGCGATGGCACCAGGGAACATGGCCGGCAAGGTAGTGCGCGACCGTCCCGGAACACACGCCCGCGCCGGCGCTCCGGACCTGTCGCCGACCGACCGTTCCGGCCCGTTCCGGCCCGGTTCGACCAGCGACGTCGGCGGGCCGCACGGGGCGGAGTGACGCGACTCGCCGGTAGCGTGACGTCCAGTGGACATCACAGACCGGTTAGCCGAGCTGGTGCGCGGCCCGGAGGAGGGGTGCCGGCTCGACGTGGCCGCGCTGCTCATCGCCGCGCACGCCCGCCGCGACCTCGACGTCGAGGAGCAGGTCGCGCGACTCGACAAGCTGGCCGCGGGCTGTGCCGCCGGGACGCTCGACGCGGTGACGACCCACCTCTTCGACCACCTCGGCTTCACCGGCGACACCGACGACTACCGCAATCCGCGCAACTCGCTGCTCGACGTGGTGCTCGACCGCCGCGAGGGCATTCCGATCACGTTGTCGCTGGTGGTGATGGAGGTCGCTCGTCGGGTCGGCGTGCCGCTCGTGGGCGTGGGCATGCCCGGGCACTTCCTCGTCCGATCGGCGGGCGACGTCGACCTGTTCGTCGATCCGTTCAACCAGGCCACCCTCGACCGCGCTGGGTGCCAGGAGCTGTTCGCCCGCCTGCACGGGCCGCGGGCCCGCTTCGAGTCGCGGTTCCTCGAACCGGTCGGGACGCAGGCGACGATCGCCCGCATGCTCACCAACCTGCAGCGGTCGTTCGTCGGCGTGGGCGACCGGGCGGGCGCGCTGTGGGCGCAGTGCCTGCGCGTGCTGGTGCCGGGCACGACGGTGCTCGACCGCCGCCAGCTCGCCGCCATGCTGGCGGCCAACGGTCGCTTCGACGCGGCGGCGATGGAGCTCGAGGCCATCGCGGACGACGGTGCCGGCGGCGAGCGCGACCGCATCGCCGCCCGGGCCATGCGGGCCAAGCTGAATTGAGAGGCTGGCGCCGAGCCATGTCGACGGCGACAGCTCTGCGTGGCCACCGAGGCGCCCTGCCGTCGGCGTTCGCCGCGTTCGCCCTGCTGCTCGGGGGGTGCACGGCGGGATCCGGTGCCGACGATGGTGAACCTGCCGATCCCGTCGCCCCGGCGTCCCTCGCACCCGGCTTCACGGTGGTCGAGGGAACCGAGCTGATCGGCGCGCCGATCCCCGCGGGTGGTCTGGTTCTCGACGGGACCGACGTCGTCGACGACGGATGGTGGGCGACGCTGATCCTCGACGGCGACCCGGTGGAGATCGTCGGGGAGTACCTGGACCAGGCGGTCGCGGCCGGGTTGGACGACGGTGACCCGCGTCCTGCTGCCTGTGACTGGATGGCCGACCGGCAGGTCGCCTGCACGACGGCCGTCGCGAGGACGCCCGACGCCGCCGATCCGCGCAGCCTCGAGATCAGGGCCGTGCGCGGTGAGGTGTCGGGCGAGCCCGTCAGCCACCTGCGGCTGCGGTACAGCACTCTGCCGGACAGGTGGGGCAGCCTGCCTTCCGTGTCGGAGGAGGTCACTCCCTCGTCCGGGGGAGCAGGGGGCGAGGGCGAGGGCGAGGGTGTCGCGCCACCCGAGCCACCGGACGACTGGCCGACGTTGCCGGAAGCGGGGGACCCCTTCGACCGTGCGTGGGCGGGACTCGGTGTCCTCGACGTCGTTCCGGGCTCGGTTCTGGTGGCCCAACCAGCCTTCGGACTCGGATGCGACAGCACGGACTGGTCTGCCGTCCTCCGCGTGGAGGGTGACCCCGACACGATCCTTCAGCAGTACGTCGATCAGTTCCGCTCGGTCGAGCCCCCTCTCCCGATGGAGGAGCCTGCCACCTTCGACATCGGGGACGGGACCACGCTCACGACCGTCCACGGCCAGGTGCTGACCGGCAGCTTCGCCGCGACGCTGTCCCTCGTCACCGACCCGGCGACCGACGCGCCGGCGTGGCTCGCCATCGAATCGTGCACGGAGGGCCGAACGGTCTCCTGACGGCCTCAGCGGCAGCCCGGCGGTCGTGGGGAACCGTTCGACGGCCCGTGGTCGTGCTGACGCCGCCGCGCCCGCCCCGGCGCGATCGGGGGCCGGTTCTCCGGCCGGTCCCGGCCCGCGCCAGGATCGGGGTGTGATCGACCGCGACCTGAAGCGCAGCCTCGGCCAGATGATGAAGGGCGTGCAGGTGATCGGCGCCGCCCACGACGGGGTGGCGCGGGCCTACACGAGCCACTGGCTGTGCCAGGTCAGCTTCGACGAGCCGATCCTGATGGCGTCGTCGTCGCCGAAG
>DASUQS010000197.1:0-2365 GCA_036280455.1 Acidimicrobiales bacterium
GAGGCGCTCGTTGCGGTAGACGGGCTGCTCGTCGCGCAGGCGCCGCCAGATGTCGTACGGGTCGGAGTCGATCTCGGTGTCGTACGGATCCCAGTAGACGTCGGACATCGCCCCTCCCTCTGACCCTGAACCGGCGTTCAGTTGCCCATAACCTAGCTCGAATTGCGGCTCAGGAGGCCATGCCTGGCGAGCTCCAGGACGTCGCTCCGCGCCGCGGTGCCGGGCGAAGGCGTGGGTCAGCTCAGCCGCAGGCGCGGCTTCGGCGGGTCGAGCTCGCCGTCGACGTCCGACTCGCGCACCGCTCCGGCGTAGATCCCCTTCGACATGAGCGACGTCTCCGCCGTGCGGCGCTGCTCGTAGATGCGGCGCCGACGGGCGTGGATCTCGCGGTCGTCCGGGTCCGCGGCCGAGGCCCACTCGACCAGCTGGCAGGCGAGGCGCAGGTCGCCGGCGTCAGCGACGGACACGGCGCGCTCCGCCAGCGCGGCGGCCCCGCCGGCCAGCGCCGCGACCTCGGTCGCGACCGCCGCCTCGGGCGGCGGCTTGAGGTGCGCCGGGTCGCCGTCCCACCAGCCGCCGTACAGCCGCCACACGTTGCGCACGACGAACTCGGGCTCGTCGTACAGCGGGCGCAGGTAGGGGAGGGCGAGCACGTCGTCGGGCACCGTCACCGTGTGCAGGATCTCGTCGAGCCGGGCCCCCTGGTTCATCAGCGCCACGACCCGCCCGACCAGGTCCTCCAGCGTGCCGGCCACCGTCTCGAGCACGGTGCGGATGCGGGCCGCGCCACCGATCGGCAACCCGTGGGCGGGCAGCAGGAGCTCGGGTTCGAGCGCCGCCATCTGGCGCAGCGCGGCGGCCCACTCGCCCGGGTAGCGCTGCACCTTCTGCGGGTTGCCCGCGTTCGGGAAGTTCCAGATCAGGAAGTCGCCGCAGGCGATCGCCCGGTGGCGGGGGATCCACGCCCACGTGTGGTCGTCGGTCTCGCCTCGACCGTGGTGCAGCTCGATGTCGAGCCCGCCGACGGTCATGGCCAGCCGGTCGTCGTAGGTGACGTCGGGTGCGGCCACGTCGTCGGGGAGGAAGCGGGCATGCGCCCCGCCCCCGATGCTCAGCGACCGATCGCTGATGCCGCCGAACTGGCGGGCGTTGATGGCTGTGTTCCAGCCGTCGGTGGTGCGGTAGCGGTCGAAGCGGGGCGGCACGTTGGTGTGGGCGACGACCTGGGGGCGCGGGAGGCCGCGGTCGGCGGCGTCGGCCACGAACGCGCCGGACCCGCCGACGTGGTCGACGTGGCCGTGGGTGTAGACGAGGTTCCGGACGGGGTCGGTCGACCAGCCCCGCAGCGCCTCGACGACCCGGCGCCCGGTGAAGGCGCCGCTGGCGTCGAACACGACGAGGCCGTCGTTCGTCGTGAAGGCGACGGCGTGGCTGAACGACTCGACGACGGCGACGCCGTCGGCGACCTCGGACAGCTCCTGGGTGACCCGGTTGGTCGGCTCGTCGGCGACCCCGGAGTCGATGATCCGCGACGAGAGGGAGAGCAGGTCGGCCATGCGACGATCCTGGCCCCCCGAGGAGACCGACGTCACATCGGTCGGTCCTCGACCTCAGCCGCCGGTCGACTGCTCGCGCAGGACGTACTTGAGCACCTTGCCGCTGGCGTTGAGCGGCAGCGCGTCGACGACCTCGACCGAGCGGGGCACCTTGTAGTTGGCCATCTGCTCCCGCGACCACGCGACCAGCTCGGCCGGGTCGACGGTGGCGCCGGCGCGGGGGACGACGACGGCCCGGGCCACCTCGCCCATCCGCTCGTCCGGCACGCCGATGACCGCCACCTGGCCGACCGCCGGGTGGGTCATCAGGATGTTCTCGATCTCGGCGGGATAGGCGTTGAACCCGCCGACGATGAACATGTCCTTGGTGCGGTCGGTGATCTTGAGGTTCCCGGCCTCGTCGAACACGCCGATGTCGCCGGTGTGCAGCCAGCCGTCCGCGTCGATCGTGGCCGCGGTGGCGGCCTCGTCGCCGAAGTACCCGGCCATCACGGTGTAGCCCCGCACGACGACCTCGCCCGGCTGCCCGGCGGGCAGAGGCGTGCCGTCCTCGCCGACGACGAGGACCTCGATGTCGGGGATCGGCCGGCCGGCCGTGTTGGCGATCGTCTCGGGATCGTCGGTGTGACGGCACATCGTGGCGATGCCGGTGGACTCGGTGAGCCCGTAGCCGGTCACGATCGTGCGGAACGTCAGCTCCGACGCCATGCGGCGGATCATCTCGACGGGCACGGTCGCCGCCCCGGTGACCGCCAGGCGCAGCGTGGACAGGTCGTAGCGGTCGAGGTCCGGGTGGTCGAGGATCGTCT
>DASUQS010000198.1:0-2862 GCA_036280455.1 Acidimicrobiales bacterium
ACCTGTCGTGGGACGAGAGGCGGCACGCCTGGCGGGTGCGCACGAACCGGGGCGACGACTTCACCGCCCAGTTCCTCGCCATGGGCACCGGCCCGCTCCACGTGCCGAAGCTCCCGGGCATCCCCGGCATCGACGACTTCCGGGGCCACTCCTTCCACACCAGCCGCTGGGACTACGACTACACGGGCGGCGATCCGGAGGGGGCGCCGATGGACAGGCTGGCCGACAAGCGGGTCGGCATCATCGGCACCGGCGCGACCTCGGTGCAGTGCGTCCCGCACCTCGCCCGGGCGTGCCGGCAGCTCTACGTGTTCCAGCGCACGCCGTCGTCGGTCGACGTGCGCGACAACCGCCCCACCGACCCGGACTGGTTCGCGACCATCGCCACGCCGGGGTGGCAGCAGCGCTGGCTCGAGAACTTCACCGCCAACCAGACCGGCGGCATGGCGGACGAGGACCTGGTCCAGGACGGCTGGACCGACCTCTCGCGCCGCATCAGGGCCCGCATCGAGGCCCTGCCGCCCGACCAGCTCACTCCCGAAGGGATGATGGCGGCGTTCGAGGATTCGGACTTCGAGAAGATGAGCGAGATCCGCGCCCGGGTCGACGACATCGTCGAGGACCCCGAGACCGCGGCGCGACTCAAGGCCTGGTACCGCCAGCTCTGCAAGCGGCCGTGCTTCCACGACGAGTACCTGCAGGCCTACAACGAGCCATCGACCACGCTCGTCGACACCGACGGGAAGGGCGTCGAGCGCATCACCGAGACCGGGGTGGTGGTCGCTGGCCGTGAGTACGCCCTCGACTGCATCATCTACGCGTCGGGCTTCGAGGTGGGTACCGACTTCGTGCACCGCATCGGCTACGACCCGGTCGGCCGCGGCGGGCGCCGGCTGTCGGACCACTGGGCCGAGGGCATGCGGTCGAAGCACGGCATCCACGTGCACGGCTTCCCCAACCTGTTCATCGTGTCGCCCAGCCAGGGCGCCAACCTGATCTCGAACGTCCCCCACAACCTGACCGAGTCGGGCCGGACGATCGCGGTGATGGTCCGCCACGCGCTCGACAACGGCCACGAGCAGATCGAGGTGACGAAGCAGGGCGAGGACGCCTGGATGGAGCTGCTGGCATCGGGCCAGGGCTTCGGCATCATCGGCTCCCCCGATTGCACACCCGGCTACTACAACAACGAGGGCCAGCCACTCGCCGAGGGCACGTTCTTCATGCAGAGCTACCCGGCGGGGCCCAGCGCGTTCTTCCGGTACATCGAGGAGTGGCGCACCAGCGGCGACTTCGACGGGATCGAGTTCCGGTAGCAGCGAGCGCCCACGTCGGGGTCAGCTGCCGGCGCGCCAGGCCTCGATCATCCGACCGGCGATGCTCATGGACGGCGGCACGGTGGGCAGCTCGTCGGGGGCGAACCAGCCGGCCTCGGCGATCTCGTCCGCCTGGAGCACGAAGTCGCCGGACACGTAGCGGGCCCGGAAGCCGATCATCAGCGAGTGCGGGAACGGCCACGGCTGGCTGCCCCAGTAGGTGATGTCGTCGACGACGACGCCGACCTCCTCGAACGTCTCGCGGGCCACGGCCTCCTCCAGCCGCTCGCCCGGCTCGACGAACCCGGCCAGCAGCGAGAAGAACGGCGCCGGGAAGTTCGGGTTGCGGGCCAGCAGGATGCGACCGTCGTCGCGCTCGATGAGCATGATGACCGCCGGCGCCAGCCGCGGGAAGGCCACCAGGCCGCAGCGCGGGCAGCGCCGGGCCCGCTCGCCCCGCGCCGGCTCCGTAGGCGTGGCGCACTGCCCGCAGAAGCGGTGGGTGCGCTGCCAGTCGACGAGCTGGGCGGCTCGGCCGGCGACGGTCCATGTCACCTCGTCGAGGGTGCCCCACAGGGAGCGCAGGTCGTGGAACAGGTCGAGGTCGACGTCGGCCTCGTCGCGCACGTCGACCGCGTAGCACCAACGGTCGTCGAGCAGGCCGAGGAACAGCCCGTCGCTCGGCGGCTCGTCGTCGACGACGAACACCGACCGGCCCTCGTGGACGGCGACGATCAGCGCCGGCGCCGACGGTGCACCACCGCCGGGCGGCTGGTTGAGGGGCGTGAACGGCACGCCTGTGTTCTAGCGTCCCCGGCTCGGTCCTACCCTGGCGGTCGTGTCGGAGGCGCCGAAGGGCCGCGAGCTGTGGCTCATCGCCGGGCAGGACCTGTTGCGCCGCGGGGGCGCCCCCGCGGTCAAGCTGCACGCCCTCACGCGGGCCCTGGGCCTCACGACCGGGAGCTTCTACCACCACTTCGACGGCATGGCGGACTACCTGCGCCAGCTCGCCCGCTACTACGGCGCCGAGCAGCCCCGCGCCGGGCTGGCGCAGATCGACGACCCCGATCCGCGGGTGCGGCTCCGGCGCCTGTACGCGCTGGCGCTCGACGACGAGATGCGCCCCCTCGACGCGGCGATGCGCGACTGGGCGGGCAGCGATCCCGAGGCGGCCGCAGCGGTGCGGGGGGCCGACGCCATGTTGCTGGAGTTCCTCGCCGCGGCCTTCGCCGACCTCGGCCATCCACCGGCCGCGGCGCGGGCCCGGGCGCAGCTCATGTTCGCGGCCGGCGTCGCCCACTTCACCCCGCCGTGGCCGGTCGACGCGGGCATCCTCGACGAGGTGCTCGCCATCCTGGCCCCGGATCAGACCAGGTCGGTCGGCCGCAGCTCGTAGCCGAGCGCGAACCGGCCGGCCAGCTCGGCCGTGCGGTCCCAGTCGAAGATCACATGCCCCTTCAACACCTCGACGTCGCGCTGCAGCCGCTGCAGCGGCGAGGTCGACAGGTAGACGCTCGCCCCCGCGCCCTCGCACACCGTGCCGATC
>DASUQS010000199.1:0-6992 GCA_036280455.1 Acidimicrobiales bacterium
CCTCGGCCACCGGCTCGTGCCCACCTCGCGCAACCCCGAGCGGCGGCCGGTCGACGTCGCCGGCGCGCTGCTCTCGACCGCCGGCGTGGCCGCGCTCGTGTACGCCATCATCGAGGCGCCGCACCTCGGCTGGGGGGCGGGCGAGACGCAGGCGGCCTTCGCCGTGGCGGTCGTGGCGCTCGGCCTGTTCGTGTGGCGGGAGGCCACCGCCCGGTACCCGATGCTCGACCTGGGCCTGTTCCGGGACCGTCGCTTCAGCGTGGCCTCGGGTGGCATCGCCCTCACGTACTTCACGTTGTTCGGCACGTTCTTCCTGGTGGCGCAGTTCCTTCAGCTCGTGCTGGGGGTCTCGGCGCTCACCGCCGGATTGGTGCAGCTGCCGGTCTCGCTCATCATGCTCACCGTCACCCCGCAGGTGCCGAGGGCCGTCGGTCGCTACGGCACGCGCCCGGTCGTCGCCGGCGGGCTGGCCCTCGTGGCTGTGGGCATGGCCATCCTCGCCCAGCTCGGCACCGGGGCGTCCGCGTGGCTGGTGGCGGCGGCGATGGTGCCGACGGCGCTCGGGATCGCGGCGGTCGGGGCTCCACTCACGACGCTGATGATGGCGGCGGTGCCACCGGCGCGGGCCGGCATGGGCTCGGCGATGAACAACGCCAGCCGCGAGCTGGGCGGCGCCTTCGGGGTGGCGGTGCTGGGCTCGGTGCTCACCACCCGGTACGGGACGGGCGTGGGCGCGTCGATCGAGGGGCTGCCCGCCTCGTCCCGGGCGACGGCGGACTCCGGCCTCGCGGGGGCGATCGAGGTGGCCAGGGACCTGCCGGGCGACGCCGGTGGCGCGCTCGTCGAGACGGCCCGCCAGGCCTTCGTCGACGGGTTCGCCCAGGCGGGCCTCGCCTCGGCCGGGCTGGCCGTGGCCGTGGCGGTGGCCGCGCTGGTCCTGCTGCCCCGCGAGTCGGTGGCGCCCGTCGATCTCGCTGCCCGTTCGCTCCTCGCCGGCGAACAGATCGACCGGGTGGTGGACGTGCGGACGGGCGTCGAGCCGGACGTGGCCTCGGTCCGCGACCCGTCCTGACGACCGGCGCCCGCGGCGCCGGTGCGTCAGGTGCCGGCGACCGCGGTCGCCAGCTGGTCCGCCAGGGTGGCCGGGTCGTCGGCGGGAAGGCCGCACGCGTAGCTCCGGCACACGTAGGCGGCGCCGTCCTCCCGGCCCTCCCACAGCGGCGACTCGTACCGCTCGCCCCAGGCCAGCACGCCGCCCGGCACGAAGGTGCGCTGCGCGACCTCGACCAGGTCGGGGCGGTCGCCCGCCACGACGATCTCGTCCACGCCGTTGACGGCGAGGTCGACGGCCACGAGCAGGTGCCCGAACGCCGTCGGGTGCCGCGCCGCGATCGGGCCCGCCAGCAGCAGGATCTGGTCGACCTGGTTGCGGTAGCGACCCTCGCCGGTGAGCGCGGCCAGCCGCAGCAGTCCGACGGCGGCCAGGCTGTTGGCGCCGGGCGTGGCGTTGTCCATCAGGTCCTTGTTGCGGGTGATGAGCTGCTCGGCGTCCGAGCCCGTGGTGAACACGCCCCCGCGCTCGGCGTCCCAGAACAGGTCGAGGAGCGCGTCCGCCGTGGTGCGGGCGTGGTCGATCCAGCGGGCCTCGCCGGTCGCCTCCGCCATCCGCACGAAGGCGTCGACGAGGGCGCCGTGGTCGGCGGCGTAGGCGAGGTGGCGGGCCCCGCCGTCCGCCTGCCACGAGCGCAGCCAGCGGCCGTCGTCGCGGCGGAGCTCGCGCAGCAGGAACTCGCCGTTGGCCACGGCCGCGTCGAGCCAGTCGCCCCGGCCGGTGGCGGCTGCGGCCTCGGCGAGCACCGACAGCATCAGCCCGTTCCACTCGGCCAGCACCTTGTCGTCGAGGCCCGGCCGCACCCGCTGCTCACGTGCCTCGAACAGCCGTCGGCGGGCGTCCTCGATGGGCGGGGGCCGCTCCAGGTCGCCCCGGTGGGCGGAGCGGTTGAGGATCGTGCGGCCTTCGAAGTTGCCGGCCGGGGTCACCCCGTAGAACGCCATCACCTCGTCGGCGAGGCCCTCCTCGCCGTCGAGGGCGGCGACGACCTCGTCGGGGGTCCACACGTAGAACTTCCCCTCCTCGCCCTCGCTGTCGGCGTCCTCGGCGGAGTAGAAGCCGCCGTCGGGATGCCGCAGGTCGCGCAGCACGTAGCCGATCGTCTCGTCGAGGACCTGCAGGTAGCGGGCGTGCCCGGTGACCTGCCAGGCGTGGAGGTAGGCGCGGGCGAGGAGCGCCTGGTCGTAGAGCATCTTCTCGAAGTGGGGCACCAACCACTCGCGGTCGACGGAGTAGCGGGCGAAGCCGCCGCCGAGGTGGTCGTAGATCCCGCCGGCGGCCATGGCGTCGAGCGAGGTCTCGACCACCGAGCGGATGTCGGGCTCGTCTGTCTCGCCGTCCCCACCGGCGGCCGGCCCGGAGCCGGTGCGGGCGAGCGCGCGGACGAGGGCGTCGAGGCTCATCGCCTGGGGGAACTTGGGCGCCCCACCGAAGCCGCCGTGGACGCTGTCGTGCTGCTCGGCCAGATCGCCCCGCGCCGCCGCGAGCGCCTCCGCGCCGGGGATCGACTCGCCCGGGTCGAGCAGCGCGGTGCGGCCGAGGGCGCCGCTGAGCTGGCCGGCCTGGGCGTCGATGTCGTCCCGCCGGGTGCGCCACAGCTCGTCGATGCGCGCGCACAGCTCCGGGAAGCTGATCATCCCGCCGCGCCGGGCCTTGGGGAAGTAGGTGCCGCCGAAGAAGGGTCGGCCGTCGGGGGTCAGGAACACGGTCATCGGCCAGCCGCCCTGACCGGTCATCGCCTGCACGGCCTCCATGTAGATCTCGTCGACGTCCGGGCGTTCCTCGCGGTCGACCTTGACGTTGACGAACAGCTCGTTCATCCGGGCGGCGATGTCGGGATCCTCGAACGACTCGTGCGCCATGACATGGCACCAGTGGCACGCCGAGTACCCGACCGAGAGCAGGATCGGCCGGTCGCCCTCGCGGGCAGCCGCGAACGCCTCCTCGCCCCACGCGTACCAGTCCACCGGGTTGTCCGCGTGCTGGCGCAGGTACGGGCTGGTCTCGCGGGCGAGGCGGTTCATGCCCCCAACCTAGGAGCGTGCGCTCCGATCGGGGAACGTGGGGCGGTCGGCCTGCGGTCAGCCGCGGCGGGCGCCGCTCGGGCGCTGCCACACGGCGGCCATGTCGCCGGCGGAGGTACGGAGCTCGCCGCATCCTGCCCCGAAGCGGTCGAGCGCGGCGCGGGCCGCCTGTTCGGCGATCGCGATGGCCTCCGCTTCCGCGTCGGCGTCGTCGCCTCGCGTCCGCACCTGGATGCGGAACCCGAAGGCGCCGAGCGTGCGGTCGTACGTCAGCACGCCCGACTCGCTGAAGCCCGAGGCGGCCACCGTGTGGTCGTCGGCATCGGCGAGCAGGCGCTCGCGCGCTGCGTCGTCGAGGCCGGCGAAGCGCCCACGGACCAGGACCCGGTGGATGTGCAGGCTCACGGCGGCCACGCTACCGACAGCGTGTCGGCCGACCGTCCGATTTGCGGTGGCGGGGTCGCCGCGGACGGCCGCCATGACGTCGGAGGTCATGGCCACCGGTACCTGGAGGCGCCACGATCGGGGGCATGACCCCCGCCGACGCGACCGACCTCATCCGCACCTCCATGCCCCTGTGCGACACCCTCGACATGCGCGCCGTCGCCGCCGCGGCGGACGCCGTCGCGGTCGAGATCGACCATGCGCCGGGGCTGTGCACGACGGGCGGCGTGCTGCACGGCGGCGTCGTGATGGCGCTCGCCGACAGCGCCGGGGCGACGTGCGCCTACCTGAACCTGCCGGAGGGCGCGGTGGGCACGACGACGATCGAGTCGAAGACCAACTTCCTCGGGGCGGTGCGGTCGGGCACGGCGACCGCCACGGCGACCCCGCTCCACGTCGGCGGGACGACGATCGTGATCGAGACGACGGTGGTCGACGCCACGGGCGCCGCCGTCGCCAAGGTCACCCAGACCCAGATGGTGCTGCAGCCACGGGCTCGTTAGCTTCCGGCGGATGGAGATCAGCCTCGAAGGCAAGGTGGCCCTGGTGACGGGCGCGAGTCGCGGCATCGGCAAGGCGATCGCGGGCACGTTCGCGTCGTGCGGCGCGGCGGTGATGCTGTCGTCGCGCAAGCAGGATGCCCTCGAGGCCGCCGCCGACGAGATCGGCACGGGCGGCGGCGAGACGGCCGTCTTCGTCGCCAACGCCGGCGAGCCCGACCAGATCGCCGCGTGCGTGGCCGCCACGGTCGAGCGGTTCGGCCGCATCGACATCCTCGTGAACAACGCCGCCACCAACCCCTACATGGGCCGCGCCATCGACATCGACCTGCCGCGCTTCGACAAGACCTGGCAGGTCAACTACCGGGGACCGGTCGTGTGGGCGCAGGAGGCGTGGAACGCCTCGATGCGGGAGCACGGCGGATCGATCGTCAACATCGCCTCGATCGGCGGCCTGTCGGTCGAGACGCACATCGGCCACTACAACGTGACGAAGGCGGCGCTGATCCACCTGACGCGCACCCTGGCGGCCGACCTCTCCCCGGGCGTCCGGGTGAACGCCATCGCCCCGGGCCTCGTGAAGACCGACATGGCGCGGGCGCTGTGGGAGCCCGCCGAGGAGGCGATCGCCGCCCGCATGCCGTTGCGCCGCCTCGGCGAGCCCGCGGACATCGCCAACGCGGCGTTGTTCCTGACGAGCGACCTCGGATCGTGGATCACCGGCCAGACCATCGTCGTCGACGGGGGAGCGCTGCTCGGCGCCTCCCTGGGCTGACGCGGCGCGAACGGCGCGCCCGGCCGGCGTCCGGTCAGCCCGCGCTGTCGAGCAGCCCGGCGCGGGACACCTTGCCCGACCCCGTGCGGGGGAGCGCGTCGACGATGCGCAGCTCGCGGGGGGCGGCGTAGGCGGGCAGCTGCTCGCGCACCGCGTCGCGCAGCCTGTCGAGCGTCGGCGGCGCCGTCGGGTCGCTGGGCACCACGAGCGCCACGACCCGCCGTCCCCACTCGGGGTCGGGCACGCCGACGACCGCCACCTCCCGCACCGACGGAAGCATGTCGAGCACCCGCTCGACGGCGGTCGGCCACACGTTCTCGCCGCCGGTGATGATCAGGTCGCCGCGGCGACCGAACACCCGGAGGCGTCTGGCATCGGCATCCCAGTCGCCCGCGTCACCGGTCGGGAGCCAGCCGTCCGGGGTCTTCGGATCGGTGCCGTCGCGATAGCAGCGCAGCGCCATCGGGCACCGCAGCTGCACCTCCCCGCCGACGACCCGCACCTCGACCTCGTCGAGCGGCGTGCCGTCGTAGACGACGCCGCTGCCTGTCTCGGTCATCCCGTAGGTCGTCACGGCGTTGGGCGGCAGGTCCTCGGGCATCGCCGATCCGCCGAGGACCACCGTGCGGAAATGCGACGCGTCGACGCGGCGCAGGGCCGTGGCGACCAGCGACACGAGCGTGCATCCGGCGCCGGCCGCCGCCTCGACCGCGCCCGCGTCGAACCCGTCCTGCACCGTGAGCGGTGTGCCGGTGAGCAGGGCGCGGGTGACGACCGACAGGCCACCCACGTGCGCCAACGGCAGGCACGCCAGCCAGCGGTCGGACGTGGGGTCGATGCCGAGGCGGGCGCTGGTGGCCCGGGCCGAGGCGGCCACCGCGTCGTGCGTGAGGACCACCGCCTTCGGCTTGCCGGTCGTGCCGCTCGTGGCGACCACGAGCGCGTCGCCGTCGCCGACCGGCTCGTGCGGGCGGGCGGCCGCCAGCACGCGCTCACGGGCGGGGCCGGGCAGGCGGGGGTCGAGGGGGAGGACGGCGTCGCCGTCGTCCCAGGCGCGGCGAAGCGCGTCGACGAACGCGTCGGTGCCCCGGGCCTCGAGGACGATCAGCCGACGCACGCGGGGGCCTGACCCGGCATCGACCGCTACTCGACCAGCGAGACGGGGTCGCCCGCGCGGATCGTCCCCGGGGTGACGACCTTGGCGTACACACCCACGTTCTGGCCCAGGTCCTTGACGATGTGGCGCAGGATCGAGCGGTCGCGGGGCGTGTCGTCGTCGATCTCGCGGGTGACCATCACGCAGCGCGGGCAGGCGATGGTCGTCTCGAGCAGCACGTCGCCGAGCTGGATGCGACGCTCGGTCCACGCCAGCTCCGGGTGACCGGGCTCGTCGCCGGTGTCGACCACGACGCTGGGGCGGAAGCGCCGGATGTCGATCGCGCTCTCGGGCAGCGCCTCCTGCAGCGAGCGCAGGGCGGACGTCGTCAGCAGGAGCAGCGGGAAGGCGTCGTAGTAGGTGCCCGGGGGCGACTCGTGCTCGAAGATCACCGGCGGGAACGCCGACAGGTCGGGCAGCGGCTCGTCCTCGGTGCGGCCGAAGATCGAGCGCAGCTCGGCCATCGGGTCGTCGTGGTAGGCGGCGCCCCGGCGGTAGTGCTCGAGATCCTCCGGCGGATGCAGGGGCTCGAGCGTCACCTCGTGATCGATCGCGGCGGAGACCACCGCGGCCGCGTCGGGATCGTCGGTCGAGACCGTCCGCCCGTCCGGCAGCGTGATCACGACCGGCCCGCCGTCGGGCCCTGCGTAGCGGGCGGAGAGCTGCATCAGCCCGCCGAGCACCTTGGCGCCGCGGATGCCACCGCGGACCTGGTCGCGCACGGCCCACGTGCGGTCGCCGAGGATGCCGGTCTCACCGACCTCGGCCGAGTCGACGCGGCCGCCGACCATGGACTTCACCGGATAGCGCCAGATCTGCTCGATGTGCACCGGCCCTGCTTAGCCCCGCGGCGACACGGCCGCCATCCCGATCCGCCGGCGCACGGCAGAACGAGTGGGCGGCGGCAGCCGACGCGTGCCAACCTGCCCGTCGTGGCCGACAGACCCCTGGACCCCCCGCGCCCGACCGCCCCCGGCGACTG
>DASUQS010000200.1:0-3423 GCA_036280455.1 Acidimicrobiales bacterium
CGGCGACGCATGAGGATCAGCGGGCCGAGGGTGGTCGCGGTGGCTCCCGGCGCGGCGGGGCCGATCAGCAGCCAGTACCCCTCGTGACGTTCGAGCCGCATGGTCGCCCCTCCCCCGGTGCCGCCGACGTCAGAAGAGCTGGCGGGTGAGGCGCTTGCGGTACTCGGCCGTGCGGGGGTCGTCGGGGCCGAGGACCTCGAGCAGGTCGACGTAGGCCTGCCGGGCGTCGTCGTCGGCCTTGACCTGGCCGAGCAGGTCATCGAGCTTCGCCACGATCTCGTCGTGGTCGCCCTGCCCGTCGGTTGCGACCTCGTCGGCGGTGCGAGCGAGGGCGGCGACGCGGCGGGTCTCCGGCGTCTCGGGGATGCGCTCCAGGAGCGCGAGCGCGTCGTCGAGGTCGCCGTCCTCGCGCCGGCCGACGAGCAGCTCGGCGAGGGCCACGATGGCGTCGTGGTGGTCGGGCGTCGTCTCGAGCACCTTGCGCAGCGACGCCTCGTCGCCGGCAGCGAGCAAGCGGGCGGTCTCCTTGTCGGCCTCGCTGGGCTGGAGCCGGCCGACGAACTCCCGCACCGCGGCCTCCGGCTGGGCGCCGACGAACCCGTCGACCACCTTGCCGCCCGCCACCGCGTAGACGGCGGGGATGCCCTGCACCTGGAACGCCTGGGAGACCTTGGGGTTCTCGTCGACGTTGACCTTGGCGAGCACGACCTGTCCGTCGGTCTCGCCGACGACCTTCTCGAGGATCGGACCCAGCGTCTTGCACGGCCCGCACCAGGGCGCCCACAGGTCGACCACCACAGGGGTCGTGGTCGAGCGGTCGATCACGTCGGTCTGGAAGCTGGTGTCGGTCACGTCGATAGCCATCGGAATCAGGCTATCGGCGACCCCCCGACCGCCCTCGGCCACCGACCACCGCCCGTCGGCGACTCAACGGAGCCCGGTGGCCACGCCCTGGCGGGTCGTCGCGGCCGATGGCCGGCAGGCTCTACGGTGACACCGATGACCGACGCGCAGACCACCGACACGGACGCGCCGAAGGGCGTCGACGTCACGCGGGTCACCGAGTGGCTGCACGCCCGCGTGCCCGCACTCGAGGCACCGCTGGCGTTCGATCTCATCGCCGGGGGTCGCTCCAACCTGACCTACCGCGTCACCGACGCGACGGGGCGGGCGTGGGTGTTGCGCCGCCCGCCGCTCGGCCAGGTGCTGGCGACCGCCCACGACATGGGCCGCGAGCACCGCATCATCTCGGCGCTCGCCCCCACCGACGTCCCGGTCGCCCCCGCCGTCGGCCTGTGCACGGACGAGTCGGTGAACGGCGCCCCGTTCTACGTCATGGACTTCGTCGAGGGCCTCGTCGCCCGCGACGCGGCGAGCGCCCGCACGCTCGACGTCGACGCTCGTCGCCATGCCAGCGTGCAGACGGCCGAGGTGCTCGCCCGCATCCACGCGGTCGATCCCGACGCGGTCGGCCTCGGCGATCTCGGCCGGCGGGAGGGGTACGTCGAGCGGCAGCTCAAGCGCTGGTACGGGCAGTGGCAGAAGTCCCAGACGCGCGAGCTGCCGGCGATCGACGAGGTGCACGCCGCGCTCTCGGCCCGGGTGCCGGCGCAGGGCCCGGCCACGATCGTCCACGGCGACTACCGCCTCGACAACTGCCTGCTCGGCTCCGACGGCAGCATCGCCGCGGTGCTCGACTGGGAGCTGTGCACGCTCGGCGATCCGCTGGCGGACGTCGGCCTCCTGCTCGTCTACTGGACCGAGGCCGGCGACGCCCATCCCGCCCTGCTCGACGCGGCCACCACTGTCGAGGGGTTCGCCTCCCGCGCCGAGCTGGTCGAGCTCTACGCCGCTGCGTCGGGGCGGGACGTGACCGACGTCGACTACTTCGTCGCCCTCGGCTACTGGAAGCTGGCCTGCATCCTCGAAGGCGTCTACGCCCGCTACAAGGGGGGCGTGATGGGTGAATCAGCGGGATTCGAGGGGTTCGCCACGCAGGTCGAGATACTGGCCGAGGCCGCCCGGGCGACGGTCGAGAACCTGCCGCCGGCCTAGCACCTGCCCCCTCCTCACGAGAGACGCACATGGCGCTGTACGAGCTGATCGAACAACCCGAACTGGACGAGCCGATCCTCGTCCTCGCGCTCGAGGGGTGGATCGACGCCGGCCTCGCTGCGGGCGGTGCCTCCGAGGTGCTGAGCGAGCGGCTCGACACGGTGACGGTCGCCCGGTTCTCCACCGACGACCTGCTCGACTACCGGGCCCGTCGCCCGGTCGCGCACCTGGCCGACGGTGTGCTCCGGGGGCTGACCTGGCCCGAGATCGAGCTGCGGGCCGCCATCGACGACGACGGCAACGAGCTGCTGCTGCTGGTCGGGGCGGAGCCCGATCGGCTGTGGCACCGCTTCACCGACGAGGTCGTCACGCTCGCGCTCGACTTCGGGGCCCGCATGTGCGTCGGCCTGGGGGCCTACCCGTTCGCCGCACCGCACACCCGTTCACCGCGGGTGGCGTGCACCGCGTCGACGCCGCGGCTCGCGGAGGGCACGTTCCTCAAGGCGTCGCTCGACTTCCCCGGCGGCATCCAGGCGGCGATCGAGCAGGGCTGTGACGAGCGGGGCATCCCGGCGGTGGGCCTGTGGGCGCAGATCCCCCACTACGTGCCCACCAACATGCCCTTCCCCGCCGGCAGCGTCGCCCTGCTCGAGGGGTTGAGCCTGCTCGGCGACCTGTCGCTGCCGGTGGGCGACCTCACCGCCCAGGCAGACGCCACCCGCTCCCGACTCGACGAGCTGATCGCCCAGAACCCCGAGCACGTGGCGATGCTGCGCCAGCTCGAGGTGGCGTGGGAGCAGTCCGAGCCGCCGGAGACCCCCATCGGCCTGTCGGATCTCCCGACGGGTGACGAGCTGGCGGCGGAGCTCGAGGACTTCCTGCGCGACCAGCGGCCCGACTGACGGGCGACCCTTGACCGCCGGGTCAAGAGGTCGAGTAGGTTCACCGTCATGAAGATCGACGGGGGCATGAGAGGCGGGCTCGACACGGCGACCGCGGTGGCGGCCGACCTGGAGCGGCGCGGCTACGACGGCGTGATGACGGCCGAGACGAGCCACGACCCGTTCCTGCCGCTGCTGCTGGCCGCCCAGGACACCGAGCGGCTCGACCTCTCGACGTCGATCGCGGTGGCGTTCGCCCGCAGCCCGATGACGCTCGCCCAGACCGCGTGGGACCTGCAGGCCGGCTCGCACGGCCGGTTCATCCTGGGCCTCGGCAGCCAGATCAAGCCCCACATCGAGAGGCGCTTCTCGATGCCCTGGTCGCATCCTGCGGCCCGCATGCGCGAGATGGTGCTGGCCATCCGGGCCATCTGGGCGTGCTGGGACGAGGGCGCCAAGCTCGACTTCCGGGGCGAGTTCTACACGC
>DASUQS010000201.1:0-4331 GCA_036280455.1 Acidimicrobiales bacterium
GGACGCGAGCTCGATCCACACGGTCTCGACCGTGTGGCCCTTGATGTCCATGCCGAGGATGTTGCCGGCGTGCGTGCGCGTCTCGTCCGCGTCGTTGGCGAGCTTGATGCCGCCGGCCTTGCCGCGGCCACCGACCTGCACTTGCGCCTTGACCACCACGGGGTAGCCGATGCGCTCGGCGGCGGCCACCGCGTCGTCGACGGTGGTGACGGCCTCGCCCGGGCTCACCGGGATGCCGTAGCGGGCGAAGAACTGCTTGCCTTGGTATTCGTACAGGTCCAAGGGCGGGGCTCCTGTGCTGGTCGGACGGCGCGGGTTCGTTCAGGGGTGCGCCGGATGGCGATACTACGGGCGTGGCCGTGACCCCTCCCATTTCCGCCCGACGGTGAGCCGGTGCCGGTAGAGCAGAGCCGCGGGCACGCGGGCAAGGCGCTGGCGGTCGCGGGGGCCGGTGTCGTGGCCGCGCTGGGGATCGCCTTCGCCGTCGCGCAGCTGGCCAGCCAGGGCAAGGTCGACGTGCGGCTCGGGTCGGACACGTTCGCCGAGCAGGATGCCGAGGACGCCGCGGAGCGGATCGCCGAGGACGGCCCGATCCTCTACGCGGACGCCGCAGGCGGCGATCGCGACATCGTGCTGCAGCACCAGGGCGACGACCCGAACGAGGGGTGGATCGCCCTCGCCGCCCGCCCGCCGGGCGCGGCCCGCGAGTGCACCATCCAGTCGCGTGACCGCGACGAGCCGTTCCGGCTGCTGAACGCCGACGGCGAGGTGTCCGACGCCTGCGACGGGACCGAGTTCCCGCCGTCCGGCGAGGGCCTGCCGAGCTATCCGGTGACGGTCGATGCCGATGGCAAGCTCGACGTCGACCTCAACGCCGAGGATCGCGCGACCTCCACCACCGCCTGACGGCGCGGCCCGGCGCGGTGCCGGCGGGCGGAGAACGATCGGGAACCGACACCCGGAGTGCGCTCGCGTGCGCCGCACGCCCGCACGGTGAAGAAAAACCGCCGTTCGGAGCGAACGAAACGGCCCCCTCGAACGTCTAGATGGTGTACGCGAAGGCGGAGGTGTGCCATGGACGACGGAGACGGTCGCCGATCCCCGGCCCGACGATCACGGGCCCGGGACGACAGGCAGCTCCCCGCTACCGCCGTCGCGCTGCTGGCGGCCGCCGTCATCGCCGTCGCGCTGCTGGCTGCCGCGCTCGCCTCTCCCCCGGCGAGCGCGGACGCCCCGGCGCAGGCCGGACACGGGGACGCAGCGGAAACCACCGCCCAGCAGCCCGCGTCGCCGGGCTCGCGCGGCGACAGCCGTGCGCTGGCCTGGTGGATGGTCGGCGAGGTGAGCGTGCTCGTCGTCGGCAGCGCCATCTGGTGCCGCCGGACGAACAGACGCGAGGCGGCGCGCCTCGCGACCCTGCGCGCCGAGGCCCCCGCCACGCCGACCGCGCGATCCGGCGGAGACGACCTCGGCGGAGCCGAGCGCCGAGGGTCACCCCGCTTCCGGCTCTGACCAGCACCGGGCCCCGGTGGGCCACGACCCGCCCCTCCTGCCGGGACCCGACGAGCCTCCGGACCGCGATCCGTCGAACGATTCGCCGTCGACCGTCGCCACACACTCCGGACGCGACGTCGGTGCAGGACCGACGCCTGGGCGCGATCTTCGGCCGCTGGGGTTTCACCGACGGGAGCCGGTGGCTCGTACCGGACGCCGGGCACGTCGAGTACGTGGCACCGCCCGGGACCTCGCGCGCGGTCAGTACACCCAGACGGACGTGCCGATGCTGGCGGCGCCGCTCGACCAGAGCATGTCCATGGCCGAGTTGGTCACCCGGGCGCAGCCGTGCGATGCGGGGTTGGCCGGGATGCTGCCCGAGCCGTGCACCGCGATGCCGCCGTTGAAGTACTTCGGCCGGTACAGCGTGCCGAGCGGGGCCTCGCGCAGACCGTCGATCTCCCGCTGCACGTGGAACTGGCCGGGAGGCGTGACCGCCCGCGCCTGGCCACCGCCCGAGCTGGTGTACGCCTCGCCGTTGCCCGTCGACGTGTTGATCGCCCAGGTGACCTGGCCGCCGTCGACGACGAACAGCACCTGCCGCTCGAGATCGATCTCGATGCCGTCGCTGCCGCGGGGCACGGGCCGTCCGGCCACCGCCAGGCGCTCCTGCGTGGCGGGGCCGGCGACGCCGTCACGGCTGAGGCCCTCGACCTTCTGGAACGCCATGACCGCCTGGCGCGTGAGCTGGCCGTAGGTGCCGTCGGGCTCGCCCATCCAGTAGCCGAGGTCGACCAGGCGCTGCTGCAGAGCGGAGACCGAGTCGCCGCTGTCGTTGAGCTCGAGCGTGCCGTCGGCGCCGGGGTCGGGGGGCAGGGTGGTGGTCGTCTCCGGCGGTGCCGTGGTGGTCGTCGTGGGCGGCGCCGTCGTGGTCGTCGTCGGGGCCTCGGTCGTGGTGGTGGCGACCGTGGTGGTGGTCGTCGGCTCGTCGGTGGTCGCCGAGGAGCCGCGCGTCGCGGTCTCGTCGGAGTCGGACAGCGCAGAGCTCATGCCGAGACCGGCAGCGATCACCATCACGACGACGCCGCCGATCACGGCGGCACGCTTCTGCGGGGCGCTGAACCGGCCACCGCTCGCGGCATGTCGAGGGATGTCGTCGTCGTGATCGGACACGGGTTACTGCTCCTCCGCCGGGAACTGAGTGTGATCGGGCAGGCCGCCGCCCGAGGTGTCAACGAAAGTCGACACAGGCTAACGACGGCCTCCCCACTCAGATGTTCAGGCCGGACGTCTGGATGACGTTGCCACACGATCGACCCACGATCGAGACAAAGCGTCGCAGAGAGTACCGAAGATGCAGCGGTACGTGGGCGATGACGTTGCGTCGTGCCTCGGCTCGACCCCTAGAGCTTCTTCAGCGGCGCCCACGAGAGGAGCAGTCGCTTCTCGCCCACGTCACGGAACCGCACGAGCGCCTCGGTCTTGTCGCCGCTGCCGCTCATGCCGATGATGACGCCCTCGCCGAACACGTGGTGGCTCACGTCGTCGCCCGTCTTCAGCCCCAACCCGTGCGCGCCGCTGCGCCTCGGCTTGCGGGACTCCAGCGCCTGGTCGACGATGCGATCGCGCCCCGCCGCGACCCGCAGGGCCCGGTCGCCGCCGGACGCACCGGACCCGCGCTCCGACCGCCACCCGCCGCCCCCGCCGCCGTAGGTGCGCCCGCCGCGGCTGGCCCGGCGGTGGCCCTCGACATCCCGCACGAGGTCGGCGGGGATCTCGTCGAGGAACCGGCTGGGCGGGTTGTACTGGGTGCCGCCGAACAGCGTCCGACTCCACGCGTGGGTGAGGTAGAGCCGGCGCCGGGCCCGGGTGATGCCGACGTAGGCGAGCCGGCGCTCCTCTTCGAGCTGGTCGGGCTCCGTGAGCGACCGGAGGTGGGGGAAGACGCCGTCCTCCAACCCGATCAGGAAAACGACCGGGAACTCGAGCCCCTTGGCCGAGTGCAGCGTCATGAGCGTGACCGACGTGGCGTCGTCGTCGAGGTCGTCGGTGTCGGCCACCAGGCTGATCTGCTCGAGGAACTCGTCGACCGTCTCGGCCTCGTTGGCCGCACCGACCAGCTCGGCCAGGTTCTCGAGCCGGCCCTCTGCCTCGATCGAACGCTCGGCCTCGAGCTGGTCGAGGTAGCCCGACCGCTCGAGGAGCTGCTGCAGCAGCGGGCCGGGGCTGCCGGCCGTCAGGTCGGCCACGTCGTCGAGCAGGGTGAGGAACGCGTCGATGCCCCGCAGCGCCTTGCCGCTGACCCCCGCGTCGTCGGCCCGGCGGAGGGCGTCCATGAACGACAGGCCGTGGGCGGTGGCCCAGGCGTCGAGCTTGCCGATGGACGTGTCGCCCACCCCGCGCTTGGGCTCGTTGATGACCCGCTTGAGCGACACCTCGTCGACCGGGTTGACGACGGCCCGCACGTAGGCGATGGCGTCCTTGATCTCGCGCCGGTCGTAGAACCGGGTGCCGCCGACCACCTTGTAGGGGATGTCGGCCCGCATGAGCTGCTCTTCCAGCACGCGGCTCTGGGCGTTGGTGCGGTAGAAGACGGCGATGTCGCCCCACCTGAGCCCGTCGTCGGGACCGGTGCCGGCGCCGATGATCGCCTCGGTCGTGCCGTGGAGGCGGGTGATCTCGCGGGTGATCCACTGGGCCTCGTCGACCTCGTCGTCGGCGTGGTAGCGGACGATGGGGTCGCCGGCACCGTGGTCGGTCCACAGCTGCTTGGGCTTGCGGCCGACGTTGTTGGCGATGACGGCGTTGGCGGCGTCGAGGATGGTCTGGGTCGACCG
>DASUQS010000202.1:0-5205 GCA_036280455.1 Acidimicrobiales bacterium
ATGCCGGCGGCGGTCGCCACGCCCTTGCCGCCCCGCAGCCGACGGGTGACGGGCAGGACGTGCCCCACCACAGCCGCGACCCCACAGGCGACGCCGAGGCCGTGCCCGCCGACCAGCCACCCCCCGCCGGCCGCCAGCGCCCCCTTGGCGACATCGCCGACCAGGGTGGCCGCACCCGCACGCTTGCCCGCGGTGCGCAGCACGTTGGTGGCGCCGGGGTTGCCCGACCCGGCACGGGTGGGGTCGACACCCCGCCGGCGCGTGACCAGCACGGCCGTCGGGAACGTGCCGAGCAGGTACGCGACGACCACGCACAGCACCGAGGTGGCAGCGGGAGGCGAGGACGCGAACACGACCGGGCGATCGTACGAGGACGGCTGGGCCGCCCGGCCATCCAGCGGATAGCCTTGGCACTCTCTCTTCGCGACTGCTAGCCCTGCGGGGACGGCCGATACGGAGCCCAGATGCCCACCTATGAATACCGCTGCAAGGACTGCGGCGAGCAGCTCGAGATCGTGCAGGCCTTCACCGACGATCCTCTGACGGAGTGCCCCAACTGCGGCGGCAACCTCAAGAAGGTCTTCAACTCGGTGGGCATCTCGTTCAAGGGGAGCGGCTTCTACAAGAACGACAGCCGGTCCTCGTCCTCCGGCGGATCGTCCTCCTCCGGTTCGAGCTCCTCGTCCACCTCCGGCTCGTCGTCCTCCTCCTCGGGCACCGCCGACAGCGGCTCGTCCGGCGACAGCAGCTCCTCGTCCTCGGCGTCCTCCTCCGGTGACGGGTCGGGCGGCACGGGGTCCTCCTCCTCGACCAAGACCGAGGCCAAGGCGGGATGAGCACCGCCGGGGGGCTGGGGCCTCGGGCTGACGTCGGGGTCTACGGGGGGTCGGGCCTCTACTCGCTGCTCGACCAGGTCGACGAGGTCGAGCTCGACACGCCGTACGGTCCGCCGGCCGCGCCGGTGACCATCGGCGAGATCGCCGGGCGCCGGGTGGCGTTCCTGCCGCGTCACGGCCGCGACCACACGTTGCCGCCGCACCTCGTGCCCTACCGGGCCAACGCATGGGCGATGCGCCAGCTGGGCGTGCGTGCCCTGTTCGGGCCTTGTGCGTCCGGCTCGCTGCAGCCCGGCATCCATCCGGGTGACTTCGTGATCGCCGACCAGCTCGTCGACCGCACGTGGGGGCGCCCCTCGTCCTTCCACGACGGCGACGGCAGCCCCGACGGGTTCGCCCCGGTCCACCACATCGGCTTCGCCGACCCCTACGACGCCCGGCTGCGATCGGTCGCCGTGACCGCCTGCCGCGCCGAGGGCGTCACCACGCACGACGGCGGCACGATGGTGGTCGTGCAGGGGCCCCGGTTCTCGACGCGGGCCGAGTCCCGCTGGTTCACCGACCAGGGCTGGCACGTCATCAACATGACGCAGATGCCGGAGGCCGCGCTCGCCACCGAGATCGGGGTGCCGTACGCGGCGATCGCCCTGATCACCGACCACGACGTCGGGCTCGAGGACCAGCCCGGCATCGCGCCGGTCACCATGGAGGAGGTCTTCGCCATGGTGAAGCGCAATGCCGAGATGGTGCGCAACGTGCTCGCCCGGGCCGTCGCGGCCCTGCCCGACGATCTGTTCGACGACCCGCCCGCCGGCTGACCGCAGGGCTGGGGGCCGCGTCCGGCACCCGGTGGCGACGCGCTAGCTTTCCGGACGGCTTCCCCCGCCGATCCCCCTCCCGCGGAGGCAGCCGTGTCCCCCAGCCCGATCGTCCTCACCGTGCGCGCCCGGCGCGCGCTCACCCGTCCGGCGGTGCGCCGGCTCGGCGTCGCGGCGCTGGCGGCGGGGACGTGCTTCACCGTGATGTCGCTCGTCGCCGCGGCCGACGACGCCCGCGCCCGCTGGGGTCAGACCCGGCCGGTCGCCGTCGCCACCCGCGACCTGGCCCCCGGCGACGTCGTCGACGCCGGCGCGTTCGAGGTGCGCGACGTGCCCGAAGCGATGCTTCCCGACGCGGTCCTCGACGGAGTGGTCGACGGGCCGGAGGATGCGTCCGAGCCGTCGGGCGTCACCGCGGGCGACCCGCCCGTCGGCGCGGTCGTCCGTCATCCGGTGCTGGCCGGCGAGCCGCTGGTCGCCGCCCGGCTCGCCCCGCACGGGCTCACCGGCGCGGCCGCGCTCGTCCCCGCCGGGTGGCGGGCCGTCGCGGTGCCCCTCGGTGCCGCCGGCGCCCCGCCGGTGACCACGGGAGACCTCGTCGACATCCTGGCCGTCACCCCCGCGGCGGCCGAGGCCGTACGGGGCCAGGATCCGGCGTTCGCCCTGGTGGAGCAGGCCCTCGTGGTCGACGTGGCCGACGACGCCGTCACCGTCGCAGTACCGGGGGACGACGCCCCGCGGGTGGCGTGGGCGCTCAGCAACGGCGCCGTCGTGCTGGCGCTGGCGGGCGCCTGAGCCCGCGGCCGGCGTTCAGCGGAAGTCGGTGGCGAGGAGGAGCAGCACCGACGCGCCGACCACGAGGCGGTAGAGCACGAACGGGGCGAAGGACTTGGTGCGGATGAGCTTCAGCGTGCCCCACACGGCGATGTAGCCGGTGATCGCCGAGGCGACGATGCCCCAGGCGAACGGGGCGACCATGTCGCTCGGGATGCCGCCCTCGCCCTGCACGTCGACGTACTTGAAGATCAAGGCTCCGGCGGTGATCGGCAGGCTCATCAGGAAGGCGAACCGGGCGGCGCCGTCGCGCCCGAGGCCGGCGAACCGTCCCACCGTGATCGTCACGCCGGAGCGCGACACGCCCGGCTGCAGCGCGACGGCCTGGCCGACACCCATCAGCAGCGCGTCCTTGAGCCCCACCTCGTCGATCGTGCGCTTGCCCCGCACACCGTCCGCCAGGGCGAGCAGCAGGCCGCCGACGATGAGCATCACCGCGACGAGCCAGATCTGGCCCGTGTTCTCCTCGATCGTGTCGGCGAACAGGGCGCCGGTGATCGCCGCGGGGATGGTCGAGATCACGATCAACCAGCCCAGGCGGCCGTCCGTCGACTTGGGGGCGGTGAACGCAGCCCTGGTCAGGCGGACGATGTCGTGCCGGAAGTAGGCGACGGCGCCACCGAGCGTGCCCAGGTGGAGGGCAACGTCGAACGTCTTCGCGAGCGACGGGTCCCCGGAGAAGTCGTCCCAGCCGAACAGCCACGGGACCAGGATGAGGTGACCCGACGACGAGATGGGCAGGTACTCGGAGAGACCCTGGGTGATCCCCAGGATGATGGCGTGAAGGATCGACACGGTCCCCGTCGCTATCGGTCGTGGCGGCGGCGCGCTGCCGCCTGTGGGTCACGCATGCTCACCGACAGGCGGGTCACCCCGCAACCCGGAACGCCGGCTGCGCCCGACCCCTCGCCACCGGTGGCGGTCGCGTGTCGACACGGTCGCGATTGACACCACGCCCGTAACGCCCGGCCCGCCTTCACGTGCCGCTGAGCGTGACGCCGGGGATGACGAGGGCCACAGCCCCGGTGCCGCCCGGCGTCCACTCCCGCTCGCCGCCCACGGCGGAGACGTCCAGCAGCAGGCGTTGCAGCGTCGACGCCACCGTCGCCTCGCGGATCGGCTCCGCCCGCGCACCGCCCCGGAGCATCAGGCCCTCGACCCCGACGGAGAAGTCCCCCGAGATCGGGTTGACCCCCGAGTGCAGGCCCGTCATCGACTGCACCAGCACCCCGTGGTCGACGCCGGCGACGAGGTCGTCGATCGTGCCGGACCCGGGCGATATCGCCAGGGCCTGGGCGCCCACGCCCGGCGTCGACCGGAACCCGCGCACCGCCGAAGCGGTGGAGGGCACGCCAGCACGCCGGCCGGTCATCGTGTTGTGGAGGAAGCCCTGGAGCACACCGCCCTCGATCAGCCGGATGCGCCGGGTGGCGAGGCCCTCGCCGTCGTGGCTGTCGGCGCCGAGCGACTCGGGGTCGGTCGGGTCGTCGACGAGCGTGAGCAGCGGCGAGGCGATCTGCTCCCCCACCCGGTCGGCGAACGGCGAGCGGCCCTTGAGCACGGACTCGCCGTTGAGCGTGCCCGCCACGACCCCGAGCAGGGTCGCCGCCATCTGCGGTTCGAGCACGAGGGTGACCGTGCCGCTGGCGGGCTGGACCGCGCCGAGGAGGCGGGTGGCCCGGTCCGCGGCGTCGTCGGCGGCCTCGTCGAGGTCGACGTCCGCAGGCTCGCGCCCGACCGACACGCCGTAGCCCGTCTTGGTCTCGTCGCCGTCGGTGGCGAGCGCCTGCACGGACAGGTGGCAGAACGTCGAGCGCCCCGCCACCGCGATGCCGGTCGACGTGGCCACCGCGCCGACGCCGGACCCGTCACCCCACTGGGCGACACGAACGCCGCTGACCCGCGGGTCCCGGGACCGGACCGCGCGCTCGAGATCGAGGGCGAGCGCGACCTTGCGCTCGGTCGGCATCTCGGCGAGGCCGTCACGCCACAGGTCGACGGCCGGCGGCTCGACCCCGTCGGGCTCGGCCAGGCCGACCCAGTCCTCCGGCTCGGCGAACGTGGCGTTGTCGCGGGCCTCGGCCAGCACCTCCGCGACGACGGCGGGGTCGAGGGAACCGGCGTAGGCGAAGCCCTGCCGGCCGTCCTGCACCACCCGGACGCCGATGCCGGCGGTGGTCGCCTGGGTGAGCGACTCGATCTCGCCGCCGTGCACCCGCACGCTGGTCGACGTCGAGCTGCCCACGAAGGCCTCGACCTGCTCACCGCCCCGGGCCTCGGCCGCCACCTTGGCGGCCAGGTCGAGCAGCTCCTCCTCGCCGGCGTGCCCGCCTCGCTCGCTCCGCTCGCTCATCGGCGCACCCTCCGGGATGCGCACGATGACCGATCGGCCCTTCGGGCCGAGTAGCGCACTGCGTCCATGGTTCGCTCGCTCCGCTCGCTCACGAGCCCGACACCGACACGTCGCCGACGACGAGCGTCAGACCCGCGGCGCTCATCGGCAGCCAGGTCAGGTCGGCGCCCACCGCCACCACGTCGTGGAGCAGGCGCTGGACGGTGGAGGCGATCGTGAACTCGCGCAGCGGCTCGGCCACCTCGCCCCCGCGGATGCGCAGGCCCTCGGCCCCGGTGGGCAGGTCGCCCGACACGGGGTTGACGCCGGAGTGGAGCCCGGAGACCTCCTGCACCAGCACGCCGTCGTCGACACCGGCGATCAG
>DASUQS010000203.1:0-11633 GCA_036280455.1 Acidimicrobiales bacterium
GCCAGGACCGTACGCCTGCCGCCTCGCTGCGTCCAATGCCGGCCCGGTGCCGTACGCTTCCCGGCGGTGGCCGGCGGCGGGCCCCCGGCGACCCCACCCTGACCTATGACCGACCTGGTGCTGCGCGAGGTCGTCGTCGACGGACTCCTCGTCGACGTACGAGCGAGCGGCGGTGTGATCGTCGAGATCGACCGCCGTCTCGAGGCGCGCCCCGGCGACGAGGAGCTCGACGGAGGCCGCGGCGCCCTCATCCCCGGCCTCCACGACCACCACATCCACCTCGTCGCCCTGGCCGCCGCCGAGCGCTCGCCGTTCGTGGGTCCGCCGGTGGTCGACGACGCCGACCAGTTCGCGTCCGTGCTGCTTCAGGCCCACGCCGCGCTCGACGACGGGCAGTGGCTGCGGGCGATCGGCTACCACGAGTCGGTGGCGGGCCCGATCGACCGGTGGCGCCTCGACGCGCTCGTCGCCGACCGGCCGGTGCGGGTGCAGCACCGGGCGGGCGGCACGTGGGTGCTCAACACGCGCGGCCTGGCCGAGACGGGCATCGACGAGGGGTCCGATCGCACCGGCGTCGAGCGCGACCACACCGGAGCGCTCACCGGCCGGCTTCTCGGCCTCGACCGCTGGCTGCGCGAGCGCCTGCCCCCGCACCCGGTGCCGGACCTCGCGGCGGTGGGCCGGCGACTGTCCGCCTACGGGGTCACCGGGGTCACCGACGCCACCCCCGCCGGCTCGGTCGACGACCTGGCGCCGCTCGCCGCCGCCGGCCTCGCGGGCACGCTGCCGCAACACGTCGTGGTCACCGGCGCCCCCCGGCTCGTCACCGCCGACATCCCGCGGCCGCTCGTGCGCGGCCCCGTCAAGATCCTCATCGAGGACTACGCGTTGCCCGACCTCGCCACGCTCGTCCGGTGGATGACCGCCGCCCGGGACGCCGACCGCACCGTCGCCGTCCACGCCATGACCCGCGACTGCCTGGCGCTCGCGCTCGCCGCGTTCGACGAGGTGGGCGCCCGGCCGGGCGACCGCATCGAGCACGGTGCGGTGGTGCCGCCCGGCCTGCGGGCCGTCGTGGCGTCGAAGGGCCTGACCGTGGTCACCCAACCGGGGTTCGTGCTCGAGCGCGGCGACCGCTACCTGGCGTCGGTGGCCCCCGAGGATCTGCCCCACCTCTACCCGTGCAAGTCGCTCATCGAGGCGGGCATCCCGGTGGGCGGCAGCACCGACGCGCCGTACGGCCATCCGGACCCGTGGCGCGACGTCGCCACCGCCATCGAGCGCCGCACGTCGAGCGGCGCGCCGCTGGGGCTGCGCGAGGGCGTTGCCCCCGAGCGGGCGCTCGCCCTGTTCCTCACGCCGCTCGACGCGCCGGGAGGCACGCCCCGGCGGGTGGCGGTCGGCGCGCCGGCCGACCTGTGCCTGCTCGACGGCCCGCTGTCCCCGGTGCTCGAGACCCCGTCCTCGAGCCACGTCGTCGCCACCATGATCGGCGGTCGCGTGGTGCACGTGAGGCACTAGGGACCGCTCGGCGGTAGGCGAGGCACTAGGGACCGCTCGCCGGTTCCCGAGGAAATAGGGACCGCTCGCCGGTTCCCGAGGAAATAGGGACCGGCCCCCGGTCCCTATCGCCTCGACGTGCTCGGTGCGACCCCTATTGCCTCGGGGAACGCCGGCGGCGGACCCGGGGCCGGGCCACGGACCGCGACCGGCGAGCCAGCCGCGGTCAGTTCACCTGGCGGTCGGTGCCGTCCCAGTACTGCCGGCGGAGGGTCTTCTTGTCGGCCTTGCCCAGCGGGCTGAGGGGGATCTCGTCCGCGAAGTCGACCGACTTCGGCGCCTGGATCGATCCCTTCGCCTGCTTGACCAGCTCGATCAGCTCGTCGGCGGTGACCGTGGCGTCGGGCCGGCGCACGACGACCGCCTTGACGGCCTCGCCCCACCGCTCGTCGGGCACGCCGATGACCGCCACGTTGGCGACGGCCGGATGCGACGAGACGACGTCCTCGACCTCGCGGGGGAAGACGTTGAACCCGCCGGTGACGATCATGTCCTTCTTGCGGTCGACGATCGTGTAGAAGCCGCCCTCGTCCTCGCGGGCGATGTCGCCCGTGTGCAGCCAACCACCGGCGAGGGCCTCGGCGGTCTGCTCGGGCTTGTTCCAGTAGCCCCGCATGACCAGCGGGCCCCGCACGCAGATCTCCCCGGGTTCGCCGCGGGGGACCTCGTTCATGTCGTCGTCGAGCAGCTTCACGTGCATCCACGGCACCGGCCGCCCGCAGGTGGCCAGCCGGGCGAGGTCCTCGACGTCGTGCTCGTCCTTGCGGAGCACGCAGATCGTCATCGGCGCCTCGGCCTGGCCGTAGTACTGGAAGAAGATCGGGCCGAGGCGGTCGATCGCCTCCTTCAGCCGGGTGGGCGACATGGCCGCGGCGCCGTAGTAGACGGTCTCCAGGCTCGACAGGTCCCGGGTGGCGTAGTCCGGGTGGTCCATCAGCATGTACATCATCGTGGGGACGAGCATCGTGGCGGTGATGCGCTCCTCCTCGATGGTCTTCAACACGAGCCCGGGCTCGAAGTAGGGCACGACGACCAGCGAGCCACCGAGCAGCAGCACGGGCACGAAGAACGCGGCGCCGGCATGGCTGAGCGGGGTGCACATGAGGAAGCGGGGCTCGTCGGGCCACTCCCACTCGGTCATCTGGATGTTGGTCATCGCCGCGCCGGACCGGTAGCTGCCCATGACGCCCTTGGGCTTGCCGGTGGTGCCGCCGGTGTAGGCGAGGCCCGGGATGTCCTCGGGCCGGACGTCGGGGGCGGTCAGCGGCCGGGGCTCGAACGTCGAGGCGAGCGCGATGTAGTCGTCGCCGGCGTCGCTCGGCCCGAGCGCGAGCAGGTTCTTGAGGCCCGGCACCCGCTCGGCGAGCTGGGCGGCCCGCTCGCCGAAGAACTCGGGGTCGTAGACGAGCGTCTCGATGCCCGCGTCCTCGAGCACGTAGGCGTGGTCGTCGAGCGAGCCCATCGGGTGCAGCGGCGTGGTGCGGCAGCCGAGGATCATGCCGGCGCCCATGTTGAACAGCACCTCGGGCCGGTTGAGCGCGAGCACGGCGGCCGGGCTGCCCTGGCTCAGCCCCTTGGACTCGAGCGCCTGCACGTAGCGGCTGATCTCGTCGCGCACCTGGCGGGCCGTGAGCACGGTGTCGCCCAGGTAGACGCAGGGCTTGTCGAGGTTGCGTTCGAGCGCCGAGATGAGCAGGTCGGGCATGAGCGGTTGCTGGTGCAGCCCTGGCGAGTCGATGTCGGTGGCCACGTGGCGTCCCCCCGGTGCGAGATCTGACGGACCGTCAGACTAGCGACTCCCTGGCCCGATATCAGGCCCCGACGACCGTCAGGCCGAGAGCCCGTCCTGCATGCGCCTGCCGGACGTCGAAGGTGAGGAAGGTCAGCCCGACCCCGAGCCGGCGCGCGGCACCGAGGTGCAGCGCGTCGAGCGTGCGAGCCCCGGTCTGCTCCGCGATCGTGGCGGCGAGCTCGCACGTGGCGGCGTCGAGCTCCACGATCGCGAACGCCTCCAGATCGACCTGGAAGTCACGACGGGCCACCGTCAGATCGTCACCGCTCAGCAGCCTGGCGAGATTGCGGCGCACCTCGACGACCGTGTGCCGGGCGGTCACCAACTCCGCGTCGCCGGCCAGCATCTCGACAGCTCGCTCCGAATCCGGCTCGTCGACGTACCGCTTGAGCAGCGCGCTGGAGTCCGCGTAGAGCGTCACTCGGCCCGGTCTTCTGCGAGCACGTCGAGCGTCCCAACGGCAGCGCGATGTCGCCGCACGGGCCGCAGACCCGACCGCTCGGCCGGCGTGACCCACCCGGCCGCGACGGCGGCAGACAGGTCCACCGGACCGAGCACAGGGCCCAGCACCGCGACCGGTCGACCCCGGTCGGTGACAGTGATCGTCTCGCCTGCCGCGGCTCGTCGCAGGTAGGCGGACAGCTTCGCCTTCAACTCGCGGACTGCCACATCCATGTGGTCACATTACCAGCCAGCGCGACTACATCAGCGAAGAGCGCTTCCACCTTCCGGACCCCCCGTCGACCGTCATCCGACCGGCTCCTCGGTGCCGGAGGCATGCTGGTCGTTGTTGCCGGCGCCCGACGTCTGACGGTCGCCCAACGCCGCCACCACCTGGTCGATGTGGGCCTGGCCCTCGTAGAGCTGGCGCAGCAGCCAGAACCGCAGGAAGCGGGTCAGCGAGTAGCGCAGGAACACCGCCGCGCCGACGATCGCCAGCGCCAGCATGGCGATGGCGAGGATCTGCAGGGACTGGATGTCGCGGCTGTCGTCCTTGCCGAGCGACATCTGGTAGGCGAGGAACGCCACAACGACGCCCACCCCCATCGCCACCGCGCCTGCGGCCTGGTACAGGCCGTCGCGGCCGGCACGGGTGCCCACCTTGAGCTCGGCGGCGTCGGTCTTCAGGCGCTCGATCCGATCGTTCATGGCTCGCTCCTCATCGCGCTCATCCGCCCAGGTAGGCGCTCGACAACTCGGACTGCATCTCCGCGGGCGTGCCCACCCGCGCGACCTCGCCGGTGACCATGATCGCCGCACGGTCGGCGATGCCGAGCACGGCCTGGGCGAACTGCTCGACCACCAGGATCGAGATGCCCTCGCCGGCCACCTGAGCGACGATCTCGTACAGCTGCTGGACGACGATCGGCGCCAGCCCCATCGACAGCTCGTCGAGGAGCAGCACCGCGGGGTCGGTCACCAGCGCCCGCGACATGGCGAGCATCTGCTGCTCACCGCCCGACATGGTGCCCGCCAGCTGCGTGCGCCGATCGCTCAAGCGGGGGAAGCGGGCGTACGCCGCCTCCTCCAGGTCGGCCAGGTCGCCCTTGACCTGGGTGGCCATCCACAGGTTCTCGCGCACGGTCAGGTTGGGGAACACGCCCCGCCCCTCGGGGATCGTGCACACGCCGATGCGGGCGAGCTCGTGACTGTGGGCGCCCGTGACGTCGGTGCCCGCCACCCGCACCGCGCCCGCGGTCGGGCGCAGCAGGCCGGCGCAGACCTTCACCGTGGTGGACTTCCCGGCGCCGTTGGCACCGAGCAGCGCGACGACCTCGCCCGCGCGCACGGCCAGGTCGACGCCGTGCAGCACCTCGATGCCGCCGTAGGCCGCCCGCACGCCGACCAGCTCGAGGGGCGGCGGCTCGGTCTCGATGGCGGTCACGCGGCTCCCTCCGGCGCGAGCCCGCCCGGCGTGCCGAGGTAGGCCTCGACGACGGCGGGGTCGCCGCGCACCTGGTCGGGCGGGCCGATGGCGATCGTGCGGCCGTAGTCGAGCACGTGGATCGACTCGCACACGTCCATCACGAGCGACATGTCGTGCTCGACCAGGCACACGGCGATGCCGTCGGCGGCGAGGCGACGGAGCAGGTGCCCGAAGGCGACGGTCTCCTCCTCGGTCTGCCCGGCGGCCGGCTCGTCGAGCAGCAGCACGGTCGGCTGCGTCATCAGCGCCCGGGCCAGCTCGACCACCCGCGCCTGCCCGGTCGGGATCTCCGACACCTCGCGGTCGGCGATGTCGCCGAGGCCGGTGAGCTCGAGGACCCGCTCGGCCTCCGCCGCGGAGTCGCTGCGGCCCCGCCGCCAGCTGTCGTGGATGTCGCCGCCGACCCGCACGTTGTCGCGCACGGTCAACGAGGTGAACAGCTCCAGCCGCTGGAAGGTGCGGGCCAGCCCGTGGCGGGCCCGCTTGTGCGGCGGCTTGCGCGTGATGTCGTCGCCGTCGAGCAGCACCTGGCCGACGTCGGGGCTGAGCAGGCCGCACACGACGTTGAACAGAGTGGTCTTGCCCGCGCCGTTGGGACCGATGAGGCCGGTCACCGCACCCTTCTCGGCGACGACCGTCGTGTCGTTGAGGGCGGCTTTGCCGCCGAAGCGGACGGAGATGCCCCGGGCTTCGAGCACGGCCATCGCTACCTCGCCCCCGCTGTCTGTGCCGGCGCGTCCGGTGCAGCTGGGACGGCCGTCCCCGCCGGCACGCCGAGCGCGGCGTCCAACATCTCGCGGTCGGCCACCGAGTAGGGCCGGGCCACCCCGACCAGCTCCAGCGGCAGGTCGGCCGGCGGAGCGCCGTCGAGCGGCGCTCCCCCGGCGGACGCGCCCCCCGAACCGCCGTCGGCACCGGATGCGGCCGCGGGCACCAGCCGCGTGGCCAGCACGGGCATCGCCACGACGACCGCAGCGGTGAGCACGATCAGCCACCAGTTGCTGATGGTGCCGTTGCGGGCCAGCAGGTAGCCGACGCCCACGACGGCGATGCCCCCGACGAGCACGGGCCGGGCACGACGCACCGGTGCGAACTCGACGAGGACCTTCTCCACCGTGCCGGTGGGGTTGCGGCCGATGCTGACGCCCATGAGCGCGGGCAGCACCAGCGTCAGGTTGGCCATGAAGTCGAAGAAGCCTTCGAGGTCCGGGTGGTCGAACCCCAGCTTGGCGAACGTGTCCTGCATGGCGACGAACAGCACGCCGGCCGCCACGCCGCCGAACAGCGCACCGCTCACGTAGCCGATGCCGCCGACGACGGTGAGCATCAGCAGCGACAGGCTGAGGAAGATGTCGAACCGGTCGAGGTTGGCCGACCCGATCTGGCTGGTCATCAGCGCCCCGCCCACGCCGGCGATCGCGGCCGACAGCATGAACACCGACAGCTTGAGGGTCACCATGCTCTGGCCCAGCGTGGCCGACGCCGCCGGGCTGTCCTTCATGGCGGTGAGCCGGCGGCCGTAGCCGCTGTGGCGCAACGCCACGAGCCCGACGCCGAGCACGGCGAACAGGACCGTCACGAACATCAGGAACGACGGCATGGCCGCCAGGTCGACCGGCCCGAACTTCGGTCGCGGCACCCCCAGGTTGCCGCTCGGGAAGATGCTGAACTCGGTGTGGATCAGCGGCAGCTTCCGCACCGTGATCTCGCGCAGCAGCATGTGGCTGACGAACACGCCGAACGCCATGGTCGACAGCGCCAGGTAGAGGCCCCGCAGGCGCAGCGACGGCAGTGCGACGAGGGCGCCGACCACGGCGCACACCACCGCGGCGGCCGCGTAGCCGAAGAGCGTCGAGCGGGCCCCGCTGCCGCTGCCGCTGACGCCGAAGTGGTGGACGATGATCGCCCCGATGGCGCCGAACGACAGCACCGCCAGGTTGATCTCCCCCGCGTACCCGGTGAGCAGCACCAGGGAGAGCGCCATGACCGCCATCGTCATGCCGAAGGCCAGGCTGTTGATCGCCGTCGGGGCGAGGATGCCCCGCAGCAGCCACATGCCCGCCACCAGCACGACGGCTGCGATGAGTGCGTTGCGCATCGTCGGCATGCGGTACCGCTCCCGGGAGCGCAGCACCGTCGCGCCCCGCAGGCGGTCCTGGGGCAGGAAGAGCAGCACGACGAACAGCGCGATCATCGGCAGCGAGACCCGGAAGTTGCCCGTCCAGGTCCAGTCCTGGGCCGGGAAGTAGCCGATCACGTAGCTGCCGGCGAGGCCGAGCACGAGCGCTCCCACGAACGTGCGGGGCACGCTGCGCAGGCGCCCGAACATCGCGGCCGCGAACGCGTCGATGACCAGCAGGGTCAGCGCCTGGGCGCTCATCGCGGACCCCATGATCGGCGTGATGAGGACCCCGGCCAGCGCGGCGAGGAAGGCGCCGAGGGCCCACGACGCCATCGCCAGCCGCTCCGGCCGGCCCGCGTTGAGCTCGAGCAGGTCGGGGTCGTCGACGACGGCGCGCATGGCCACGCCGGTGCGCGTGCCGAAGAACAGGAACCGCAGCCCGAGCGCCACCAGCAGGGCGATGACCACCGCGGCCATCTCGTGCCAGGCCAGGTTGACCCCGCCGATGCTCACGGTCTTGTCGGCCCCGAAGAACAGCAGGAACAGCCGCGGCGAGCGGGGCGTCGGATCCCAGATCCAGGTGCTGAGCGCCAGGAAGCCGAGCATGACGCTGACCGGCACCACGATGCGCGCCACCTCGGACGTGCCCCGCAGCCCTCGCATCACCACGCCGTAGAGCAGCGCCCCCAGCAGCGGGGCCAGGACGCCGAGCACCACCACCAGTGCGACGGGGGCCGGCCAGCCCCACCCCCACCGGAGCTGCCAGTATGTGAACGCCGCCAGCATGGCCACGGCGCCGTGGGCGAAGTTGAAGATGCCCGACGTCGTGTAGGTGACGACCAGGCCGGACGCCGCGATGCCGTACACGCCTCCGGTGACGAGACCGAGGATCGTGTACTGGAGGAACGTGTCCATGCCGGCCCCCTACTCCCGCCAGCCCTAGGGCTGGAAGGCCGTGGCGATGCGGTTCTCGTCGAGCTCGGCCTGGTCGACGACCCGCCCGCTGAGGGCGACCACGCCGTCGGGGTTGCAAACCATCTCGCCCTCTTCCTCCGGCGAGACCTGCACCCAACTGGTGCCGTCGAGCTTGAGCACCATCGAGCACTCGGGGGGCATGTTGCCGCCGGGGTTGGTCTCGGCGTGCATGCCGCCGCCGTCCCAGCTCGTGATGCCGGACAGCTCCTCCAGGACGCAGTCACGGCTGAGCTCGGCACCGCAGGCGTCGGCCGCGGTGGCCCACAGCAGGAAGGCCGAGGTCGCCTGCTGGCCGAGCTGGCTGACGTCGCCCCCGCTCTCCTCGATGAGGTCGAGGTACTGCTGCGTGGCCGGGTTGCTGTCGGCCTGCTCGAACGGCGTGAAGGCCGTGCGGACGTAGACGTTGTCGCCGTTGCCGGTGGCGTTCCAGTCGGCGAAGGACTGCAGGTAGGCGTTCGACTCCGCCATCCAGATCGGGTGGTAGTCGATCTGCGCGGCGTCATCGAGCAGGTTCTGCATGTTCGGGTAGGGCTGGCCCGAGTAGTAGACGACCTCGGCGCCGCACTCCTTCAGGCGCTGGGCGAAGGGCTTCCAGTCGGACTCGCCGGCGATGTTGTACTCGATCGGGCAGTCGAGGAACTCGAAGCCCATCGGCGGGTAGCTCTGGAGCACCTTGTCCTTGGTGTCGATGGTGGCGGCGAAGTTGCCGAACATCACCGTGGCCTTCTTGGCCTCGTCGGGGAACATGTCGGCCACCTGCGCCGCCCAACCCGACGTGGTGAAGTCGGCCGGGTTCGGCACCGGCTGGTAGGTGAGCGGTGCGTTGGCGAACGCGGGGCTCACGGAGTACGTGGGCACCGAGGGCAGCTCGCACGCGAGGCGGGTCTCCTCCTGGGCGGAGTCGAGCGCCCACGCGTTGCCGACCAGCATGAACACCTCACCGCACGCCTGGGTCATGGCGTTGACGACGTTGGTGATGGCGGCGTCGTAGTACTTGCCCTCGATCTGGCGCCCGTTGATGCCGCCCTGCTCGTTGCACCAGTCGATCATCGCTTCGATGGCATCGCTGGTCTCGTGGCTGAGGCCCGGGGAGGTGGGGAAGCCGGCGTCGTCGCCGTAGCCGATGACGATCGCATCCTCGGTGACGCCCTGGTCGCCGGCCGGACCGCCGTCGCCCTCGCCGCACGGGGACTCCAACGTGCCGAAGCCGTCGGCGGGTGTGGCCTCGCCGTCGCTCTCGCCCGACCCCTCGTCGCCGCCCGCCTCCGCGCTGGCGTTGGGGTCGTCGTCACGGTCGGAGCTGCACGCGCCCACCAACATGGTGAACACCGCCAGTACACCGATGACACGGCCTCGGTTCATGCGCACGTCAGTGTCCCCCCTGTCGTCGCTGGTTCGCGTCCGGGCCACCCTTCTGCCCGAATCTGACGAACCGTCAAGTGAGGACCGTAGCGCGTCTCCCGACCGCGGCGCGGGGCAGTTCGACCACGGATCCCGGCGGTGTCGCCGTCCCGTTACAGTTGTCCACCGCATGTACAAGGGCGACCACTCTCCGCGTTTCCATCCGATCCGACCCGTCACCGCCGTCATCCCGGCCTGGAACGAGGCCCAGACGATCGGGGCGGTGGTCTACGCCGCTCGTGACGCCTCCCTCGTCGACGACGTCGTGGTCGTCGACAACGCCTCCACCGACGGCACCGCTGTCGTCGCGGCCACGCACGGCGCGCGGGTGGTGTTCGAAGGGGTGCGCGGGAAGGGCGAGGCGATGCGTACCGGGGTGGCCGCTGCGCCCTACGCCGGGGTCGTCGTGTTCCTCGACGCCGACCTCGTGGGCCTGCGGCCCGGCCACATCGACGACCTGGTGGCGGCGGTCGTCAACGGGGACGCCGACATGGCGTGCGGGCTGTTCGACCGCGGGCCGGTGGCGAACCGCCTCTTCCTGCACGGCCTCCCGGTGCTGACCGGCCAGCGGGCCCTGCGCCGCGAGCTCTTCGACCGTCTCGACGGCAACGACCTCCACGGCTACCGCGTCGAGGCCGCCCTCAACAGCCTCGTCGCCCGGTACGGACTGGTGCGCCGCGACGGGGTGCTCCCCGGCCTGTGGCACCGCACCAAGGAGGAGAAGCTGGCGAGCCCGGTCGTCGGCCACGCCACCAAGCTCGCGATGCTCGCCACCGCCTGCTGGAGCTACGCCCGCTGGGCCGTGGCCCACCGCGCCCCCCAGCCCGCCGGGTAGGCCCGCTCGCGGGCAGGTGCGCAGCCCGCGGCCGACCGACAGCACCTCATTCTTCCCAGGGGCGCTCGCGCGGCTCGTCGTAGAGGACGCCGACGTCCTCGCCGTCGATGGCCCGGTTGGCGTGCTCCAGCCACTGGTCGGCGCCCGCCAGCGGTTGGGGCATGGCGTCGCGGGGGAACCACCCGACGTCGCTCGTCTCGAGCGGGTGGGCAGCCAGCTCGCCACCGGTCGCCCGGCACAGGAACACCAGGCTGTGCAGCGGCACCCGCGTGAAGCCCAGGCGCAGGCCGTCCAGGAGGGCGATGAGCCGCACCGGCCGGCAATCGATGCCGGTCTCCTCCTTGACCTCCTTCACCGCGATCTCGCTGGCGGAGTAGCCCACGTCCGCCCAACCGGTCGGGTAGAGCCAGATGCCGCTGTCGGCCCGCTGCACCAGCAGGATCTCGCCGGCGTCGTTGTGCACGACCGCCCCGACCGCGACCTTGGGGGTGATGTAGCCGGCGACGCCCTTGCCCGCGCCCTTCATCCACTCGTCGACGAAGTGCTCGGCGTCGAAGTCCTCGTCGGCTTCCGCCGCGGCGCGGATGTCCCCCGCCACCGCCAGCACCTCCTCGAACCGTTCGCGCTCGTAGAGGCTCTCGGTGAACCCCAGGCCGGTGCGGGCGATGCCGGACAGCGCCTCGGCCCAGCGGATCAGGTCCTGGCGGGTGGGTGGCAGGCGGCGGCTCACCCGCTCGACCCTACCGAAGCGAGAATCCGGCGGATCGACGGAACGGGGGCCGGGCGCCCGGCGTCATGACTACAGTGGGTCCTGGTCGCGCTGGGATCCGTAGGCGACCAGTGGGGGGCGAACGGTGGGATCGACCGTACGACGGTGGAGGCTGCGGACGGTCGCGTCCGCGCTGGCCGCAGGAGCCGTGGTGTTCACGACAACGGTGCTGCCGAGCGCCGCGCAGGAACCCGACCCGTCGACGACGCCGACGAGCGACACGATCGCGCCCGGCCCGACGACCACGGCGAC
>DASUQS010000204.1:0-14105 GCA_036280455.1 Acidimicrobiales bacterium
GGTCGGCGCTGCGCTCGAGGCCGCCGACCCCGCCTGGCATCACGGTGCCTGGGCCTCCACCGGGACGGTCGCGCACGGGGCGCTCGACATCGAGGGCATCGGCCGGGGCCCGGTCCTCGCCCAGCTGGTGGTGGCGGCCGGCGCGGCGCTCGCGCTGCGCCCGCGGCTCGGCGGCCGAGCGGCGACGGCGGGCCTCGCCGTGGTCGGGGCGACCGGGCTCGTCCTGCTCCCCCTGCTGGTCGACGTCCCCTTGGCCGCCACGGTGTCGGCCCTGCTCGCCGGCGCCGCGGCCGCGTGCGTCGCGCTCGTCACCGAGCGGGCGGGGTCCGCGGCGGCGGCCGATGAGCACGCGACCTCCGCATCCGGAGCACCGATGACACCGATCGCCGTGGTGGCGGCCGCGGGGATGGTCGCGCTCTCCGCCCTCGGGCTCTCCTGGGCCGCGGCCGCGGCGATGACGACGGTGGTCGCCGTGGCCGCGATCGGCGTCCTCGCCGGGGCCGTCGGGCTGGTTGCCGCACGCAACGGCGACGCGCCTCTCTCGCACGCGGGCGCCGTGGTCGCGGTCGTGGCGGGCACGGCGGAGGCCGGCCTGGTGGCCGCCATCCTCGGGGTGTCCGACGTCGGCGCCTGGGCCGCCGTCGCCCTGGCCGCCGCAGGAGCGAGCGCTGTCGGTGCCGTGCTCGACCCGGCCGGCACCCGCACGGACCTGCGGGGCGAGGTGGGGCGCACCACCGAGGCGGTGGCGGCGGTGCTCCACGTGCTCGCGGCGGTCGCCGTGGCGGGAACCGGGGACCCGACGCTCACGACCGTGGTGCTCGCGCTCGGCGCCGCCACCACCGCGGTGCACGCCCTGCGACCGGGCCGGCGCGCCGCGGCCGCCGGTGCGGCCGTCGAGGCGCTGGCGCTCGTCTGGTTGCGGCTCGCGTGGGCCGACGTCGTGGTGCCGGAGGCCTACACCCTCCCGGTCGCTGCGCTGCTGCTCGCCGCGGCGCTCACCGCGCGGCGCGGCGGCCTCGCGGACGACCTGCCCTCGTGGACCGTGCACGGCCCGTGGCTGGTCGCCGCGGTCGCTCCCACGGTGCTGATCGCCATCGACGACCCGGGCCTCGTCCGCCCTCTGGGGGGACTGGTCGTCGGGGTGGTCGTCCTCATCGCGGGAGCGGTGTCCCGCACGAGAGCCGCGGTCGACGTCGGCGCCGTGACGGTCGCCGTCCTCGGGTTGCATCAGCTCAACCCGGTCGTCGCCGAGCTCCCCAACTGGGTGACCCTCGGCAGCTGCGGCGTGGTGCTGCTGGCCGTGGGCGCGACGTTCGAACAACGGCGCCGTGACCTGGGCATCCTGCGCGGTCACTACGAGGAACTGCGCTGATCCCGCGCCGACGCTCCCCCAACCTGACGTCGACCTCAGCATCAACGTGTCGGTGCGGTTACGATCCGCTGAGCAGGCGGACGCGAAACCCACCGCCACGGGGGATAGGTCGAGTATGCGCACGGACGACGAGGTCACGCCTCGCTCTGGCGGTCGGGCACGGCCGCACGACCCAGATGCTTTCGTGTTCGATGTCAGACACCGCGTCGCCGGGTCGGCCGCTCTCGCGGTGGCCGTGGTCGCCTCCGCCGGCCTGTCGTCGCTGGCCGCCGACGACCGCGAGGGCTACATCCTGGCCCACTCCCTGGCCAGCGCCCCGTTCCTCGTCGGCGCGCTGCTGTGCACCAGCCACGTCGTCGATCGGGGACCCCGGCAGTACCGCACCTTCTGGCGCCGCTGGTTCAAAGCCAACCTCGTGGCCAGCGCGGCGACGATCGCCGCGATCGGGGCTGTCACGCTGCACTCCGACGCCCTCATGGCCCTCGAGATGGCGCTGCTCGTGGCCGCGGTGCCGTTCTGGGCCGCCGCCGGCATCCAGATGATGCGGGCGCAGGCCGGGCGACGCGACGCCACGGTCGACATGCTCGACGCCAGCATGGCCCTCGTGGTGCTGAGCGCCCCCGGCGTGCTGCTGCTGGGAGAGGCCGTCGCCCGCAGCACCGATCTCATCTTCGCCGGTCCGTTCTCCCTCTTCCTCGTGCTCATGCCCGCCGGCATCTACGGCGCCATCCTCAACCTCGCCCGCGTGCCGGCCAGCGAGCGGGTGACCCAGGGCCTCGGCGTGGCGCTCGAGGCCACCTTCAGCGTGAGCGTCGCGCTCCAGCTCGCGCACGTCGCCGGCGGGCTGGAGCTGCCGCTGCCGGTGTTCGTCGGTGCGTTGGCCGCCAACCTCGCGATCGTCGCGGCCCTGCCGCTGTGGGCGCACCGCGTGACGTCCGGCGGTCTCGGCCGGCTGCCGGTCGAACGCCAGTTGCGGCGCACCAACCCGATGCCGACGATCAGCGCCGTGGTCCTGCCCGTGCTGGCGCTGTACGTGCTCACGATGCGCCCCGACGATCGGTGGGCCGTCGCCTACCTGGCCGTGGTGCTGCTGATCGTCGTGGTCCTCAACGCCCTGCGCCACGCGATGCTCAGCCGCGAAGCGACGCTGCTGTCGGGGGAGCTGGCCAGCATGGCGGAGGAGCGCCGTCAGCTGCTCGCCAGCATGGTGCGCGCCCTCGACGACGACCGCCGGCGCACCGTGGCCGAGCTGCACACCCAGGCTGTGGGGTCGCTGTCGACGCTCGGCACCGTGGTGCAGACCGCCTGCGTCTCGCTGCCACCGGCGACCGCCACCGTCGTGCGCGAGACGATCGCCCAGCTCCAGGGCGACCTCAGCAACCGCGCCGAGGAGCTGCGCATGCTCATGGTGGCGATGCGTCCCCCGTCCTTCGGAGAGGCAGGCTCCGCCCGCGGAGGCGCACGCGGTCGTGAGCACGCGGGCGGTGCCGGCGCCACCTGTGCCGCTGGCTCGGAGGCAGCGACCGGCCCGGGCCAGCGCGACGACGCCCTGTCCGCCGCGCTGCGCGCCTACGCATCCGACCTCTGCGCCGAGCGGACCGCCGCCAAGCACCCGGCCGTGCACATCGAGGTCGACCCCCGGCTCGAGCTCGACCGCAGCACCATGACGATCGTCTACCGCGTCACGCAAGAGGCGCTGCTCAACGCGGTGCGCCACGCCGAGGCCGAGCGGGTGACGGTGGCGGTGTCCGCCGATGCGCACATCGGCGGTGCCATCGCCGTCGAGGTCGCCGACGACGGCATCGGGTTCGACATCGCGACGACGGCGGAGGGCTCCGGCCTCGCGTCGATCCGCCTGTTCACCGACCTGGGTCGCGGCGAGGTGAGCGTCCGCTCGGCACCCGGCGAGGGCACGGTGCTGCGCAGCCTGCTGGGCGTGCACGACACCCGGGCCCAGCCGCTCGCGTCCGCGGGCGCGGGATCACAGGGAGGCGACGCGGGCGCCGGAGGCATGCGCGACGAGGTCGCCTCGTCCCCCCGGCCGGGACGCCGTCACCTGCGGCTCATTCCGCCGGCCGACATGTCGCCACATCCGACGTGATCCCGGACGGCCCCGCCTGTCGCGATCGCCCATCGCGGCACGGACCGCGCGTCAGAGCAGGTCGAGCTCGCTGAGACCAGCGGTGATGAAGCGTTGCGACACCTCGATCGCCTGCTCACGGGTGATCTGGTCGCCCAGCCACAACTCGCACAGGTGCAACAGCGCGCCCATCGCCGCTGCTCCACCGGCCATGGTGACCGGCAGTGGCTGCCCGGCGGGGGCGAGCAGGCCGTTGATCTCGCCCGCCAGCCGCGCCCGCACAGCCATCGCCTGGGCGATGACACCCGGGTCGCCCGAGCCCCACGGTTCGAGGATGATGAGCCGGTAGGCGTCGGGGTGCCGTTCGAAGTACCCGAACAGGGCCGTGACCAGGTCGGCGAGCCGGCGGTCGGGAGAGGCGGGGATGCGGACCGCGCTCCGGACGGCCTCGACCGCCTGGATCACGAGCTGCTCCATGACCTCGCGGTACAGCTCGGGGCGGCCGTCGGGGAAGTAGTGGTAGAGCAGGGTCTTCGACACGCCGGCGAGCGTCGCCACCTCGGCCAGCCCGGCCTGCGTGTAGCCGCGCGCCGCGAACGTCTCCTGAGCGGCCTCGATGAGCAACGCCCGGCGTTGCTCCGGTGCGAGCCGTCTAGCTTGCGCCTCTCCCACGATCGGTCCTTCCCGTGACCTGCGCCGCCAGCCTAGACCGACGCTAACTTACCGGCGCGTCAATATAGTGGCGCTCCCGCCACCGTGCAGGTCGCGTCCCGGCGGACGATCCGCGGGGTCATCGTGGGGTCGGTCCTGACGTCGGTCGGTCGGGATTATCCTCCGCCACGTCTATGAGGCCGGGTGGCGTATGGGGATCCTGATCCGGACGTCCGAGCTGCCACCGGCGCGCCGTCGCGAGGCCTGGCGCGAGCTGGTGTGCGAGGCGCTCGGGCCACTCGAGATGCGCATCGACCCCGAGGCCCCGCTCCATGGCGAGGTCGAGGCCGGCGAGGTGGGCTCGATCGGCGTCGGCAGGGTGTCGACGACGACCCGCCACAGCGTCCACCGCACCTCCGCCCTGGTGCGGCGACCGAGCCCGGAGGTGCACCGGCTCGTCCTCGCCGTGTCGGGCCGACCCCGGGTGGCACAGGACGACCGGGCTCTGCGCCTCGAGCCGGGCCAGTTCACGATCTACGACTTCACCCGGCCCTACGACCTCGACTACGACGGCGCCGTCGAGCTGGCGGTGTTCACCCTGCCCCACGGCTCCCTGGCGCTGCCGTTCGACGCGCTCGCCCACCTCACCGCGGTAGCCGTCGACGGCACCGCCGGCACTGGCGCGCTGGCTGCGTCGCTGCTGGGCCGGGTGGCGGCCGAGCAGGGAACGTACAAGCCGGCGAGCGCCGTCCGCCTGTCGACGGTGATGACCGACCTGGTCAGCGCGGCGCTCGCCGAACGCCTCGACGAGCCCGACGTGGTGGCCTCCGAGTCGCAGGAGCGCCTGCTCGCCCTGCGGGTCCATGCCTTCATCGAGCAGAACCTGAGCGATCTCCAGCTCGATCCCGCCGCGGTTGCCACAGCCCACCACCTGTCCGTCCGCCACCTGCACCGGCTGTTCGAGCCCGAGCACACGACGGTCGCGGCGTGGATCCGACACCGGCGACTCGAACGTTGCCGCGCCGACCTGGCCGACCCGGCGCTGCGCGACCGCCCGGTCAGCGCCGTCGCCGCCCGCTGGGGGCTGACCGACGCCGCGCACTTCAGCCGGCTGTTCCGCCGGACCTACGGCCTGTCGCCGACCGAGCACCGCCGCGCCCACCTGTCCGTCGCGTGACCGGGGTGCGGCGCCAGAGCGCCCCGGACTGGCGCGGACGGTCAAGCGACCCGGCACGCATGTGCAAGACGCCGCGGCGCGTGGTGCGGATGATCCTCGTGTCCCGCCACCCACAGGGGGTGGCGGACTGCGAGAGGACATCCCCATGGCCAACCAGCTGTTCGTCAACGTTCCGGTCAAGGACCTGGGCCGGTCGAAGGCCTTCTTCACCGAGCTCGGCTTCGACTTCTTCGGCATGGCGCCCACGATGGCGTCCGTCGTCATCACCGAGACCGCCCAGGTGATGCTGCTGGAGAAGGAGACCTTCGCCGGCTACGCCAGCAGGCCGGTGAGCGATCCCACGACGAGCACCGGGGCGATCCTGGTGCTCGGGATGGAGAACCCGGAGCAGGTCGACCAGCTCGTCGACAAGGCCTTGGCCGCCGGCGCCACCCCGGCCGGCACGCCGCAGTCGGGCGAGGGCCGCTACCAGCGGGGCTTCGCCGACCTCGACGGCCACCATTGGGAGGCGCTGTGCCTGGTCGTCCCGGACGCATGACCGCTCCGGCCGCCGTGTCCGGCCAGGTCCGCTCGGCGGACGGCACGGCCTTCGGCGGGTCGTCGGGCGCCGGGCTCGCCGCCCGGGCGGCGTCGGGCCTGATCGCCGTCACCGCCCTCGCCCTGTGGGAGCCGCCTTACCACGTCGACGGCAGTGCCCCGTACGTGCCCGACGACTTCGGTGCGCAGCTCGACCGGCTGGTGGCAGCAGGTCGCCCTGGCGACGCGGTCGCCCGGTTCATGACCGAGGCCGCGGAGGTGCCCGCCGAGGCGGTCGCCGCAATGCGGGCCGCACCCTCGTGGCGCGAGCTGGAGGCGCTGGCCCACACCCTGGGCCGCGAGGCCGCCGTCATGGGCCCGGGCAACGCCCTGCCCGCCTCCCTGCTCGCAGGGTTGACCCAGCCGACGCTGGTGCTGACGGGGGACGCCAGTCCCGCATGGATGTCGCGGGCCGGCGAGGCGGTCGCCGCCGCTGTGCCCCGAGCTGTCCACCGGGTGCTCGTCGGCCAGGCCCACGGCGTCGAGGCCGCACCCCTGGCGTCGGAGCTGCTCGAGTTCTTCACCACCGTCGACGCCCGCGGCTGATGGCCGGCACGTCGTGATGGGCACCGAGGTCGTCGACGACGATCCATCAACGAGGAGAAGCACCGCCAGGGCCTCGAGTGGACGCGGCGCGGCGGAGCTCCGCCGCGAACTCGGCCACGGCGTCGTCCGCCACCTGGTAGCCGGGGAAGTACGCGCAGATGCGGTCGGCCCAGGCGCCGTACCTCGCCACGATCTCCTCGGCGCAGTGCCGGGGGGTGCCATAGACCGCCAGGGTGTGGAGGATCTCGTCGTCGACGAGCGCCGCCATCGTCTGCCAGTCGCCGGCCTTCGACAACCGGTTGAGCTCCGGCTGCAGGTCGCCCCATCCGTGGACGTCGAGCACCGCCCGGTAGGCGGGCGTCGAGCCGTAGAAGCCGAGGATGCCGGTGATGCGCCGCGCCTCGGCCAGCTCCTCGTCGGTGCGTCCGAGCCCCACGATGACCTCGACCGTGACCTCGATGTCGCGGCGGTCGCGGCCGGCGGCGTCGAGGCCCCGCCCGATCGCCGGGATCGTGCGCTCGGCCATGTGGCGTTCGCTGTTGAACGGCATGACGAGGATGCCGTCGGCGACCTCGGCCGCCATCCGGTTCATCCGGGGGCCGAGCGCGCCGACGAGGACCTTCGGGACGCCGTACGGGTTCGGCCCCGGGTCGAACGCCGGCGTCATCAGGGTGTGGCGGGTGTACTCGCCCTCGAACGCCAACGGCGTGCCCTCCTGCCAGTGGGCGAGGATCGCCTTGGTGGCGAGAACCCACTCCCGCATCTGGTCCACCGGCTTGCCCCAGCTTCCGCCGTAGCGGTTCACGACGTGCGCCCGCACCTGGCTGCCGAGCCCGAGGCTGAAGCGCCCGCCGCTGAGCTGGTGCAGGTCGTAGGCCGTCTGGGCGAGGTGCATGGGCGACCGGGGGAACGCGATGGCGACGTTCGTGTACAGGTCGAGGGAGCAGACGGGCGCCGCCGCCGCGAGCGGGAGGAACAGGTCGTGGGCGTTCTCGAACGAGAAGGCGCCGTCGACGCCCATCTCGTCCAGCGCCCGGGCCCGGTCGACCGCGTCGATCACGGAGTTCGAGAGCTGCACGTCGAGCTTGAGCGGTGCTCGTCCTGCGTCCACGTCGTCACCCACGGTTGCCGTCCTCCCCGTTCCCCGTCGGCGCGGAGGCTACGCGCCGGCGACGCCCCGGGATGTCATCGGGCGGGCGCGCCGGTGCCCTCCCGGCGGATCGGGCGACGCAGCGGGGGCCACGCCGTCCCGATGCCGGAAGGGCACCTGGCGGATCGGTCAGGCCGTGAGGCCGTGACCGGGCGAACGATCGGGCGTGAGCCCGGCGTTCAGGGAGCTAGCACCACCACTCCCACCACTCGCAGTCGTCCGCGGGCGGAGGCGTCGTCGGGGGCGGGGTCGTGCCGCCACCCGGACCGGGGCAGGTGTCACGCCACTCCGAGTAGTCGGTGTGCGACGGGGCCGGGCACAGCATGGACTCGTAGCGGGTGTCGTCGTCGACGTACCGCTTCAGCCAGCTGATCATGGCGTAGGCCTGGTCGTCCGGGTTGGTGGCGGCGGCCATGTGCGACTCGCCGCGCAGCTCGACGTAGGCCTGCTCCGGGGCGCTCATGCTGGTGTAGAACCGCTCGGAGTGCGACGAGACCGACGCGATCGAGTCGTTCTGGGCGCCGATGATCATCGTCGGAACGTCGATGCCGGACCAGCTCTTGGTGGTGTGCCAAGGCTGCAGCGGCACCGCGGCCTGCAAGCTGGGACGGTCGTTGGCAGCTTCCAGCGTGCCGCCGCCACCCATGGAGTGACCGGCGACCGCAAGCCGCGACGCGTCGACCCGGCTCCTCACCGAGCTGCTCTGGACCAGGTAGTCGAGAGCCCGCAGCATCTGGTCGCCGCGGCTCGGCGGGAAGTCGCCGGTGGTGTTGGTGTCGATGGCGAACACCACGAAGCCGTGCGACGCCACCCGCTCGGCCAGGCCGGCGTAGGTGCTGGCGTAGGCCGTGAAGCCCGGTGCCAGGACCACGCCGCCGAACGTGCCGTCGCTGGTGCTGGTCGGGTAGTAGATCCGGCCACCACCGAAGCCGCTGACGGACAGGCCCGACACCGAGGTCGAGGTCGTCGCGTACGGCCCGCTGCGGGCGCGGAGCGCCGACTGCGTCGGAGCCGGACCACGCTCATACGGGTTGGTCTGTGCCTCGACCGGGCTCGACCCGACGAGACCGGACAGGACCAGCGCCGCAGCGGTGACTCCTGTTCCGATGGTTGTCTTCAGTGATCTCACTCTCATGTTCCCCCCACGATGGATCCACCCTGACGGGTGCAGCGGCCCGGGCCGGGCTGCTCAGGCACCGTAGACTGACGCGGCAGTAAATTACAACCCGCAACCCGTCCGGTGGTCCCGAGAGGCTCCTCACTGCGGTGCGACCACCTCCGATCGCGAGTCGGTCGCGTCCACCGTCCCTCCGCCCGCGGCCGAACGCTGCGCCGGGCTGCACCAGGTCCGGTCGAGGAAGTCGGCGACGAGCGGGGCGATCGTGGGCAGCTGGTCCTCGAGCGCGAAGTGGCCGGTGTCGAGGACGTGGACCTCGGCCGCCGGGAGGTCGGCGAGGTAGGCGTGCGCGCCCGCCTCGGGGAAGAACGGGTCGTTGCGTCCCCAGACGACGAGCGTCGGCGGCCGATGGTCCCGGAACCACTGCTGCCAGGCCGGGTAGCGCTCGACGTTGGTGTGGTAGTCGAGCGCGAGGGCGACCTGCGCGGCCTTGCGGCCGGGCCGGTCGAGCAGGTGCTGGTCGAGGGTCCAGCCGTCGGGAGCGACGAGGGTCGGATCCGCCGTTCCGCCCTCGTACTGCCCTCGGGTCACGGGCAGGAGCAGCAGCTCGGCGACCCGGTCCTCCGCGCCGGGAACGCCCGGGCGGTTGGCGATCGTCGCCCGCGCGGCGTCCGACAGGCCCTCGTCGTAGGCGTTGGCGTTCTGGATCACCAGCCCCGCGATCCACTCGGGGTGTCGCTCGGCCAGGCGGAAGCCCACAGGCCCGCCGAAGTCGAAGGCGTAGAGCACGAAGCGGTCGAGCCCGATCGCCGCCACGAACCCCTCGACGACGTCGGTCAGGGAGTCGAAGGAGTAGGTGAAGCCGTCGGGCACCTCGGTGTGGCCGAACCCCGGATAGTCGGGGGCGACGAGCCGGTAGCGCGTGCCGAGCACGTCGATGAGGCGGCGGAACTGGTGGGAGGCCGACGGGAACCCGTGCAGCAGCAGGAGGACCGGGGCATCGGGTGGTCCGGCCTCCCGGTAGAAGACGCGGACGCCGTCGACCGCCACGAACCGGTGGGCGACCTGGGGGATGTCCATCTCATCGCTCCTGTGTCTCTCGGGCCTCGGTGGTGTCGGGTGTGGTCTGACCGACGACCCTCTTCGTCTAACCGGTCAACTCAGGATTGAAGGTTAGGAACCAGCCCTGTCGCCGTCAACCGTCATTCCGGACTTGTACGGTTAGGTCGTGTCTTCCCGTCCGGACCACCTGTGGATCGGCAACCACCTCGCGCTCGACCTCGTCAACACCACCCACCTCGTCGGCGGCGAACGCGTCGACCTCCTCGACGACGTCGACGCGCTGGCGAGCTGGGCGATCGGCGCCGGGCTCCTCGGCGACAGCGACCACAGCGCCACGTTCCCGGTGAACGGACGTGAGGCGTCGCGGTCCCTGGCCTTCACGCACCGCCTGCGCCGCACCCTGCGAGACGTGCTGGACACGACGGAACGCACGGTCCCCGCCACGAACTCGGCCCAGCTTCGGGCCGACCGGATCGGCGCGCTCAACGAGATCCTGCGCGAGGCCCCCGGCACTCTGCACGTCGGTGTCCCGCCCGGCCCGCCCGAGATCACGTTGACGACCGCGGACGGCCCGGCCGCCCAGCTGCGCCTCGACATCGCCGCCGCCGCCGTCGACTTGTTTGGCCACGACCCGGACCGGGTGCGCCGGTGCGAGGGCGCCGGGTGCGAGCTGTGGTTCCTCGACGTGAGCAAGTCGGGCCGGCGCCGCTGGTGCGACATGGCGACCTGCGGCAACCGAGCCAAGGCCGCCGCCCACCACGCCCGGGCGAAGGGCGCTCGCTCCGGGGCCGCAGGTGGCGTCGGTTCGTGAACGACGACATCGACGACCTCCGACTCGCGTTCGACACCTCGGATCGGGCGGCGGAGGTCGCACTGGCCTACTTCGAGGCCGGCAGTTGAGCCTCAGCCCTCCAGGCGGATGGTGAGCTCCGCCAGGTGCGTGGTGTCGCCGACGATGTCGATGTGCGTGATCCGCCCGTCGTGCAGGCGGATCGCGTACACGGCCTGCGGAACCCCGTCGGGAGCGTAGGCGGCACCCGGGAACCCGTCGACGAGAGCGATCTCGGTCTGCTCGGCACGGCCGGCGAAGATCCGTGCGACGGCGTCGGCACCCTGCGCGTGCCGCTGGAGGAGCGGCGCGCCCTCATCCGCGTGGGGGGCTGCCGTGGCGACGGCATCGGCGTCGGCGCGGAGCTCCACCTCCGGGTCGAGGAGTTGGAGGAGCGTGCCGAAGTCGCCCTCGCGCGCGGCGCGGAGGAAGGCACCGACCGCCTGGCGCTGACGCAGGCGTTCCGCCGGGAGGTCGACGTCGCGGACGCGACGCCGGGCTCGGGAGGCGAGCTGGCGGGCGGCGGTCGGCGTCCGCTCGACGATCGGGGCGATGTCGTCGAACGAGAGCCCGAACACGTCGTGGAGGACGAAGGCGAGACGTTCGAGCGGGCCGAGCGCGTCCAGGACGACGAGCATCGCCGCGCCCAACTCCTCGGACTGCAGCGCGGACGTGTCCGGCCCCCGGCTCTCGCGGTCGGGCGCCTCGATGGGCAGGTCGGCATCCGCATCCTCGTGGCGGGCGCCTCTGCTGCGCAGCTGATCGACGCTGACTCGTGAGACCACGACGGTGAGCCACGCGTCCAGATTGTCGATCTCGTCCGCGTCCGCCCGCTGGAGCCGCAGCCACGTCTCCTGCACGGCGTCGTCGGCATCCCAGTACGAGCCGAGCGTCCGGTAGGCGATGTTCCGCAGCCGGGGCCGCTGGGCGGCGAACGACTGGTCGAGATCGCGATCGGTTCCGTTCGGCTGGGGTCGCGGCACGGGCGGGTGTTCCTTGGTCGTCGCCTGTCGGTCGCGCGTCGGCCTCGTCACGTTTCGGCCGTCCGCTCCGACGTAGTGGGTGAAGCGCGCAACAGCCGGGACGACCCCGGACCTCACCCCGCCGAGCGGGAGTGCGCCTTCACCTCGCTACCCGACAACGTATCGCCACGAAGGAATCCCCCATGAGCATCGACACCTCGCCCATCGCGACCTCCGATCCGTCCGCCGGACTCCGTCGCGCGGTCCGCGGCCGCGTCCTGTTGCCCGGCGACCCCGGGTTCGACGACGCCCGCCGGCCGTGGAACCTGGCCGTCGACCAGCCCGCCACCGCGGTCGTCGAGGCAGTGGACGCCGCGGATGTCGCGGCGCTGGTCCGGTACGCACGTGCGGCGGGCATGGCCATATCGACCCAGCCCAGCGGTCACGGTGCGACCGGCCGGACCGAGGGCACCGTCCTGCTGCGCACCGGCCGGCTCGACGACATCCGGGTCGATGCGACGGGCCGGCGGGCGGTGGTCGGCGCGGGCGTTCGCTCCGGCGCGCTGCAGGCGGCGGTGGCGCCGTACGGGCTGACCGGCCTGCCGGGAAGCTCGCCGGTCGTCACCGTCGCCGGGGTCGCGCTCGGCGGCGGGCTGAGCTGGTTCGGCCGCGCCCACGGCTGGGTCGCCGACAGCGTGACCGCGTTCGACATCGTCGATGCCGACGGCACCCCGCGGCACGTCACCGAGGCCACCGATCCGGACATGTTCTGGGCGCTGCGCGGCGGGGGCGGCGACTACGCCGTCGTCACCGCGCTCGAGCTGGCGCTGCACGAGGCGCCGCACCTGTACGGCGGCCGGGTCGTGTGGGACGGCGAGCACACGGCTGCGGTTCTCGACGTCTACCGGGACCTCACGCGGACGGCGCCCGACGAGCTGACCGTCTGGTTCGACCGTCTCCACTTCCCGGGTGGCCCGCCACTGGTCGCGCTCGATGCCACCTACCTCGGCGACGACGGCACGGCTCGCGACCTGCTGGCCGCGGTGGACCGGCTGCTGCCGCCGCCGCTCTCCGACACCCGCAGGCCCATGAGCGTCGCCGAACTGGGTGGCATCACCGCGGAACCCACCGACCCCGCCCCTGGCCGGTCGCGCTGCGAACTGCTGACCGCGCTGGACGACGACGCGGTCGGCGCCCTGCTCGCGGAGCCGATCGCTCCACTCATGAGCGTGCAGGTCCGGCACCTCGGCGGGGCGTTCGCCAGGCCCTCCGACAGCCCGCACGGCCCGCTGACCGAGCCGTACGCGGTCTACATGTTCGGGGCGCCGACCGATCCCGCCGCCGCGACCGCCATCACGGCCAGGCAGCGGGCACTGGCCGGGTCGCTCCCGACCAGTGGCCGCAAGCCGGTCACCTTCCTGAACCCGTCGGAGTCCCTCGCGGACGCTCTGCCTCCCGAGGCACTCGACCGGCTTCGTCGCATCAAGGCCGAGCGCGACCCGGCGGGGCTGTTCCGCAGCAACTTCAGTAGTCGCCCTTGATGACGAAGTAGGACCCGCGGATGGTGCCCGCCAGCTTCGACCTCTGCCTGGCGAACTTGAACGAGGCGAGCTCGGCGGGCACGTCCATCCCGTCGGAGAGCTTGAAGCCGACCGCCCGCTTCTTCGGGTTGTCGGCGGGATACATGACGTTCATCGACAACCCGCTCTCGTAGAAGACGTAGGCCCAACGGGTGTCGTCGACCTCGAAGGCGGTCGCCTCGAGGGGCGGGGACGAGATGACGATGCCTCGTTCCTCGTCGAGGATGCGGTGCACCCACTCGATCGCGGCCTGTGCCTCGCTCGCCGGCTCGACGGTGAAGACGTGGTCGTACTTGTTCTTGAAGTAGCGGGCCTCGTTCGCTCGCAGGCCGGCGAGCGCGTCCACCACCGGCGACGACTCCAGACCGGCGGTCGAGACGTCCGTGAAATCCACCGTGTGGACCGCCATCTCAGCGGACCCCCGCGTCGTCCGGGAGCGCCGCGAAGTCGCGCTGCACCTTGCGGTACCACTTCATGCCGGAGACCGGCCGCTTCCAGCGACCCTTCATCTCCCGCAGCGCCGTCTCGTGGTCGGCGCCGCCGGCGGCGACGGCGTCCCGGAGGTGCTTGTCCTGCTGCTTGATGATCTCGTTGGCGTCGTCGCTGTGGTGCGCCACGTCGCACGGTCCGCCCAACTCCGCACACGTCATGGTCTTCATCGTGCATTCCTTCTCTCAGGTCCCCTGGGGGGCTCGGTGTGAAAGTGAGAGTAACACTCTCAATTCAAGAGTGCTACCTTCAATTCTGTGACGTCACGAGAATCGTCCGGAGCGCGGCGGGGCCAGGCGAGGACGCGCCTGGCGCGCGCTGCGGTGGTCGAGGCGGCACGCTCCCTGTTCCTCGAGCGGGGGTACGGCGCGACCACCATCGACGCCATCAGCGACCTCGCCGACGTCCCGGCGGCGACGGTGTACCGCCTGTTCTCGTCGAAGCACGGCATCCTCAAGGCCCTGCTCGACGCGTCGATAGTCGGCGACGACGAGGACGTCCCCATGGAGGAGCG
>DASUQS010000205.1:0-7023 GCA_036280455.1 Acidimicrobiales bacterium
GACGTGCACCCGCGGCACAGCGACCTGGCGGCGTTCGTCGCCGGCGTGCGCGCGACCGGGGACGGGCCTCCGCCGTCGCCGTCCCCCGCGCTCGCCGCGCTCATGGCCGCGGGTCCGGCAGCGGCCGCGCCGACCGCCACCCGTCGACGGCGGCTCGGCTTCGCCCGCGTCGCCGGGGTGGGCATCGCCGTGAAGATCGGCATCGGCGCCACGGCCGCGGCCGCCAGCGTGATGGGGGCAGGAGCCGCCGGCGTCCTCCCTGGCGAAGCCGACACGGTCGTCCGCGGCGCGATCGAGGCCGTGACGCCGCTGCAGTTCCCCGACGAGGAACCCACCCCCGGCCCGATCTCCGACGACCTCGACACCGCGCCTGGCGGGCCCGCCGTGGCGCCCGACGGCGGCGGCCGCTCGACGGACGAACCCTCCGATCGGGATGCCGACGGGCGGGAGCGGGACCCCCGGGGCGGCGAGGAGACCGAGGGCGACGACGCTGACGGCAGGGACGTGGGTCAACCAGGAGTACCGCAGCCCGGCACCTCGCCCGACGGGCCCGACGACGGCACGCCGGCCTCCGGCCAGCCCGACCCGACCGCCCCGCAGGACGACGACCCGAACGGCGACGAAGGGAACAGAGATGATCCCGGCGCCGACGACCGGGACAGCGACGGCCGGGACGACCCGGCTGCCGACGCATCCGACGCCCGCACCGGCTCGGGTGCGCCATCGACGACGGCGCCGGAGAGGCGGTCACCCGCTCCGACCCCAGGCGCGTGACGAGGCCCCCGGCGACACCACCGACCCGCCCCTGAACGAGACGGCCCGGGGTCAGGCAACCGGTCAGGAACGCGAGCGGTAGGTGGCTCGCCCGTCGACGGCGTCCTTGTTGAGCCGCTTGGTGAGGTGGAGGCCCTCCAGCACCAGCTCGACCGCGCTGGCGACCACCGCGGGGCTCTCGTCGCCGCCGGCCAGCGTCGCCACGGTGCTGCGCAGGGCGGGCACGTTCTCGACCAGCCGGGCGAGGTCGGCGGAGGTGACGTCCTCGCCCGTGTGGACGACGGTGCCCTCCTCGAAGGCGACCACGATGTCCCGGAGGCTGCCCGGGTCGACCTCGCTCTTGAACACGGTCAGCACGGCGGAGCGCAGGAGGTGCTCGGCGATCTGCTCGTCGCGACCGTCGTCGAGCGACTCGATCTCGATCTTCCCCATGGTCGAGGCCGCCAGGGCATCGAGGTCGCTGACCCGGGGGCTGACGTCGCGCTCGCCGTGGCGCAGGGCGCGGCGGATGGCGTTGGCCACCAGCACCTCGTGGTTGGCGACCGTGAGCCGCACCGACACGCCGGAGCGCTGGTTGACGTGCGCGCTCTCCCGGGCCAGGTGGCTGAGCGTGGCCACGATCTCGGTCATGTAGCCGGGGACGGTCACCCGCACGCCCTCGACCTCGAACGGGCGGGCCTCCTGGTTGGCGATCTCGACCTCGGTGTCGACGTCGAGCGGGTAGTGGGTGCGGATCTGGCTGCCGAAGCGGTCCTTCAGCGGGGTGATGATGCGGCCGCGGTTCGTGTAGTCCTCGGGGTTGGCCGAGGCGACCAGCACCAGGTCGAGGGGCAGCCGCAGCTTGTAGCCGCGCACCTGCACGTCGCGCTCCTCCAGCACGTTGAGCAGGCCCACCTGGATGCGCTCGGCCAGGTCCGGGAGCTCGTTGATGGCGAAGATGCCCCGGTTGGTGCGGGGCACCAGGCCGTAGTGGATGGTGAGCTCGTCGGACAGGTAGCGGCCCTCGGCGACCTTGATGGGGTCGACCTCGCCGATGAGGTCGGCGATCGAGGTGTCGGGGGTGGCGAGCTTCTCGCCGAAGCGGGTGTCACGGTGCACCCAGGTGATGGGCGTGTCGTCGCCCTCGGCGGCCACCAGGTCGCGGGCGTGACGCGAGACGGGGTCGTACGGGTCGTCGTTGATCTCGCTGCCGGCGACGACGGGCATCCACTCGTCGAGCAGCCCGACCAGGGAGCGGATCATGCGGGTCTTCGCCTGGCCGCGCTCGCCCAGGAAGATGACGTCGTGCCCGGCGAGGACGGCGTTCTCGAGCTGGGGGAGGACGGTCTCCTCGTAGCCGAGGACCGACGGGATGAGCTGCTCGCCCGCCGCGATGCGGGCCACGGCGTTGCGGCGGATCTCGTCTTTGACGGGGACCGACTTCCACCCCGATGCCCGGAGCTCGCCGAGGGTTGCGGGCCGAGTTGCGTCCGACATGCGCGCCAACCTACCCAAGCGCCCCCGCTTCCCCCGCCTGTGAGCGATTTCCACGACGGATCTGGTCGCTGGAGCGACCGATCCGGTGGTGGAGATCGCCTCGGTCGGGCGGGTCACCTCGGCGGGGAGGTGCTGCTCGGCCACCGGGCGACCCGGCCGCCCCCAGGAGGAACTCCACGTCGGGGCGGCAGACCGGTCGGTACCCTTCCGCCGTGAGCGCTCCCCCACTCACGGCGCCGTCACCCGACGGCCTCACCGATGCCGAGGTGGCGGCACGCGTCGCCGATGGCCGGGTCAACCATGCGCCCGGCGGCACCAGCCGGTCGCTCGGGGCGATCGTCCGGTCGAACGTCTTCACCCGGTTCAACGCCATCCTCGGCACGCTGCTCGTCGTCATCCTGACGGTCGGCCCGTTCCAGGACGCGCTGTTCGGCATCGTGCTCGTCACCAACACCGCGATCGGCATCATCCAGGAGTGGCGGGCCAAGCGCACCCTCGACCGGCTGACCCTGCTCAGCACCCCGGCGGTGACCGTCGCCCGCGAGGGCGAACACCGCGAGATCGCGGTCGAGGACGTCGTCGCGGACGACGTCATCGAGCTGACCCAGGGCACCCAGATCGTCGCCGACGGCGCCGTCATCGCCGCCGACGCGCTCGAGGTCGACGAGTCGCTGCTGTCCGGCGAGTCCGTTCCGCTGGCCAAGGCGCCCGGTGACCGCGTGTTGTCCGGCAGCTTCGTCACCGCCGGCCAGGGCTGGTACCGGGCCGACAAGGTGGGCCCGGACAGCTACGCCAACCAGGTGGCCGCGGAGGCCCGGCAGTTCTCCCTCGTGCGCTCCGAGCTGCGGCGGGGCACCGACCGCATCCTCGGCATGGTGACGTGGCTGATCATCCCGACGGCCGTCCTCCTCATCTTCAGCCAGATGCGGTCGAACGAGTCGCTGCCCGACGCCATCCGGGGCACCGTCGCCGGCGTGGGGGCGATGATCCCCGAGGGGCTGGTGCTGCTGACCAGCATCGCCTTCACGGCCGGGGTGCTGCGCCTGAGCCGCCGCCACGTGCTGGTGCAGGAACTGGCCGCCATCGAGGGTCTGGCGCGGGTCGACGTCGTGTGCACCGACAAGACCGGCACCATCACCGAGCTCGACCTGGAGGTGGCCGAGGTCGTGCCGCTCGACGGCGCCGACCAGGACGAGGTCCACGCCGCGCTGGGGGCGCTGGCGGCGGCCGACCCCCAGCCGAACGCCAGCGGGCGGGCGATGGCCGCGGCGTTCGCGTCCCCGGGGTGGACGCCGACGTGGCGGGCCGCGTTCTCCTCCGCCCGGCGCTACTCGGGCGCCGGGTTCGGCGACCACGGCGACTGGATCATGGGCGCGCCGAACGTCCTGCTCGAGGCGGCGGCGGTCACCGCCGGGGACGTGACCAACAACGGTCAGGCAGGCGGGGCGGCGGCGCTGGTCGACGAGCAGTCCCGGCGGGGCCGCCGTGTGCTGCTGCTGGCCCGCACCGACGGGCAGCCTCCGGCCGGGGCCCCGCCCGCCGGGCACCCGGTCGCCGTCGTCGCCATCGAGGAGCGGGTGCGCGCCAACGCCCGCGCCACCCTCGACTACTTCACCGCCCAGGCCGTGACCGTGAAGGTGATGTCCGGTGACGATCCCCGCACGGTCGGCGCCGTCGCCGGACGGGTCGGCATCGCCCACGCCGACAGCCCGGTCGACGCCCGAGACCTGCCGGACGACCCCGAGGAGCTGGCCGACCTCGTCGAGGGGACCGGCGTGTTCGGCCGGGTCGGCCCGCAGCAGAAGCAGGCGATGATCCGCGCCCTGCAGGGTCGGGGCCACACCGTGTCGATGACCGGCGACGGGGTCAACGACGTGCTCGCCCTGAAGGAGGCCGACCTCGGCGTCGCCATGGGCTCGGGCGCTCCCGTCAGCCGGGCGGTGGCGCCGGTGGTGCTGCTCGACTCGGACTTCGCCGGCCTGCCGCCCGTGCTCGCCGAGGGCCGCCGGGTGATCGCCAACGTCGAGCGCGTCGCCAACCTGTTCGTCACCAAGACGGTCTACGCCACGCTCATGGCCTTGGTCGTCGGTGTGCTGGGGGTGCCGTTCCCGTTCCTGCCCCGGCACCTGACGATCGTGTCGAGCCTGACCATCGGCATCCCCGCGTTCTTCCTGGCTTTGGCCCCGAACGACCGGCGGGCGGTGCCGGGCTTCGTCGAGCGCGTGCTGCGGTTCGCGGTCCCCGCAGGCACGCTCGCCGCGGTGGCCACCATGTCGGCCTACGGGCTGGCGCGCTCGCAGGACGTGTCGCAGATCGAGGCCCGCACGACGGCGACGATCACGCTGTTCATCGTGGCCCTCTGGGTGCTGGCCATCCTGGCCCGGCCGTTCACCTGGTGGCGGTTCGAGCTGGTGGGGGCCATGGCCGGCCTGTTCGTGCTCGCGCTCGCGGTGCCGTGGTCACGGCACTTCTTCGCCCTCGACATGGCGCACGTCGAGATCACGACGGCGGCCGTCGGCATCGCCGCCGCGGCCGCCGCCCTGCTGGAGCTGGGCTGGCGGGCCACCGGCTGGCTGCGCCCGGAGTAGCGCACCCGAGCCGCGGACCCGGGCCGCGGACCCGGGCTCGGCTACCCGACGATCTCGCTGATCTGCTGGACGGGAGTGATCGTCGTGTAGTTGGCCACGTCCGCGATGATGTCGCCGGTTCCCTCGGCGCCGAGGGCGGCGTGGAACGCCTCGAGCGACGGGAACCGGAAGTGGACGGCGGCCACGTACGGGCCGTCGACGCCCTTGTCGATCTCGGCGCCGTCGAGGCCCCAGGTCTTGCACGCCAGCGGGACGTGCCTGTCCCGGTAGTAGTCGTGGTCGAACTCGGCGCCGTCGGTACGGGGGTAGAGGACGGAGAAGCGGATCATCAGGTCTCCTGCAGGTCGGTGATCGGTGGTGGTGCGTCTGGGTGGTCGGTCGATGGTCGCCTGGCGGCTGGACGCCCGTCGGCCAGCATCGCGCCGATGGCGGCACCCGGGTCAGGCCTCGTGACGCTGCACGAGCTCGACCTGGTAGCCGTCCGGGTCGGCGACGAAGGCGATCGTCACCGGCCAGCGGTCGAGGCGCATCGGCGCCAGCACCGACGGGTGGCCGGCGTCGACCGCCCGCTCATGCAGACCCTCGCAGTCGTCGGTGTGCACGTACAGCTTCCACATCGAACCCATCTCGACCGGACCATCCTGGTCGACCTGCTGGGCGAGCTGCAGCTTGCCGCCGCGGCCCGGGTGCTCGACGATCGCCTCGTGGGCGTGGGGGATCTCGGTGCGGCTCGTGCACGTCAGCCCGAGCAGCTCGTAGAAGCCGATGGTGCTCTCGATGTCGGTGACGTTGAGGCAGAACTGGCCGAGCCAGGGGGCGTCGGTGGGCGTGCCGTCGGGCCAGGGATCGCGCTCGACCAGCTCGACGAGGTACCCGTCCGGATCGCGCACGAACGCCACGGTCACCGGCCACCGGTCGAGGCGCTCGGGCGTCGACTCCACGGTGGCTCCCGCCGCGATCGCCCGGTCGAACAGGCCGGCGACATCGGTCGTGTTGACGTACAGCTTCCAGAACGCGGTGCCGAGCGCGACCGGGCCGTCGTGGTCCTTCTGCCGAGCGAGCTGCAGCTTCGACCCGTGGTCCGGGTGCTCGACGATGGCCTCGAAGGCCTGCGGGATCTCTGTGCGGCTCGTGCACGAGAGCCCGAGCGCCTCGTAGAACGCGACCGAGCGGTCGAGATCGGCGACGTTCAGGCAGTACTGGCCCAACCAGGCAGGCATGCTCGCTCCTAGGCAGTGGTGGAGGTGGAGGTGGGGGTGGTCGTGGTCGTCGGGGTGGAGGCAGCGGAGCGCGCGGGCGCGCCCGCGTCGCTGCGGGCGATGGCGTGCTCGTCGGTGCCGAGGTAGGAGGCGACGACCCGCGGGTCGTCGCGCACCTCCTGCGGCGTGCCCTGCGCGATCACGGTGCCGGCCTCCAGGCAGACGATGCGGTCGCTGATCGACATCACGAGCGGCATGTCGTGCTCGATCACCAGCATCGACGCGCCCAGCTCGGCGCGGATCCGCAACAGCAGCGGACCGAACGCCTCGGCCTCGCGCTGGGCGATACCGGCCGTCGGCTCGTCGAGGCACAACATCCGGGACTCGGTGGCGAGCAGGCAGGCGAGCTCGACGATGCGGCGCATGCCGGTCGACAGCTCGCTCACGAAGCGGTCGGCGTAGGGGCCGAGGCCGAGGAAGCCGAGGACGTCGTCGGTCAACGCCATCTTCGCCCGCTCGGCACGGCGGGCCCGGGGCAACCCGACGGTCACCGCGGTCAGCCCGGCGCGGTGGCGGGCCTCGGCGGCGACGGCGACGGTCTCGCGAACGGTGAGGTCGGGGAACAGGGCTGCGTCCTGGAACGACCGCCCGAGGCCGAGTGCGGCCCGCCGGTGGGGCGCCACGCCGGCCACCGCGCGGCCGTACACGTCGACCTCGCCGGTCGATCGCACGAACCCGCCGATCGCGTTCATGAGCGTGGACTTGCCGGCGCCGTTGGCGCCGATCAGGCCGACGACCTCCCCCTGGCGCACCTCCAGGGACGCGGCGTCGACCACCGTGCGCACGCCGAACCGGACGGTCACGTCCGTCACGCGCAGGGCCGGGGCCGACGGGTCGCCGGCGCTCGCGCTCAGTGCGCCCTCGGCGCGCGCGGCAGCCGACGTCGACAGGCGCGCCACGGCCGGGCGCGGCTCTGGCTGCGCCTC
>DASUQS010000206.1:0-18042 GCA_036280455.1 Acidimicrobiales bacterium
AAGCTCTGCTACGAGGTGCGTGAGCAGCACTACGACATCGTGGTGGTCGACGCGCCCGCATCGGGGCACATCGTCGGCCAGCTGGCGGCGCCGCAGGCCATCAAGGACCTGGTCCAGGTCGGGCTGGTCCGCGACCAGACGGGGTGGATGCTCGACATCCTGGGAGACCCGGCGCAGACCGGCGTCGTGATCGTCGCCACCCCGGAGGAGATGCCGGTCAACGAGACGCTCGAACTGGCGGGCCGGCTCGGCGAGCAGACCTCGGTCGACCTGGCAGCCGTGGTGGTCAACCGGGTGCTGCCCGAGCTGTTCACCCGCGGGGAGGAAGAGGTGTTCCGGGCGCTGCGGCAGCCGGAGGGCGCCGCTGCGCTGGCGGAGGCCGCGGGTGGCCCCGTCGAGACGCTGCTGGACGGCGCCGAGCTCGCGGTCCGCCTGCGCCGCACCCGGGCCGAGCACCTGGGCGACCTGCGCGCGGGGCTGGCGGCCGGCATCGAGCTGCTCTACGTCCCCGAGCTGTTCCAGCGCACCCACGGCCTGCGGGCCACCGCCCAGATCGCCGAGTCGCTCGGCGCCGAGCTCGGGTACTGAGGGCAGGGCACCGCATGGCGAAACGCCGCACCAACGCAACGGAGACGTCGCTCGAACCGCTGCTGGCGGCCAAGGAGATCGTGATCTGCTGCGGCTCGGGCGGCGTGGGCAAGACCACCACCGCCGCAGCCGCGGCGGCGATGGCGGCCGCTCACCTCGGCGGCAAGGTGCTGGTCATCACCGTCGACCCGGCGCGGCGGTTGGCCAACGCCCTCGGGCTCGAACGCTTCGGCAACGTCGAGAGCCAGGTCCCGCCCGAGCTGTTCACCGCCGCGGGCGTCGAGCCGCGCGGCGAGCTGTGGGCCGCGATGCTCGACACCAAGCAATCGTGGGACGAGCTGGTGCGCAGCCACGCCCCGGACGCCGCCACCCGGGACGCCATCCTCGCCAACCCCCTGTACGAGAACATCACGGGGCGGTTCGTGCAGAGCCACGACTACATCGCCATGGAGCGGCTCTACGAGATCCACGCCTCGGGCCGCTACGACCTGATCGTCGTGGACACGCCCCCGACCCGCAACGCCATCGACTTCCTCGAGGCGCCGGAGCGGATGGCCGACTTCTTCTCCAGCCGCTTGCTGCGGTGGCTGACGGTGCCCGCCCGCAGCCGGGTGTTCACGATGGCCTCCAAGCCGTTCTACTCGGTGGCCGACCGCATCCTGGGCTCGCAGTTCCTGGAGGACATCGCCGAGTTCTTCCTGCTCTTCCAGACGATGTACGACGGGTTCGTCGAGCGGGCCAAGGCGGTGTCGCGGACGCTGTCGGACAAGCGCACCGCGTTCGTGGTCGTCTCCACGCTGGAGGCGTCCCCGGCGCGCGAGGCCGACTTCTTCATCGAGGCCTTGCGCGAGCGACGGTTCCCCCTCGGCGCGGTCGTGCTCAACAAGGCGCTGCCGGCCTGGTTCCTCGACCGGGGTTCGACCGGCGCGGCCGAGCGCCTGCGCACCGAGGCCGTTCCCCTCGCCGCCGCCGTCACCGACGCGGTGCCGACCGTCGGGGAGCCGGCGCAGGTGGCCCGCGTGCTCGCTGAGGTCGGCGAGAGCTTCCTCAACTTCCAGGTCGTCGCCAAGCGCGAGGCCGAGCAGCGCAACGAGCTGTCCGTGCACGCGGACGTGGTCGCCACCGTGCCGTACGCCGACCACGACATCACCGACCTCGCCGGGCTCCTCGAGCTCGGCCGGGCGCTGTGGCGATGACCGTGCCGACGACGGTGCCGATGGCTGTGCCGATGTCTCTGCTGGCGTAGCTGCGAGAATCGGTCCGATGGCCAGCCTCGCCGAGCTCGCTCGCTTCTTCACCCGCCTCGACACCGCATCGGTCGCCCACCTGCAGCGCCTGGCCGCGACCTGGGGCCTGCTCGCGGACTTCTGCTTCGCCGACCTCCTGCTGTTCGGCGTCGTGGGGGAGCCCCGCGACGGTGGCGGAAACCGCTTCGTCGTGCTCGGGCAGGTGCGGCCGACCACGGCGCAGACCGTGTACAAGGCCGACTGGGTCGGCACCGTGCTGGAGGAGGAGGATCGCCCGCTCGTCGCCCGCGCCTACCGGTTGGGCGAGATCATCGAGGGTGAGATCACGATCTCCCCCCTGCGGGAGCGCGTGCGGGTGCTCTGCATCCCCATCCGCTACAAGGGCAAGGTCGTCGGGGTGCTCACCCGGGAGTCGGCGCCGTCGTTCGGGCGTCAGCCCGGCGAGCTCGAGCGCACCTACGTCGACGTGTTCAACCGCTTCGCCCGCATGATCGCCAGCGGCGACTTCCCCTTCGACGCCGAGGACGTCGAGACCGAGGAGGCGCCGCGGGTCGGCGACGGTGCCATCGTCATCGACGCGTCCGGGCGGGTGGAGTACAGCTCGCCCAACGCGGTGTCGACGCTGCACCGGCTCGGCGTGCACGCGAACGCCGAGGGCCTCCGCTTCTCCGAGCTGGGGTTGGAGGAGACGGTGGTGAGCACCGCCTTCGCCCTGGGCCTCCCGGTGACCGAGGAGCTGCCCCGCGGCGCCGACATCACCGTGCTGATGCGCGGGATCCCGCTCCTCGACCATGGGGTCGTCACCGGGGCCGTGGTGCTGCTGCGCGACATCTCCGAGCTCCGCCGCCGGGACCTGCTGCTCCTGTCCAAGGACGCGACGATCCGCGAGATCCACCACCGGGTGAAGAACAACCTCCAGACGATCTCGTCGCTCCTGCGCCTGCAGGGCCGGCGGCTGGGCACGAGCGAGGCACGCCTCGCCATCGAGGAGTCGGTGCGCCGCATCCGCTCGATCGCGCTGGTGCACGAGATCCTGTCCCGGGAGGCCGGCGACGACGTGCCGTTCGTGGCGATCGTCAAGCCGGTGGTCGGCATGGTGGCCGACAGCATGATCTCGCCCGAGCACCCCATCCGGTTCGACGTCCAGGGCGACGGCGGCGTGCTACCGGCGGGCATCGCCACGCCGTTGGCGGTGGTGCTGAACGAGCTGCTCCAGAACGCGGTCGACCACGCCTACCCGGACGAGCTCGACCTCACCGACGAGCCGGGACGGGTGACGGTCGCGATCGAGCGCAACGGGCCGTCGCTCCAGCTGCGGGTGACCGACGACGGCGTCGGCCTGCCGCCGGGCTTCGAGCTCGACGCGGTCTCCGGCCTCGGCCTGTCGATCGTGCGCACGCTGGTCACGAGCGACCTGACCGGCGAGATCTCGGTGACGACGGGGCGCGGCGACGGCGACCGCCCGGGCACCGAGGTGATCCTGCGCGTACCGATCACCGCCGAAAACGACGACGACCTCGCCTGAGCGAGGTCGAGATCGCGTTGAGAGCGTGTCGTTCTTCTGCCCCGAGGGGCACCCCAGCATCCCAGCGTTGGATTGTCGATGCCCGTGTGGCGGCACCGTGTGGCCCCCGTCGCCGGGGGCCGGTGTTCAGGCGGAGGCCTTGCGGTTCCGCGCCACCCACTGGCGGCGCAGCGCACGGCGCTCTTCTTCGGACGTGCCACCCCAGATGCCACTGTCCTGATTTGTGGTCAGGGCGTAGTCGAGGCAAGCCTTCTGCACGTCGCACACACGGCAGACGGCTTTGGCATTTTCGATCTGCTCGATCGCCGGACCAGTGGTGCCGACAGGGAAGAACAGATCGGGGTCGGTATCGCGACAGGCGCTATTTTCACGCCAATCATCGCGCTCGATGGACAAGGACAGACTGCGGCTCTGCGTCAGGGCCACGGGACCTCCACGGCGGATTCGGGTCACCGAGTATTGTGACGAGTTTCACATGCCACCGCGGTCAGTGACGGGATGCGTGTGGCTGCGACGGAGCAAAGATACCGGTCGTGGTTCCAATGGGCAAGGATTTTTTTCTCCGTCGAAAGGACGAGTTTTCGTGACACAGGTGATCGGCCACCGCGGTGCACCCCATCTCGCGCCCGAGAACACGATCGACTCGTTCCGTGCGGTGGTGCGCATCGGGGCCGACGGCGTCGAGCTCGACGTCCGCCGGACGGCGGACGGCGGCCTGGCCGTGCACCACGACGCCCACCTGGCCGACGGGCGGGCGATCGTCGAGGTGCCCCGCCGTGAGCTCCCCGGCGAGGTCCCCGACCTGGCGGCGACCCTCGACGTGTGCGTCGGCCTCGCCACGGTCAACGTCGAGATCAAGAACTGGCCCGACGACATCGACTTCGACCCCTCGCTCGGCCACGTCGACCGGGTCGTGGAGGTGCTGGCGGCCCGCGGGGCCGACGAGCGCGCCCGCATCCTGGTGTCGGGGTTCCACCTGCCCTCGATGGACCGCGTGCGCGAGCTGGCGCCCGACCTGGCCACGGCCTGGCTGGTCATCGGGCCGGGGGCCGACGGCCGCACGCCCGCCGGCGTCGACCCGGTGGCGGCGATGGTGGCCGAGGTGGCCGACCGCGGTCACCGCGCTCTGCACCCGCACCACGCCTTCGTGACCACCGAGCTGGTGGCCGCCGCGCACGACCGGGGCGTGGCGATCAACACGTGGACCTGCGACGACCCCGACCGCATCCGCTGGCTGGCCGAGGTCGGCGTCGACGCCGTCGTCACCAACGTCCCCGACGTGGCCCTGGCCGCCCTCGGCCGCACGCCGTCTCCCACGGCGCCCGCCGACCGCCTCTCCTGACGGGGCCGCTCCCGCAAGCGGCGCCTGCTCCACCGGCGAGGCAATGCCGTGCGATCCGGCAGTCTCGAGGCAATCACTTGCGAGGCAATGCCGTGCGATCCAGGAGTCTCGAGGCAATCACGTGCGGGGGCCGCACGTGATTGCCTCGAGAACATCCGACCGGCAGTCATTGCCTCGCGACCCGGCGCCACGCCGGTCGCCGGGCGACGTGGCGCTCGGCATCCTCGCCGTCGCGCGGTCCGGTCGGGGCTGTCGCCTGCGTCAGGGGCTCAGCGGCAGGACCAGGTCGAGCACGTCGGGCTCGTGGCGGAAGTCCAGCACCTCGGCGTCGCCGAGGTGGTCGCCGTCGACCTGGTAGGGAACCGGCCCGTACGCCCGCACCGTCATGGCCGCCACGTCGGTGCGGTGATCGACCCAGCGGCTGCGGCGCAGCAGCCGCCCGCTGCCGAGGGCCGACAGGATCACCGGCACGAACCGGGTGAACGCCATGGTCCGCACCGTCACCGTGGCGAGGCCCCGATCGAGCGTCGCCTCCGGGGCCAGGTCGAGCGGGCGGTTGCCGAGGTAGGTGTACGGGTTCGTGTTGAGCACGATCGTCAGGTAGCCGTCGTCGACGACGGAGCCCTCGGTCGGCCCCGCCGATCCGCCGACCGCGGCGGCCGACCCCTCGGTGCCAACGTGCCTTCCGCCAGCGGCGCCGGGCTCGCCGGTCAGCCCCCCACCGGCGCCCGCACCGCTGGGGCCGGGGCCGAGGTCGGGGAACTGCACTGCGAACCGGGGCCGAGTGCGGTCGTAGTGGCGGATCCAGGTGTCGAACCCTGCGTACACGAACAGGGGATGACCGGCGTAGCGCTTCAGCCCCGAGCGGCGCTCCACCTGCTCGACCACGGCGGCGTCGAACCCGACCCCGGTGTGGAACAGGAAGTACCTCCCGTTGACCGAGCCGAGCCCGACCCGGCGGATCGAGCGGCGGGCGAGCGCCTCGAGCAGCACGCCGGTCGCCTCGATCGGGTCGTTGGGCAGACCGATGGTGCGGGCGAAGACGTTGGTCGACCCACCGGGCAGGGGAGCGAGCGCGCAGCTCGTGCCGGCGAGCCCGTTCGCGGCCTCGTTGAGCGTGCCGTCGCCGCCCAGCACCACCACGACGTCGACGCCGGAGGCCGCCGCGCCCTGCGCAAGCCGGGTCGCGTGCCCCCGCCGGCTGGTCTCCGCCACGGTCACGTCGTGGTCGGCGGAGAGGGCCTTGCCGATCACCACGCGGCTGCGGGGTGTGACCGAGGAGGCCTTGGAGTTGACCAGGAGCACGACCTTCACAGCGGCGGGAACCTACCGCACGGGTGGACGGCACCTCATCCTCCGGGTCGGCAGGTCGGTTACCGCGCGGTCACTTGGGCGGTGGGCGATTTGGTGCCTTCACCGAGGGACGGGCAGCATGGCGAACCATGAACGTGGTCGTATGCGTGAAGCAGATCCCGGACCCTGCGGATCCCGGGAAGCTCGAGGCCGACAACACCCTCGATCGCAGCGGCAAGCTGATCCTCGACGAGTCCGACAGCTACGGCGTCGAGATGGCTCTGCAGCTTGTCGATGCAGCGGGCGGTGGCGAGGTCACCCTCGTGTCGATGGCCCCCAACAACGAGGTCGCCGGTCTGCGCACCGCGCTGGCCATGGGCGCCGCCAAGGCGATCCTGGTCTCCGACGACGCCCTCTCCGGCGCCGGTGCGCTCGACACCGCCAAGGTGCTGGCCGCCGCCATCAAGCGGGCCGAGCCCGACCTGGTGCTGGCTGCCACCGAGTCGAGCGACGGCTACACCGGCACCGTGCCCGAGCAGGTCGCGGCGCTGCTGGGCCTCACCTCGGTCACCTTCGCCAAGCACATCGAGATCTCCGGCGAGACCGTCAACGTCCAGCGCCAGACCGAGCTCGGCTACGACGAGGTCGAGGCCTCGCTCCCCGCCCTCGTGTCGGTGACCGCCGGCGTGGTCGAGCCCCGCTACCCGAGCTTCAAGGGCATCATGGCCGCCAAGTCGAAGCCGGTCGACCAGCTCACGCTGGCCGACCTCGGCATCGATGCCGGCTCCGTGGGCAGCGCCGGCGCCGGCCAGGAGATCGTGGCGGTCGACGAGGCCCCCGCCCGCGAGGCCGGCGAGATCGTCGAGGACGACGGCGAGGGCTTCGCCAAGATCGTCGCCTACCTCGAGAACCTCAAGGTCATCTGACCAGGCCGAGACACGGACGCACAGAAGGAACGCACAGACATGGCTCTGAACCGCATCTGGGTCTACGCCGAGGCCGCCGACGGCAAGATCGCGCCGATCACCCTCGAGATCCTCACCAAGGCCCGCGAGCTCGCCGACACCGTCGAGGTCGTCTACGGCGACGGTGACGCCGACGCGATCGCCGCCACCCTCGGCGCGCACGGCGCCACCAAGATCTACGCGACGGGCGACCTGCAGGGCAGCACCCCGGCCGTGCCGGTGGCGTCCGCCATCGCCAAGCTGATCGAGGGCGGCGACGCTCCCGACCTGCTGCTCTTCGGCACCACCTACGAGGGCCGCGACGTCGCCGCCCGCCTGTCGGTGGCGCTCGACAAGCCGGTCATCACCAACAACACCGACATCGCCGTCGATGGCGACGCCGTGGTCGTGACCGAGCCCATCTTCGGCGGCACCAAGCTGGTGCGCACCAAGTTCACGACCGCCGGTCCGAACATCGCCCTCATCCGGCCCAAGTCGTTCGCGGCCGAGGAGTCCGGCGGCGGCGCCCCCGAGGTCGTCACCATCGAGGTTCCCGACTACGGCACCGCCAAGGTCAAGAACCGCCACGTCGAGGAGACCACCGGTCCCAAGCTCGACGAGGCCGCCGTCGTGGTGTCGGGTGGCCGTGGCCTCGGCGAGGCCGAGAAGTTCCAGGTCATCGAGGACCTCGCCAAGGCCCTCAAGGGCGCCCCCGGCGCCTCCCGGGCCATCGTCGACGCCGGCTGGGTTCCCTACAGCTACCAGGTGGGCCAGACCGGCAAGGTCGTGAAGCCCAACGTCTACATCGCCGCCGGCATCTCGGGTGCGACCCAGCACCTGGTGGGCATGAAGGGCGCCAAGAACATCATCGCCATCAACAAGGACGCCGAGGCGCCGATCTTCTCGGTCGCCGATCTCGGCATCGTGGGCGACGTGCACAAGGTGCTGCCCAAGCTGCTCGAGGCCCTCCAGAGCCGCTGAGCCCCGGGCTCCGGCCCACGATCACGTACTGCGGAGACGGTGCCGGGCCCACGGGCCCGGCACCGCCGCGTCCGGCCCCGGTCCGGGTGGCGATTTCCGGTGACGTGATCCGTTGCGGATCAACGGATCACGTCACCAGAACCGGTGGTGTCTCGCCGCCCCGCCGAAAGTGTCACACCCGGATGGTGAACTGCCCGGCCATGGCGCACCGCTCCCACATGCGGGCCATCGCCGAGCGGTCCACAACTCAGCTCGGCCTCATCACAACCGGTCAGCTGACACGACTGGGCGTCAGCGAGCAGACGAGACGAAGCCTTACGGCACGTGACGCCATCGAACGGGTCAGCCCGAAGGTGTGGCGCATGCCTGGTCACCCGCCGTCGTGGCGGCAACGGCTGCTCGCCGCCATCTTGGAGGCGGGCCCCGCCGCCGCCGTCTCCCACGTCGCGGCGTGTGCGTGGTGGCGGCTCGACGGAGTACCCCCCGGCTCGGTCGAGGTCTCGGTGCCCTACGCGCAGCGACCGCGAGGCGTGCCCGGGGTCGTGCACCGCAGCCGCGATCTGCTCGCGGTCGACATCGACCGCCGGGGCATCCTGCCGGTCACGACCCCCAGCCGCTCGATCATCGACGCCGCGCCGGCGCTGGCACCTGCGCAGCTCGAGGCCGCAGTCGACGGCGCAGCGCGTTCGGGCCTGTTACGACTCCCATACCTGCACTGGCGGATCGACAGCCTTCGCCGACAAGGCCGCCCGGGAATTCCCGCGCTGCTCGACGTGCTGCCTCCTCCTCAGCCACGGCCCCGGGAGGAGTCCTGGCTGGAGCGACGGCTCACCGGCCTCATCCGTGATGCCGGTCTGCCGCCGCCCCGCCTCCAAGCCCGCCTGCGCCACACCGGCGGCAAGGCGCGGGTCGACCTGCTCTTCGACGAGGCGCGGCTGGTCGTCGAGGCTGACGGGCACGCCACCCATGCGACCCGACGCCAGCGGCAGGCCGACGCCGAGCGGGCGGCTCGCCTGATGGCGGCCGGGTGGCGGGTTGCGCGGTTCACCTACGAGGACGTCGTCGAACGCCCGACATACGTCGTCGAGACGCTTCGGGCGCTGCTCGGGCTCCAGGCGACAGATCTGGTGACGTGATCCGTTGGTTCTCAACGGATCACGTCACCAGAACCAGTCGGTGCCCGCCCGCGGGGTGGGGGTGCCCGCTCGCGGGGTGGGCGGGTCACTCGGAGAACGTGTCGCAGGTGTCCGGGTCGCCGGACTCGAAGCCTCGGTTGAACCACTCCTGGCGCTGCGCGGACGAGCCGTGGGTCCAGGTCTCCGGGCTGACCTCCATGCCCGCCTGCGACTGGATGCGGTCGTCGCCGACCGCCTGGGCGGCGGCGAGGCCCTCCTCGATGTCGCCCTCGTGGAGCCCGACGTCGCCGGTGGGGTCCTCCTCGCCGCGCACGTAGACCGAGTGGGCCCACACCCCGGCGTAGCAGTCGGCCTGGAGCTCGAGGCGCACCGACCACTGGTTGGCCTCCTCCTGGGAGCCGGCGGCCTGCTCGCGCTCGCGGACCGCCGCGCTGGTGCCGAGCAGGTTCTGGACGTGGTGGCCGATCTCGTGGGCCACCACGTACGCCTGGGCGAAGTCGCCGGGCGCCCCGAAGCGCGACGAGAGCTCGTCGAAGAACCCTGTGTCGAGGTACACCTGGCTGTCGGCCGGGCAGTAGAACGGCCCAACCGCCGAGGTCGCGCCGCCGCAGCCGGTCGAGACCTGCTGGGAGAACGTGTTGACGGTGGCGTAGCTGTACTGCTGCCCGTCCTCGGCGAAGATGTCGGCCCAGACCGCCTGGGTGTCCTCGGCCAGGAACTGGACGAACTCCTCCTCCTCGGTGAGGGGCGCGTCGAGGTCGGTCTCGAGCTGCTCGCCGAAGCCGCTGAGGCCCCCCGTCGTGCCGCCCCCGCCGCCGCCGAGCAGCACGGTGGCCAGCAGGACGAGCAGCCCGATGACGCCGCCTCCGGCCGCCACCGGCATGCCCATGCCGCCTCCGGATCCCCGTCGCTGGTAGTGCTCGCTGTCCGTCTTGCGCCACTTCACCCCCCATGCGTACCCCGCTGGCGCCCGGCGAGCCAGGAACCGGGTCGAGATCGGTGCGCCGACCACCTCCGGGGTCGTATCCTGCACATCTCCGGCGGACGGGTCGCGTGGGTGCCCGGACAGCCCGCCGACCTGCACGTTTCGGATGGCCGTGCCGCCACGCTCGCCTCCGTGATGGCCTGACCGCGGATCGCGCGGCGCGTGCGAACAATGTTCCCCACCTGGGAAAAAGCGCACGCATCGTCTTGACCCGTGTCCCGGGGTACGGCACCGTGCTGCGGGGCGCACATTTCTTTCGGGGAAGGGAGGGGTACTTGTCGGTCGACGAAGCGCGCAAGAGCGAGAGAAGCGTTCTGGCCGTCGGCGTGATCGTCGCCGCGGCGGCCGCCGGCGCGTACGCCCTCGCCCTCGCGGGCGACCGGCGCCTCGACGGCCCGCTCGAGGTGTCCGCCGTGTGGTTGGCGGTCGCCTTCTTCGGGTGCGAGCTGTTCGCCCTGCGGGTCGAGCGCACCCACGGCGAGTCGTACGGCTTCACCCTCGCCCTCGTCCCTCTCGCCGTCGGGCTGGTCTACGCCTCGCCGGGGGACCTGGTGGCCGCCCGGGTCCTCGGCGTCGTCGCCGCCATGATCGTCCTGCGGCAGCGCCGCCCGTTCGAGGCCGTGTACGAGATCGCCGTCCACGCCGCGCAGACGATCACGGCGATCATCGTGTTCCGGCTCCTGCTCGGCGACGCCGACATCGTCAGCGTCCACGGCGCGTTCGCCCTGCTGGCCGGCATCGCCACCTCCTACTTCACCGCTGCGGGTGCGCTCGCCTGCGCGGTGGCCGCGGCCGCCCGCCGGCGGCCTGGTCGCCGGGCCGTGGCGGTCCTCGCCCGTACCGGCGCGGTGGCCGCGACGCTCAACGCCGCCATCGGCATCGGCCTGGCCAGCGCGATGTGGAACCACCCGCACGTGGAGCTGCTGCTCACCGCCATCGTGCTGGCCTGCCTCGTGTGCAACCGCAGCTACCGGGGGCTCGCCCACCGCTACAAGGGCCTGGAGACGCACTACGAGTTCGTGTCGTCGGTGGTGCGTTCCACCGACCTCGACGAGATCACGTCGTCGGTGCTGGCCGCGGCCCGCAAGCTGCTGCGCGCCCACGACGCCGTGCTGCTGCTGCGGTCCACCGGCGACGGCGAACCGGCCCGACGCGTGCGGCTGGGCGACGAGGGGCACGAGGTCGTCGAGGTGTCCCAGGCCAACCACGTCGCCGACATGCGGGCGCTGATGCCGCGGGCGACGCCGCGCCGGGTGGACCTCGAGGCGTCGTCACCGCCCTGGTTGCGCGACATGACCGCGGTCAGCGCCATGGCCGCACCCATCACCGGCACCGACCGCTCGGTGGTCGGAGCCCTGGTCGTGACCCAGTCGCGGCGGAAGGCGGTGGCGTCGTTCGGCGAGGCGTCGGCGGCGCTGCTCGGCACGCTGGCCGACCAGGCGTCGATCGCCATCGAGAACGGCATGCTCTTCCGCCGGCTCGAGCGCGAGGCCGAGGAGCGGGCGCATCAGGCCACCCACGACGCGCTGACCGGGCTGCCGAACAGGGCGATGCTCACCGACGTGCTGGCCTCCGCCCTCGAGCGCGCCTACACCACGCGCGGCCGGGTCGGGCTGCTGGTCGTCGACCTCGACTCGTTCAGCCAGGTGGTCGATGCGTTCGGGCACAGCAGCTCCGACGGCCTGCTCATCCAGGCGTGCAGCCGCATCCGTGGCCTGCTGCCCGAGTCGGCCACGCTGGCCCGCCTCAACGGCGAGCAGTTCGCGATCGTCATGCCCGACGTCGAGGACGGCGATGCGGTCGTCGGCGCGGCGCGGCTGCTCATCGCCGGCTTCGACCCGCCGTTCCAGACGGAGGGCGTGCTGCTGGCGCTGGGCATCAACGTCGGCATCGCCGTCTATCCCGAGCAGGCCATCGACGCGCCGTCGCTCGTGCAGCGGGCCCACATCGCGGCCGACGCCGCCCGCCTCCACCGCAGCGGCTGGGAGCTCTACGACCCGACCCACGACCCGGCCACCCCCCGCCGCCTGGCCCTCGCCGCCGACCTGCGGGAGGCCCTCGAGACCGACGGCCTCGACGTCTGCTTCCAGCCCAAGGTCGAGCTGGCCACCGGGGTCGTGCGGGGCGCCGAGGCTCTCGTGCGCTGGAACCATCCCCGGTTGGGCCGTGTGCGACCGGACGAGTTCATCACGATCGCCGAGCACACGGGGGACATCCGCACGCTCACCATGGTCGTGATGCGCAAGGCGCTGGCGGAGTGCCGGTCGTGGCGCGATCTGGGCCTCGACCTGTCGGTGGCGGTCAACCTGTCGGCGCGCAACCTGCTCGACCTGCACCTGGTCGACGACGTGGCTGCGGTCATCGACGAGGCAGGGGTGCCTGCCGCGTCGCTCACGCTGGAGCTCACCGAGAGCATGGTGATGAGCGACTCGCCGCGGTCGGTCGACGTGCTGCAGGGTCTGAACGAGCTGGGCGTGCGGCTGTCGTGCGACGACTTCGGCACCGGCTACTCGTCGCTCGCCCATCTGCGGCGGTTGCCGATCTGCGAGATCAAGATCGACAAGTCGTTCATCGCCCGCATCGCGGTCGAGGAGAGCGACCGCGCCATCGCCCGCTCGGTGCTGGCCCTCGGCCGTGACCTGGGCCTGTCCACGGTGGCCGAGGGCGTCGAGTCGCGCGAGGGCTGGGATCTGCTGACCTCGCTCGGGTGCGACCTCGCCCAGGGCTTCGTGGTGTGCCCGCCGCTGACGTCACGCCAGTTCAACCAGTGGCTCGACCGCCGCCAGCCCGAGGAGTTCAACTACCTCGACCCGGTGACCGGCGCCCCCTTGCCTGTCGTCACCTCGGGGTCCGGCAACGGCTCCTCCGGCGGCAACGGTGCCTCCGGCGGCAACGGGCACGGTGCCGCCGGGAACGGCAACGGCGACGACGATCCCGAGTCCACGCTCACGCTGCGCAGCGTCGTGGCGGGTAGCCGCGTGGACGAGCCAGCACCGCCGACAGACGTCGCGGCCGCCGACGGCAACGACACCGGCGGTATCAACGCCGGGGTCGAGGCGACGGCCGAGGGCATCTCCGGCAACTGAGCGGGTGCGCCGGCCGGCGCACCATCGCCCGCCGGGCGGGCGCACCACCGCCCACTGGCCGGGCGCACCACCGCCCACCGGCCGGGCGCACCACCGACCACCGGCCGGCCGACGCCGGTTCGGCGGGTCGGACCGTTCAGACGAGGGGCCAGGGGTACCGGCGGCCGGTGGGGTCGATCGGGAACGTCCCCTCGTCGAGCACCTCGACCGCGCGCTCGACCAGCGCGGCGCGCTCCTCGCCGTCGAGCAGGTCGACCAGGGTCTCCGGGCCACCCTCCTCCGCGACGCGCCGGACGCCGGCCAGCAGGTCGTCGGGGATCGCCTCGCTGGCGAAGTCCCAGATCACCGTGCGCAGCTTGGGTTCGCAGTGGAACGTCAGGCCGTTGTCGATCGCCCACACCCGGCCGTCGTCGCCGGCCAGGCAGTGACCGCCCTTGCGGTCCGCGCTGTTGGCGAGCAGGTCCAGGCACGCGATCGTGCGCAGCTCGCGGTGGCGGCCGGGCTCCTCCAGCAGGGTGAAGTAGTGCGCCTCGACGTCGAAGGGCACGAACCGCTGCAGCGAGCCCACCCCGAACGGCATGCGCTCGTCGTCGCGCAGCACCGTCTCGGGAACGACGTCCCACCCGAGCCAGGCCGACAGCTCGTAGGCGGCCACCTCGCGGCGGTCGAGGCCCGGTGGGAAGTCCCAGAGCGGCCGTTCGCCCCGGCGAGGCTTGTAGACGGCGCGCAGGCACTCGCCGCCGTGGCGCAGCTCGACCAGCAGCGTGGCGTTCGAGCTCCACGGCATGCGGCCGAGCACGTCCACATCGCCTGCACGGAGGACGTCGAGCGCGGCGGAGGGATCGACGCGCGGCGTCAGTTCATCCGCGGGCATGTGTGCCCGTCGGTGTCGATGGGCAGGCCGCAGAAGCCGCAGTCGGGCCGGCCCTGGGACACCAGGTCGAGGGCGAACCGGCCGAACGCGGCGGCCTGGGGCAACGTGAAGCAGAAGCGGGCGGTGGCGGGCTTGCCGTCCTCGCCGGCGAGCTCCTCGAGGACGACGACGATGCGGCCCTCCGGCTCGTCGTACTTCACGCCGATCGACCCGACGTCCCAGGCGAAGGGCAGGGGTGTGACCGCGCCGGGGCCGTCGGCGGGCTCGACGTCGGGCGAGAGGTCGTCCAGCAGGGCGAGCAGGTACTCGCCGAGGGCCGCGACCTGCTGCTTCTCGCACCGCAGGTAGACGAGGCCGCCCTCGTCGCCGCCGGCGAGGAAGAAGACGCGCTGGCCCGGGGGGCCGTCGGCACCGGGCCAGAACAGCTGGGCGCGCGGGAAGTCGTAGGACTCGCCCATGTTCACGAGGGCACCAGGGGTACCGAGTCGCCGGTGTCGTTCACGGTCAGGACGGTCGGGCCCTCGTCGGTGTACGCGATGGCCGTGAGCGAGCAGGGCGAGACGACCACCCGCTGGAAGAGGTCGAGGTGGGTGCCCATGGCGTGGGCCACCGCGGCCCGGATCGGATCTGCGTGGGAGACGGCGACGATCGCCTGGCCGGGGTGGGCGGCACGCAGGCGATCGAGGGTGCCCGTGATGCGGGCCTGCATGGCGACGAAGGACTCGCCGCCGGGGAAGGTGAACCCGCTGGGGTAGCGCTGGATGGTGGCCCACTCCTTGCGCTTGCGGGCCGCCTTGAGCTCGAGGCCCGTCCAGTCGCCGACGTCGAGCTCGACGAGGCCCTCGTCGATCAGGACGTCCTGGCCGAGCAGGCGGGCGATGGGGGCCGCGGTCTCGCGGGTGCGTTCGAGGGGCGACGCGTACACGGCCGCCACCCTGGGGGGCGAGCCCGCCTTGCCACGGCGACCCGCGGTCTCGCCGTCGGAGCCGGTGCCGACCCCGTCCCCGGTCGCCTGCGGGTCGAGGCCCGCGGTGCGCGCGATGCGGAGCGCGACGCGTTCGGCCTGCTCGCGGCCGGTGTCCGACAGGTGGAGGCCGGCGGCGCGCCCTGGCAGCTCGTGACCCGTCGTCGTCGTCGTGCCGTGGCGGACGAGGAGCACGACCGTGGGCGCGGCCGCCTTGCGGCGGTTGCCCGGCCGGAGGTCGGAGAGGCGGGAGGTCGCGGTCTGCGGCGCAGCCTCGTCGCTTGTTCGGTCTGCTCGGGGCATCGCTGGCCCAACCTATCGTCGGGGGCCGTGGAATCTCTCGCCGACCTGGAGGCCGAGGTCGTCTCGTGCCGGGCCTGTCCCCGTCTCGTGGCCTGGCGCGAGCAGGTGGCGATCGACAAGCGGGCGTCGTTCCGTGACGACGACTACTGGGCGCGACCCGTCCCCGGCTTCGGCGACCCTCACGCTCGCGTCTGCCTCGTGGGCCTGGCCCCCGCCGCGCACGGCGCCAACCGCACCGGCCGCATGTTCACCGGCGACCGGTCCGGCGACTTCCTGTACGCCGCGCTGTGGCGCACGGGGTTCGCCAACCGTCCCGAGTCCGTGTGGCGCGACGACGGCCTCGCGTTGTCCGGCGCCTGGATCACCGCCCCGGTCCGCTGCGCCCCGCCCGCCAACAAGCCCACGCCCGCGGAGCGGGACCGCTGCCGCCCGTTCCTCGAACGCGAGCTCGCTCTCCTGTCCGACGTGCGGGTGTTCATCCCCCTGGGTCAGTTCGGCTACCAGGTGCTGTGCGGCATCCTCGGGGTGGCGCCCCGCCCCCGGTTCGGCCACGGCGCCGAGGTGGGGCTGCCGGACGGTCGGACGATCGTCTGCAGCTACCACGTCAGCCAGCAGAACACCTTCACCGGCCGTCTCACCGAGCCGATGTTCGACGCGGTGCTGGAGCGGGCCCGCACGCTCGCCGGCCTCTAGGGTCGGGTGCGCTCCCGCCCGGGGTGGCCCGTCGGTGTGGGCGCCTGTCGGGGCGGGCGCGCCAGACGCTCGGGCGCGGCTAGTTTCGGCACCCTGTGCTCCCTCCGGGTCGGCGGATGATGCCGGAGGAGCGACGACCAGGGCCGCGGCACGGGACCGCGCCCGAGGAGCAGGAATGGCTTATTACCTCGGCATCGACCTCGGCACCACGTACACGGCGGCGGCAGCCGAGCGCGAGGGCGTGGTCGAATCCCTGACGCTGGGCAACCGCACCGCCTCGGTGCCGTCGGTCGTCTTCCTCCGCGACGACGGCGAGATCCTGGTGGGCGAGACGGCAACCCGGCGCGCCACCAGCGATCCCGGCCGCGTCGCCCGCGAGTTCAAGCGGCGCGTCGGCGATCCCACCCCCATCATCCTGGGGGGCACGCCGTACGCCGCCGAGATGCTCATGGCCCGCCTGCTGCGCTGGTCGGTGGACCGCGTGCGCGAGCAGCAGGGGGAGGATCCACGGGCGATCGCCCTCACCCACCCCGCGAACTGGGGTCCCTACAAGCTCGACCTGTTCACCCAGGCCGTGCGCCAGGTCGATCTCGACGCCGCCCTGCTGCTGGCCGAGCCCGTGGCGGCGGCGACGTTCTACGCGTCGCAGCGCTCGCTCGCGGCGGACTCGGTCGTCGCTGTTTACGACCTCGGTGGCGGCACGTTCGACGCCGCGGTCGTGCGCCGCAACGCTCAGGGCTTCGAGATGGTGGGCACGCCCGAGGGCATGGAGCGCCTGGGCGGCATCGACTTCGACGAGGCCGTGTTCGCCCACGTCCGCAACGCGGTGGGCGACGCGCTCGACCGGCTCGATCCGGAGGAGCCCGCTGCGCAGGCCGCCGTCGCCCGCCTCCGGCAGGAGTGCATCGACGCGAAGGAAGCGCTCTCCAGCGACACCGACGTGTCGATCCCGGTGCTGCTCCCGGGCCTGCAGACCGAGGTGCGCCTCACCCGGTCCGAGTTCGAGGCGATGATCCGGCCGGCGATCTCCGAGACGATCGTGGCCCTGCGCCGGGCCATCCGGTCGGCGTCGGTGAAGTCCGACGACATCAGCGCCGTCCTGCTGGTCGGCGGGTCGTCGCGCATCCCCCTCGTCGCGCAGATGGTCGGTGCCGAACTGGGGCGGCCCATCGCCATCGACGCCCACCCGAAGGACGCCATCTCCTTCGGGGCGGCCATCGCCGTCGCCGAGAAGCGGGGCGCGGCCACGCCCGAGTCGGTGACGACCGTGCTGGCCGACTCCCGGCCGCCGCCCCCCACCGTGTCGTCCGACGCCAGTGGCCGCCCCGCCCCGCCCGGGGCGGGAGGCGTGACCGCCGGCGGTCTCCGCCCGCCCGCGCCCGGCCAGCGGCCGGTGCGGCCCGCACCTCCCGGCGCACCGGGAGGCCCCCGTCCCGGGGGCCCCACGCCGGCGGGTGGCACCCCGGCCCGCCCCGCCGCGCCCGGGTCGCCGGGAGCCCCGGCTCGCCCGGCCGCCGCACCCCTCGGTCAGCCCGCGGCCCCGGCTGCGCGTCCTGCGGCACCCGGCGCCCGGCCGGCGGCACCCGGCCAGGCGACCAACCCGGCAGCGCCGGCGGCGCGCGCCAACCCGTCCGGCCCGGTCGCGGGGGCGCCGACGCGTCCGGGTGGCGCCGCGGCACCAGGTGGTTCGGCCCGCCCGGCCGGCCCCTCGTCTGGCCCGTCCTCCCCATCTGGCGGCACCGCCCGCCCCGGCCCAGGCCCCGGTGCCGGTGCCGGTGCCGGTGCGGGGGCACCGCCAGCGCGTCCGGGGGCCTCCCCGGGTGGCACGTCCGGTCAACAGGCCATGCCGTTGTCCCGCCCGGCCGGTCAGTCGGCACCTCCGTCCTCGTCTCGTAGCGCTGCTGGTCGCTCCCCGGCACCCGGCGCCCCGCCCGCCGACACCCGCCGTGCCGGCCCGCCTGCCGGCAACCCTGCGGCTCGACCCGGCCAGCCGAACAGCGGGGGCTATCGACCCTTCGCCGCACCCCAGGGCGGCGGCACGCCCGCAGGCGGCACCCCGTACGGGGGGGTGCCCCGTGCCG
>DASUQS010000207.1:0-6676 GCA_036280455.1 Acidimicrobiales bacterium
GGACTTCCTGCGCGGCCTCCAGAAGGGACTTGTCTGCAGTCAAGGACAAGAACTGGATGGCATCGAAGATGTTGGACTTGCCGACGCCATTCTCCCCGGCGATACATGTGAACGGGCCGAATGACGCCTCGAATCCAAGGAGGTTCTTGAAGCCGTCGACCTCAAGGCGCGTGAGCATGCGCCGATTCTACGTAGCTCGCGGAGTCGGACGAGTCCGTATGCGAACCAGCTTGTGGTCATCGGCGCCGAGCCCGCTAGCCTTCAACGGCTCATCCGACAACCGAAGCGCTCCGGCGCGACGTCAGAAGTAGGAGTCTCCGATGGCTGACGACATCGTCCTCACGGCCGAGACCGGCCGTACCACCGGCTCGTCCGCATCCCGCCGCCTGCGGGCCACCGGCAAGGTGCCCGCCGTGCTCTACGGCCGGGGTGCCGAACCGCAGGCGCTCACGGTCGACTGGCGCGAGCTGCGCACCGCGCTCACCACCGACAAGGGCCTGAACGCTCTGCTCACGCTCGAGGTCGGGTCGAAGAAGACGACGGCGATCGTCAAGGAGATGCAGCGCCACCCGGTGCGCCGCGACGTGCTGCACGTCGACTTCCTCTCCGTCGACATCGACGTCGCCATCACCGTCGACGTGCCGATCCTGCTCGAGGGCGAGGCCCTCAAGGTCACCCGTGAGCAGGGTGTCGTCGACCAGGTCCTCAACGCGCTGCCCGTCCAGGCCAAGCCCGACGCCATCCCCGGCCACCTGACGGTCGACATCAGCGACCTCGAGATCGGCCAGACCATCACGGTCGCCGAGCTCGAGCTGCCCGACGGCGTCGCCACCGAGTTCGACCTCGAGGAGACCGTCGTCACGGCCCAGGTCACGAGCCTGGCCCTCGCCGAAGAGGGCGAGGCGGCCGAAGGCGAAGAGGGCGAAGCCGCCGAGGGTGCCGAGGGCGAGGGCGAGGAGCCCTCCGGCGACGCCGCCGCCGGCGAGTAGCTCCCCGCTCCACGCATGGCTCTGTTCGGACGGGGTGGCGCGGCGGCCGAACGCCGCGGCACCCCCGCCGACCTCCTCGTCGTCGGCCTCGGCAACCCGGGCGCCGAGTACGAGGGCTCCCGCCACAACGTCGGTGCCGAGGTCGTCGACCTGCTGGCCGACCGCCACGGCGGCACGCTCAAGCGGTCGAAGGAGCGCGCCCTCGTGGCCGAGGTGCGCATCGGCGAGGCGCGGGTGGCGCTGGCGTTCCCGCAGACCTTCATGAACCTGTCGGGCGAATCGGTCGCCCTGCTCGCCCGCCGGCACGGCATCACCGACCCCGGGCAGATCGTGGTCGTGCAGGACGAGCTCGACCTGCCGCTCGGTCGCGTCAAGGTCAAGCAGGGCGGTGGCCTCGCCGGCCACAACGGGCTGCGGTCGATCAAGGCCCACCTGCACACCGACGCCTTCCTCCGGGTGCGCATCGGGGTCGGCAAGCCGGTCACGAAGGAGCAGGGCGCGACCCACGTGCTCAAGCGCGTCTCCAAGCGCGAGCGCACCGAGCTCGACGTCGCCGTGCAGGAGGCCGCCGATGCGGTCGAGCTCATCCTGTCCGACGGCATCGACGTGGCGATGAACCGCGTCAACTCGGCTCGGGACTGACCTCCGCCGGCGGGTCGGCGACCCGGTTCTCGGCGTCGTCGGCCGCGCCGGGCGCGGCCGCGTCCACGGCCCGGGCTGCCGCCCTGTCCTCGGCGCGGTCGGCCCGGTCCGCCGCCCGCCGTTCGTCGACCCACCACTGGCGGACGATCACCGCGGCCACGATCAGGGTGAACAGCTCCCCGGTGCCCCAGAACAACCCGCCCGCGGTGCGCTGGTCGGACGCGAGCGGGTAGGCGTCCGGGGCGATCGGCGATCCCGCCGACAGCAGGGCGAGGCCGATCACGGCGTGGAACGGCACCGCCACGAGCAGGGCGAGCAGGCGGGCAGCGTGGGGTGGGCGCCCGGGCAACGGGTCGACGCCGACGAGCACGGCGAGGAAGAGCGTGCCCGACGCGACGACGTGGGCGTGCACCAGCAGGTGGACGGCGTCGTTGCGCACCGACAGGTCGAGCAACGGGGTCAGGTAGATGACGACGAGCCCACCCCCGAACAGCGCCCAGGCGACGACGGGATGGGCGAGCACGTGGGCGGGACGGCTGCGCAACAGCGCCCGTAGCGACCGGCGGGTCGGCGGGGCCGCCGACTGCAGGGCGAGCGTGAGCGGTGCCGCCAGCACCAGCAGCAGCGGGACGAGCAGTCCCAGCAGGCTGTGCTGCACCATGTGCACCCACATGCGGTCGGCCTCGTGACGGGCGACGCCCGACTGGGTGGCCAGCACCGCGACGGCGAGGGCACCGACCAGGGCCGCGGAACGGGCGGACGGCCAGGCTCGCCCCCGGTCGGCCAGCCGGCGGACGCCGACGGCGTAGAGGGTGCCGGTGAGCCCGACCAGCAGCAGCGAGGCGGGATCGAGCTGCCAGCCGAGCAGCAGATCGCGGGCGCTCGGGTCGGCCACCGCGGCCACGGTACCCGCCCTCCCTGCCGCGGGCGCGCGGGGGGAAGCGTCGGGGGCGCCGGCCGAAGGATCGCGACACAGTCAGTCCCGCCTCTGCTACAAACGCACGTGTGTCGGTGACTTCCCAACCGGCCACGCCGCCGTCCCCCTCCCAGGAGTCGCCCTCACGGACGCCGTCTCCCCTGGGCGTCGGGGTGATCGTGTGGTTGGCGTCGGAGCTCATGTTCTTCGCCGGGCTCTTCGCCGCCTACTTCACCCTGCGTTCGATCAACGATCCGTGGCCCCCGGACGACGTCCACCTCGAGACGGCCCGCACCGCGGTGGCGACGGTCGTGCTGGTGGCGTCCAGCGGGGCGATCCACATGGCGGTGGTGGCGGCGCGGCGTGAGGACCGCCGGGCCGCCGCGGCCTGGCTGGGCGTCACCAGCCTCATGGGCGCGCTGTTCCTCGTGAACCTGGCGCTCGAGTACGCCGAGGCCGACTTCGCCATCGACGACCATGCGTACGGCTCGATCTTCTACCTGCTGACCGGGTTCCACGGCCTCCACGTGCTGGGCGGCCTGATCTTCATGGGGGCCGTCGCGGCGGCGATCACGGGGCGCTCGCGGGCACCCACCTTCCAGACCGTCGAGGTGTGCGGGTACTACTGGCACTTCGTCGACGTGGTCTGGGTGTTCATGTTCGCCACGATCTACCTGGTGAAGTAGCGAAGCGATGTCCCGCCGCCGTCTCCACCGCCTGCTCGCATCGGTGCCGTTGCTGGCGACGGTCGTCGTCACGCCGCTGCTGATGCGCCCCGCCGGTGGGCAGGGCGACGACGACGAGCTGCTGGCCGAGGGCCGCGAGCTCTACGAGACGGGGTGTGCGAGCTGCCACGGCGCCGACGGCCGGGGCGTCGATGCGGCCGACGGCAGCACGCGGGGGCCGACGCTCGAGAACTCGGGGGAGGCGGCCGCCTACTACTACCTGGCCACGGGGCGCATGCCGCTGTCCAACAGCGAGGAGCAGCCGATCCGCAAGCCGCCGGCCTACGACGACGACGAGATCGCGGCGCTCGTCGCGTTCGTCGGCACGTTGGGAGACGGGCCGGAGATCCCCGACATCGACACGGCGGACGCGGACGTCGCGGCCGGCGGCGAGATCTTCCGGGCCAACTGCCAGGCGTGCCACAGCGCGTCGGGCAGCGGTGGGGCGCTCAGCTACGGCCGGGCGGCGCCGCGCCTGTCCGATGCCACCGCGACCGAGGTCGGCGCAGCGGTGCGGGTCGGACCGGGCCAGATGCCGGTGTTCGGGCGCGACGTCGTGTCCGAACAGGAGCTCGACGACCTGGTCGCCTACGTGGAGTACCTCCGCAACCCGGAGGACCCGGGCGGCGTCCCCATCGGGCGCACCGGCCCGATCCCGGAGGGCTTCGTCGCCTGGCTGGTCGGCATGGTCGCGCTGCTGGCGCTGGTGGCCTGGATCGGTACCCGTAGCCCACTGCACAGGACGCAGCGATGACCGACGACGAGCGCCCGCCCTCGGGCATGGACGAACCGCGGTCCGGCGAGACCGGCAGCACGTCCGGATCCGGTCGGACCGGTGAGACCGACGGCCTCGGCGCCACCGACGACACCGAGTTCGAGTCGAACCTCGCTCCCCGCACGACCGTCGACGACACCGTGCTCACCGGCAAGGGTCCTCGGGCCGAGCTCGGATCCGCAGCCTGCTTCGTCGTCGCCATGCTGGCGGCGATCGCCCTGGCCGTCGTCTACTGGCAGGGCGGTCAACCCCAGGCGGAGGGCATCCTTCTCGCCGTCTCGCTCGGTGGCATCGGCGTCGGCATCGTGCTGTGGGCCAAGCACTTCATGCCGGACGACGAGGTGGCCGAGGAGCGCCACCCCCTCGCCTCGACGGAGGAGGAGGTGGCGGCGTTCACGGCCGACTTCCAGGCGGGCGAGTCGTCCCTGCGCAGCCGGCGCATCCTCGTGGCGACCGCCGGAGGAGCGTGCGCGGCGCTCGGCGTGGCGGTCGTGTTCCCGATCCGGTCGCTCGGCCCGCGGCCGGGGCGTGGGTTGAAGCAGACGGCGTTCCGGGGCGGCGGGGTGCGGCTGGTGCGCGAGGACGGCTCCCCGGTGAAGCCCACCGACCTCGAGGTCGACGGCTTCATCACCGCGTGGCCCGAGGGCCACACCGACGCGGCGGACGCGCCGACGCTGCTCATCCGCTACCGACCGGACCAGGGCTTCACGCCGCGCGACGGCCGGGAGGACTGGACGGTGGACGACGTCGTCGCCTACTCCAAGATCTGCACGCACGCCGGCTGCCCGGTGGGCCTCTACCAGTCCGTGTCGGGTCTGCTGCTGTGCCCGTGCCACCAGTCGACCTTCGACGTGATGCGGGGGGCGAAGCCGGTGTTCGGGCCGGCGGCGCGGTCGCTGCCGCAGCTGCCGCTCGACGTCGACGACGACGGATACCTCGTGGCCACGGGCGACTTCTCCGACCCGGTCGGCCCCGGCTTCTGGGACCGGGGACGGTGACGTCGTGAGCGCCACGCCGACCGGGACGTCACCGGATCCCCGCGAGGCCCCCGGCTCCGGCGACGCCACGGGCACCTCCGGAACCCGCACCGGCCGACCGACCCACCGGCGCGGCAGGGGGCCGCGTCCCGAGCGCCTGCTCACCCACCGGATGGCCCGCTGGGTCGACGACCGGCTGGGTTCGGCCCGTTTTGTGCGCACCGCGCTCAACAAGGTGTTCCCGGACCACTGGTCGTTCATGATCGGCGAGCTGGGCCTCTACTGCTTCGTGGTGTTGGTGCTCACGGGCGTCTACCTGACGTTCTTCTTCGACCCGAGCAGCAACCTCACGGTCTACGAGGGCAGCTACGGGCCGCTGCGCGGCGTCGAGATGACCGAGGCCTACCACTCGGCGCTCGAGCTCAGCTTCGACGTCCGGGCCGGGCTGGTGATGCGCCAGATCCACCACTGGGCGGCGCTGCTGTTCCTCGCCGCCATCGCCGTGCACCTCGGGCGCGTGTTCTTCACCGGGGCGTTCCGGCGGCCCCGCGAGCTGAACTGGATCATCGGCTGCACCCTGTTGATCCTCGCCCTGGTCAACGGGTTGTTCGGCTACTCGCTTCTCGACGACCAGCTCTCCGGAACCGGCCTGCGCATCGTGTACTCGGTGGCGCTGTCGATCCCGCTGATCGGCACCTGGATCGTGTCCCTGCTGTTCGGCGGCGAGTTCCCCGGGCCCGACATCATCGAGCGCCTCTACGTGCTGCACATCCTGATCGTGCCCGCTGTCATCGCCGTGCTCCTGGCCGCCCACCTGGCGATCCTCGTGCGGCAGAAGCACACCCAGTTCGACGGCCCGGGCCGGCACGAGGACAACGTGGTCGGCGAGCGCATGTGGCCGACGTACGCGGCCAAGGCGCTGGGCCTGTTCTTCCTCACGTCCGCGGTGCTGGCGTTCCTCGGCGGCGTGTTCCAGATCAACCCCATCTGGATCTACGGGCCGTTCGACCCGGCGCAGGTGTCGGCGGCGAGCCAGCCCGACTGGTACATGGGCTGGCTCGACGGCGCCCTGCGGATCATGCCCGGGTGGGAGATCCGCGCCTGGGGCTTCGAGATCCCCAACCCGTTCTTCCCCGGCGTGCTGCTCGGCGGGCTGACGTTCGGGCTGCTCTACACCTGGCCGTTCCTCGAGGCGCGGGTGACCGGCGACTACGCGGAGCACCACATCCTCGACCGGCCCCGGCAGCGGCCGGTGCGCACCGCGCTCGGCACGGCCACGATCAGCTTCTACGTGGTGTGCTTCCTCGCCGGGGCGGCCGACGTGCTGGCATCGACGTTCGGGCTGTCGGTCAACGCGGTGCTGTGGGCGTTCCGGTTCATGGTGCTGCTGTCGCCGCCGATCGTGGGATGGCTGACCTACCGGCTGTGCAAGGAGCTGTCCGCCCGCGACGGCGTGCCGACCGGGTCGCGGGTGCGGGTGCGGGACATCCCCGGTCGCCTGCGCCGGGGACCGTCCGCCGTGGACCGGCCCGCCGAGACCGCCCCCTCCGCCGCGGAGAGCTGACGTCCCCACCCCGATCGCGCTCGCGGGGTGGCTCCTGCTGGCCGTGCGCTGCCCTGGCCGCCGGCGGTGTCGCTGTTCCGCCTCGCGT
>DASUQS010000208.1:0-7745 GCA_036280455.1 Acidimicrobiales bacterium
CGTGTACGCACCCGCGGCCCCGATCCGGCGGGTGCCGGTCGTCGCCGCAGCCCGCCCGGCCGGCTCGGGTGCCTCCAGCGAGGGCCCGAGCGAGGAACCCAGCAGCGAGGGGCGGTACGTCGACGCGGTACGCCCGGCCGGCTCGAATGCCTCCAGCGAGGGCCCGAGCGAGGAACCCAGCAGCGAGGGGCGGTACGTCGACGCGGTGCGGGACGCACTGCGCACCGCCCTGGCGGCGGACGACAGGGTCGTCCTCCTCGGCCAGGACATCGCCGGCTACGGCGGCGTGTTCAAGGCCACCGAGGGTCTGGCGACCGAGTTCGGCACCGACCGCGTGCGCAACACGCCGATCATCGAGTCCGGGGCCATCGGTGCGGCCCTCGGACTGGCGCTCGATGGCTTCCGGCCCGTGGTGGAGATGCAGTTCGCCGACTTCGTCTCCTGCGGCTTCAACCAGCTCGTCAACAACGTGGCCACCACCCGGTACCGCTGGGGCGCTCCGGTGCCGCTCGTCGTCCGCCTGCCGGTGGGCGGCGGGCTGGGGGCCGGGCCGTTCCACTCGCAGAACGTCGAGGCGTGGTTCTGCCACGTCGCCGGCCTCAAGGTGGTGGCGGCCGCCACGCCGGCCGACGCCAAGGGCCTGCTCCTGGCGGCGCTCGACGACGGGAACCCGGTGTTGGTGCTGGAGCACAAGCGGCTCTACCGCAGCGCCCGCGGCCCGATCCCGGCGGGACACCACGTCGAGCCGCTGGGCCGGGCGCGCATCGCCCGCGCCGGCGGCGACGCGACCGTGGTCACCTACGGGGCCGGGGTCGGATGGGCGCTCGCCGCTGCCGACATCCTGGCGTCGGACGGCGCGGGCGATGTCGAGGTCGTCGACCTGCGGTCGCTCCGCCCGTGGGACCGGGAGACCGTGCTCGCCTCCGTCGAGCGCACCGCCCGTGCGCTCGTCCTGCACGAGGCCCCGGTGACCGGCGGGTTCGGTGCCGAGATCGCCGCCACCATCGGCACCGAGGCGTTCATGCACCTCGACGCGCCGGTCGCCCGGGTCGGGGGCCTCGACACGCCCATCCCGTTCGCGCCGTCGCTCGAGGCGACCTGGTCGGCCGAGGCACGCCTCCTCCCCGCGCTGCGCGAGCTCCTCGCCTTCTGACCTCGCGTTGACGTGCGCGACGGCGGGACGGCGGGCCGGCGAGGCAATGACGTGCGCCGGCGGACTCTCGAGGCGATGACGTGCGGCCCCCGCACGTGATTGCCTCGAGACCCTCCTGGCGCGAGTTATTGCCTCGCCGTCCCGGACGTCCGCCCGGACGGGTGGGTCAGGGGGTGGCGCGGATGGCGGCGCAGAGGACCGCGAGGCCGTGGTCGATCTCGTCGTCGGTGATCGTGAGCGGCGGGACCAGGCGCAGCACGTTCTCGTCCGGGCCGCAGGCCAGCACGATCACGCCGTGGTCGAGGCAGGTGCGGCACACGCGCTCGGTCACGGCCTTGTCGGCCAGTTCGACGCCGATCATCAGGCCGATGCCGCGGATGTCGCGCACGTCGCCGTGCCCGCCGATCTCGGTCCGCAGGTGCGCGAGCACCCGTGCGCCCAGCTCGGCGGTGCGCCGGTAGCCGTCGGTCTCGTCGAGGACGTCGAGCGTGGCGAGCGCCGCCGCGCAGGCGACGGGGTTGCCGCCGAAGGTCGAGCCGTGCGCGCCCGTCGGCCAGCGCTCCATGAGCGCCCGGGGGGCGACGATGCCGCCGAGCGGCATGCCCGACGCGATGCCCTTGGCGAACAGCAGCACGTCGGGCCGGACGCCGTACGCCTCCGCCGCGAACGGCCGGCCGGTGCGCCCGACGCCGCACTGCACCTCGTCGAAGATCAGCAGGATGCCGTGGTCGTCGCAGCGGGCACGTAGGCCCTCCAGCCAGGCCCGGGGCGGCGGCACGTAGCCGCCCTCGCCGAGCACGGGCTCGACGATCATGGCACCCACGTTCGCGGGTGGCGCCTCCAGCTCCAGAACCCGGTCGAGTTCGGCGAGCGCGGCCTCGACCGCGGCCTCCGGCGTGGCGTGCTCCCGCGGCACGCAGTAGGGGGCGCGGTAGACGCCGGGCAGCAGCGGCTCGTAGCCCTCCCGGTAGCGGCCCTTGGCGGTGGTCAGGGTGGTGGCCGCCAGCGTCCGGCCGTGGAACGCCCGCCGGAACGCCACCACCGCCGGACGGCCCGTCACCTTGCGGGCCAGCTTCAGCGCGCCGTCGACGGCCTCGGCCCCGGAGTTGCAGAAGAAGACCTGCGGCTCGTCGAGGAACGGGCACAGCGCGCCGATCCGCTCGGCCAGGGCGATGTTGCGGGTGTGGTGGACGACGACGGAGGTGTGCACGAGCGTGGCCGCCTGGGTCGAGATCGCCTCCACGAGCCGGGGATGCGCGTGCCCGGTGGTGTTGACCGCGATGCCGGCCCCGAGGTCGAGGAACCGGCGGCCGTCGACGTCGACGATCCACGAGCCCTCGCCGCGGGCGGCCACGACGTCGTAGTAGCGGGGCAGCACCCCGGCGAGTGCGTCGTGGTCGCGCGCGAGCCAGGCGGCGGTGTCGGGCCCGGCCGCGTCGAGCCGGCCGGTGTCGAGGGTGGTGCTCATGCGCTCTCCGATCCGGTGGTGCCCGCGCCCGGCCCCGTGTCGAGCGGGTGGGTGTCGATCTGGGCCTTCTGGAGCCGGCCCGAGTAGTCGACGTACACGGTCTTGACCTGGCTGAACTGCTCGATGCCCCGCGTGCCGGCCTCGCGGAAGCCGTTGCCGGTGTGCTTGGTGCCGCCGAACGGCAGCGGGATCTCGGCCCCGATCGTCGGGGCGTTGACGTAGACGATCCCGGTGTCGATGGCGTCGACGGCCCGCAGGGCGGCGTTGACGTCGCGCGTGTAGACCGCGGCCGACAGGCCGTACTCCACGCTGTTCACGACCTCGAGCGCCTCGTCGAACCCGGCGACCTCCAGCACCGCCAGCACCGGGCCGAAGACCTCCTCGCGGGCGATGCGGTGCTCCGGACGCACCCCGGTCAGCACCGTGGGGACGAAGAACGCGCCCCCGTCGCAGCTGTCCACCGTCACGGGCTGGCCGCCCGTGGCGACCGTGGCGCCCTCGTCGCGGGCGGCGGCGACCATGCCGGCGATGCGGTCCGTCGACGAGCCGGTGATGACCGGGCCGACGTCGACGGCCGGGTCCTGCGGATCGCCGAGGCGCAGCTGCTCGGCCCGCTTGACGATGCGTTCGACGAGCTCGCCGGCCACGTCCGGGTGGACGATCAGCCGGGAGGTGGAGGTGCACCGCTGGCCCGACGTGCCGAACGCCCCGAACACCGCGCCGTCGACTGCCAGGTCGAGGTCGGCGTCGGCCCGCACGACCATGGCGTTCTTGCCGCCCAGTTCGAGCGACAGCAGGCGGGGGCCGGTCTCCATCGCCGCCGCGGCCACCTTGCGCCCGGTCGGGACCGAGCCGGTGAAGCTGACCGCCTGCACGCCGGGGTGCACCGCCAGCGCCGCGGCCGGCTCGGCGAAGCCGTGCACCACCTGCACGAGGTCGGCGGGGACACCGGCCTCGACGCAGGCGGCCACGAACGCCTCGCAGCAGGCCGGAGCGTGCTCGCTGGGCTTGATGACCACGCCGTTGCCCGCCAGCAGGGCGGGGAAGATCTTCCACGAGGGGATGGCCACCGGGAAGTTCCACGGGGTGATCATCCCGACCACCCCGACCGGCTGGCGGGTGGTCCAGCACAGCTTGTCGCCCAGCTCGGAGGGCACGGTGCTGCCCCATGCCACCCGCCCCTGGCCGGCGACGAAGTCCGCCATGTCGACGGCTTCCTGGACGTCGCCGCCGGCCTCGACCAGCACCTTGCCGGCCTCCCGGCTGACGAGGGCGGTGAGGCCCTCCTTGTCGCGGGCGAGGACGCGACCCGCCGCGGCGATCACGTCGGCCCGCGCCGGTGCCGGCCGACGGGCCCAGTCACGCTGGGCCGCCGCGGCGCGTGCGACGGCCGCGTCGACGTCTGCGGCGCCGTGGATCGGATACTCCCCCACCACGTCGTCGGGCCGGGCGGGGTTGACGGAGCTGAAGGTCGTCGTCATGCCTCGGATCCTGGGTCGTCCGGGGAGCCGGCCGTATCGGCTGGACCGACCACCCCCGTCGTCGGAACAAACGTTTCACCTGACGGGCAGAACGTATCATCCCGTCCATGACCGAGGGGACGACCCCGACCACACCCGACGGTGCCGGGAGCACCGCAGCCGGCCGCGCCCCTTCCCCGAGCGCCCGAACGGACGGCACGGCGACCGGCAGCACCGGTCGCGACGGCGCCGGCATCGACGGCAGCGGGGCTGACGGCGCCGACACCGTGGGGGCGAGGATCGAGGCGCACCGGGCCGATCTCTCCCCCGCGGAACGCCAGGTCGCCGAGATCGTGCTGCGCGACCCCGAGATCGTCGCCTTCGGCACCGTCGCCCGGGTCGCCGAACGGTCCGGCACCTCGGGGGCGTCGGTCGTCCGGCTGGCGACCCGGCTCGGCTTCCCCGGCTTCAGCGGGCTGCAGGCAGCGGTGCAGGCGGCGATCGGCCAGCAGCTCCGGCCAGCGGTCGAGCGGATCCGGACCGAGCAGGGGCCCGACATCGTCACCCCCTCACTCCAGGTCGAGCTCGACAACGTGCAGCGCACGCTGTCCGCGGTCGACGCCGACGCGTTCGCCGCCGCCGTCGGCCTGCTCGCGGACCGCCGCCGCCACGTCGTCGTGATCGCAGGTGACGCCGAGAACGGCGTCGGCGCCATGTTCGCCACCGCGCTGTCGCTGGTGCGTCCCGGTGTCAGTCAGGTGGCGGGGTCGGACGTGACCGTGGCCCGCCAGCTCGCCGCCGCGGGGGTGGACACCGTGATCGTCGCCATCGACCTGCGGCGCTACGAGCGCTGGGTCGTCGACCACGTCGGCCGGGCCGTGGCCGCCGGGGCGACGGCGATCGCCGTCACCGACAGCCTGCTCTCCCCTCTCGCCGCCGAGGCCGCGGTGTCGTTCACCGTCGCCGCCGAGAGCGCGGGTGTGTTCGACAGCCACGTGGGCACCCTGGCGCTGACCAACCTGCTGGTGACCGGCACCGCGCGGCGCCTCCGCCGCAGCGCCACCGACCGCCTCGACGCGGTCGAGGCCGCCTGGCGGGCGGCCGGCACGCTCCTCGACGAGTGACGGGGGGCGAACCGTCGTCCAGCGATCCGCACACCCCGACCGACGCACGACGGCCCGCTCACCCCCGACCCACGGACGACGGCCCGCACACCCCGACCGACGCACGACGGTTTCCGGACGGTGCTGCCCGCGGCCCGGCCGGCGGGCGCAGGACCTAACCTGCCCGGCCATGACGGTGGGCACCGCGGGAGCAGCGACAGTGCACGCGCCCTCGGGCATGGTGGCGACCGCCGACCACCTGGCCTCCTCCGCCGGCGTGGCCACCCTGCGGGCCGGGGGCACCGCCGCCGACGCGGCCGTGGCCGCAGGCGCCGTCCTGGCGGTGACCAACCAGCACCAGTGCGGCATGGGCGGCGACCTGTTCGCCCTCGTCCACCGGGCCGGCGAGCCGGTCGTGGCCCTCTGCGCCGCCGGGCGCGCCGGGTCCGGGGCCGACGCCGTGCAGGCCAGGGTGGAGGGCCTGACGCGCCTGCCCGCGGTCGGGGACGTGCGCGCGGTGACCGTGCCCGGGTGCGTGGACGGCTGGGTCGAGCTGCACCGCCGGTTCGGACGGCTCCCGCTCGGGCAGGTGCTCGAGGCCGCCATCACCTACGCGGCGACCGGCTTTCCCGTCTCGCCCCTGCTGGCGGCGACCGCGCCCGCCATCCTCGACCTCGACGGCGTGGCCGACTACCGCGATCCGGCGATGGCCGCCGGCGGGAGGCTGCCCGCGGGCACGCTCATCCGCCGACCCGGCGTCGCCGCCGCGCTGGAGTCCGTGGCCACGGAGGGCCGGGCCGGCTTCTACCTCGGGGCGTTCGGCGACGGGCTGCTCCGCCTCGGCGGCAAGCTGTTCATCCGGGGCGATCTCGCCCGCAACCAGGCCGAGTGGGTCGAGCCGCTGTCGGTCGACGTGTGGGGCCACACCGTCCACGTCCCCCCGCCGCCGTCCCAGGGCTACCTGGTGGCCGCGGGGGCGGCGGTCGCCGCCGGCCTGGCGCTGCCCGACGACCCCGACGACCCTGCGTGGGCGCACCTGCTCGCCGAGGCGGCCCGGGCCGTCGGCGTCGACCGCGGCGAGGTGCTCCACGACGGTGCGGACGGCGCCGCCCTCCTCGACGGCGCACGGCTCGACCGCCAACGCGCGGCCGTCGACGCCGAGCGTCGGGCTGACCTCGCCCCCCTCACCGCCGGCGGGGGCACCACCGTCGCCTGCGCAGTGGACCGTGACCGCACGGGCGTCACCCTCATCCAGTCGAACGCGTCGGGCTGGGGCGCGCACATCGTCGAGCCCGAGACCGGCATCTTCCTGCACGACCGGGGCATCGGGTTCGGCCTCGCCCCGGGGCACCCGGCGCTGTTCGCCCCCGGCCGCCGGCCCCCGCACACCCTGGCACCCGCCCTCGTCACGCGTCCGGACGGCATGCTGCACTCGGTCCTCGGATCGATGGGCGGCGACGCCCAGCCCCAGATCGTGCTCCAGCTGCTCGCCCGGCTCCTCGTGCACGACGAGTCGCCGGGCCGCGCGGTGCGGTCCGGACGCTGGGTGCTGGCGCCGGGCACCGTCCCCGGCCGCAGCGCGGGCTCCCATTCCGGCTTCGACCTGTGGGAGGGCGACGGGCCGGGCGCGGTCGAGGTCGAGGCGCACGCTCCGGCGGCGTGGGACGCGGGGCTCATCGAGCGCGGCCACGAGGTGCGCCGCGCCGTCGACGACATCGACCACGCCTTCGGCCACGCCCAGGTCATCGAGGTGGCCGACGGCGTGGTGGCCGGGGTCGCCGATCCTCGCTCGCTCGACGGCGCCGCGTCCGGCTACTGACCCGCTGCGAGCGGCGCCGTCAGGACGTCAGTCCGGGTCGGCGAACGAGGGAGCGCGCTTCTCGAAGAACGCCGCCACGGACTCGACCTGGTTGGGCGTGCCGATCAGCGACCCGATCGTGCTGCGCTCGTCCTGGTACTGCTGCGCCAGGGACACCGAGCCCGATTGGTCGATGAGCCGCTTGATCCCCCGGATGGCGTGGGGGCTCTTGCCGGCGATCTCCCGCGCCAGGGCGAGCGCGTCGTCGAGAGGTGACTCGCTGGTGCGGGTGGCGAGACCGAGGCGGGCAGCCTCCTCGCCCGTGACGTTGCGGCCGGTCCAGGACAGCTCCTTGGCCACGTCGGGCCCGACCAGGCGGGGCAGCGTGGCGGTGCCCGTCATGTCGGGCGACAGGCCCCAGCGGATCTCGAGGACCGAGAGCTTCGCCTCCGGGTGCACGATGCGCAGGTCGGCACCGAGGGCGATCTGCAGGCCACCGCCGAGGCAATGACCCCAGATGGCGGCGATGACCGGCACGGGAACCTCCGACCAGCCGTGCGCGGCCTGCTGTCCCAGGTGGGTGATCCGCCCGTCGGTGCGCACGATGGCGCCCATCCCACCCCCCTCGCCGCCGTCGCCCGCCGGCTCGTCCGCAGCGCTGTCGTCGACCGTGACGCCGCCGCCCGCCATGGCCATGAACCCGGAGAAGTCGAGGCCGGCGGAGAAGGCGCGGCCCTCGCCCGACAGGACGACCGCCCGGACC
>DASUQS010000209.1:0-17320 GCA_036280455.1 Acidimicrobiales bacterium
CGCCACCGCCAACATGCGCGGGTACCTCGATGAACACGACACGGTGGGCGAAGCCGTCGCCGCCATCTTCGACGCCTACATCGAGCACCTCGACGCCACCGCCTACACCGAAGGGTGCGCGGTGGCCTCGGTCGCGCTCGATGCCGCGTCCACCAACGACACCCTGGCCGCGGCGACGGGCCGCGCCTTTCACGCGTGGACCGACATGCTCGCCGAGGCGCTCGAGGCCGAGGGCCGTCCCTCGACCGTCGCCCACAACCTGGCCACGCTGGTCATCGCCACCATCGAGGGGACGATCACGATGTCGAAGGGCCAGCAGTCGACCGAGCCGATCGCCGCGGCCCGCGACGCCCTGTGCGCCGTCCTCACCGCTGACTCGGAGCCCGGGTCGGACGGCACCCCGGCCTGACGGGCGCGACTCGCCGGCCGGCAGGAACGGTCCGACGGTCTACCCGCGTACATACGTTCGCTAGAGTCGGCGCATGACCGAGCGGAGCGAGGTCGGCAAGAATGGTCGCCGTGTCGCCACGACGTGGCGAGGCGGCCATCACGGCGTCCGACAGGTGCACCGGTGACCGCGTTGCGGTGGGACCAGGTCGAGGAGCCCCGCCCCCAGCAGACGTTGTTCGACGAGCCCGTGTTCGAACGCCAGCCGGGCCTCGGCGAGTATCGGGGCCTCGAGTTCCTGCACGTGCGGGCCCAGCGCATCATCAACGAGGTCAAAGGCGCGCCGTTCGGCTTCCGCTTCACGATCAATCCCTACAGGGGTTGCTCGCATGCGTGTACGTACTGCCTCCACGGCGACACCCCTGTCCTCATGGCGGACGGCCGCTCCAAGGCTCTTGCGGACCTCCGGCCCGGTGACCTCGTGTACGGAACCGAGCGCCGCGGCACCTACCGCCACTACGTCCCGACACCGGTCCTCGATCACTGGTCGACGCTCAAGCCTGCGCACCGAGTGACGCTGGAGGACGGCACCACCCTGCTCGCGAGCGGCGATCACCGCTTCCTGACCGACCGAGGATGGAAGCACGTGACAGGTGCCCAGCAAGGCGCCGCACGCCGGCCGCACCTGACGACCACGAACTCCCTCCTCGGCGTCGGCGCACTGCCCACGACACCGAAGGCGACCGCCGCATACGAGCGCGGCTACCTCTGCGGTCTCATCCGCGGCGACGGGCACCTCGGCACCTACACGTACGTTCGGGCAGGCCGCCCGTCGCCCGACACGGTCCATCGTTTCCGTCTCGCGCTGGCCGACGACGAGGCACTAGAGCGCGCGAGGCACTATCTCGCACACGCCGGCATCGAGACGACCGAGTTCGGGTTCACCTCCGCCAGCGATGCAGGTCGAGGCATGCGGGCGATCAGGGCCCAGTCGGGCGCCTGTGTCTCCGCGGTCCGCGACCTCATCACGTGGCCACAGGATCCGCCGGCAGACTGGTGCCGGGGCTTCCTCGCCGGAATCTTCGACGGAAAGGGTTCCTACAGTCGCGGCATCCTGCGCATCTCCAACAGCGACGATGAGATCCTCGGCTGGACGCAGCGTTGCCTCGATCGCTTCGGCTTCCGCCACGTGCTGGAGGATCTCGGGCGTGAGAACCGAGTGCGCACCATCCGCGTCGTCGGCGGGCTGCGCCACCAGCTGGGCTTGTTCCACCTCATCGATCCGGCCATCACCCGGAAGCGCACGATCGACGATGTCGCCATCAAGAGCGATGCCCAGCTCGGCGTGGCGACGATCGAACCGCTCGGCCTCGATGTCCCGATGTTCGACATCACGACAGGTACCGGCGACTTCATCGCCAACGGGGTCGTCAGCCACAACTGTTTCGCCCGGCCCACGCACACCTACCTGGACCTCGACGCCGACCGCGACTTCGAGCGGCGCATCGTCGTGAAGGTCAACGCCGTCTCGCAGCTGCGCCGGGAGCTCGATCCGCGGCGATGGCGGGGCGATCTCGTCGCCATGGGCACCAACACCGACCCCTACCAGCGGGCCGAGGGCAAGTACCGGCTCACACGGGGCCTCGTCGAGGTCCTCTCCGAGCTCGCCAACCCGTTCTCGATCCTCACGAAGTCGACCCTGATCCTGCGCGACCTCGACCTGCTGGCCCGCGCCGCCCGGCGCACGAGCGTGCGCGTCAACCTGTCGATCGGCACGCTCGACGAGGAGGTGTGGCGGGCCACCGAGCCGGGCACACCCCACCCGCGTCGGCGCATCCGGGCCGTCGAGCAGCTCAACGCGGCGGGCATCGAGACCGGGGTGCTCATCGCACCCGTGCTGCCCGGCCTGTCCGACGGCGCCGACCAGCTCGAGGCCGTCACCGCCGCCTGCGTCGACGCGGGGGCGGCGTCGGTCTCGACCGTGCTCCTGCACCTGCGGCCGGGCGTCCGCGACGTCTACCTGGCCCGCCTGGGCGAGACGCACCCGCACCTCGTCCCCGAGATCCGCCGGCGCTACCGCGATCGGGCGTATGCCCCGAAGGCCGAGCAGGAGGCGTTGGCCGCACAGGTGCGCGATCTCGTGCGCGAGCGCGGCGGCACCTCGGCCGAACGCCGCGACCCCGACCACATGACGGGTCGGCGACCGACCCCCGCTCGGGGTGGGCCGGCCGACGTGCAACCGGCTGCGCCAGACGATCGCCCGGCGTCCCCCGCCGTCGACCAGCTCACCCTGCTGTGACGGTCCGGTGGGTTCAGTCCCACAGGGCGCGCAGGGTGGCCGCCGTGTGGTCGTCGGCGGGGAAGAACGACTCGATCGTCAGCTCCTCGACCGTGACGTCACGGGCGGTCCCGAAGGTCGCCACCGTGTTGAGGAACGACAGCTCCGACCCGTCGTCCATGCGCAGCACGAGCGGGACGAACACGTTGCCCACCGTGTCGAGCGCCGACTCCGACCCGGCCACACCGGGGTAGGCGCACAGCTCGGTGTGCAGGTCGGCCAGCGCCGGGTCGCCGGTCGTGGCGGCCTCGCGCCGCACCCGGTCGACGAGGTGCGCCGCCCACGACGCGAAGTTGGCGATGCGCGGGGCCATGCCGTCCGGGTGGAGGCTGACCCGCAGCACGTTGGCCGGCGGCGCCAGCAGCTCGGGCGCCACGCCCTGCGTGAGGAGCCCGAAGGCCGCCTCGTTGGCGGTGACGAGGTTCCAGTGCCGGTCGGCGACCACCGCCGGGAAGGGGTGGTGGCCGGCGAGGATGGTGTCGAGCGCCTCGCGCACGGGCGCCATCGCGGCGTCGTCGAGCGGGGTCTGCGCGTACCGGGGGGCGAAGCCGGCCGCGAGCAGCAGGGTGTTGCGCTCCCGGAGCGGCACGTTGAGGTGCTCGGCCAGGTGCATCACGAGCTCCGGGCTCGGCTTCGACCGACCCGTCTCGACGAAGCTCAGGTGCCGGGCGGACACGGCCGCCTCGCTCGCCAGGTCGAGCTGGCTGAGGCGGCGCCGGCGGCGCCATTCCCGCAGCAGGACTCCGACGGACGGGGCGGCCTCACCGGCAGGAAGGGTCGCGACCATGGATCGACCCTAACCACCCGGCGTCGTTGCGGCGCTTACCTCACACGTCATCGCCTCGCGGCGTTCGGGGACCGAGAGTACGGGCCATGACCGACACGACAACCCCCACCGACCCCACCACCTACGTGCCCGTCGTCGACCGGTACTTCGCGGCGCTCAACGAGACCGATGCCGCCACCCGCCGCACCCTCACCGAGCAGGCCTGGACCGAGGACGGCGGTTACTACGATCCGCTCGTGCAGGCCCTCGGCCACGACGAGCTCGTCCACGTGCCGGTGCTCGCCCATCAGCAGTTCCCCGGGCAGCGGTTCGTCCGCACCAGCGGCATCGACGCCCACCACGGCCTCGTCCGCTTCGAGTGGGCGCTGGCGGCCGAGGACGGCACCGCGACGATCGAAGGCGTCGACGTCGGCATCGTCGCCGAGGACGGCCGGCTCACTCGCATCGCCGGGTTCTTCGGCCCGGCGCCCGAACGCGAGAGCTGACACGGGTGGGCACGAGCCAGACTGGCGCCATGCGCCCCTCGGTCGCCGCCGCTGGCAGCGCGTTGTTCTTCGCCGTAGCGCCCGGCATCGTCGCCGGGGTGGTGCCGTGGGCGCTCACCGGCTGGCACGCCGGCGACGCCCCGACCTGGCTCGTGCCCCACCGGGCTGCGGGCGCCGGCCTCCTGGCGGTGTGCGCCGTGGTGCTGGTCAAGGCGTTCGTCCGGTTCGTGCGCGAGGGCCGGGGTACGCCGGCGCCGGTGGCCCCCACCGAGCGCCTGGTCGTCGGCGGCTGGTACCGCCACGTGCGCAACCCGATGTACGTGGCGGTGGTCGGCGCCATCCTCGGCCAGGCGCTCCTGCTGGCCCTGCCCGTGCTCGTCGCCTACGCCGCGCTGGCGGGCGCGGGGATGGCCGCCTTCGTGCGCTGGCACGAGGAGCCGGTGCTCGCCGCCCGCTACGGCGACGAGTACGCGACCTACCGCACGCACGTCCGGGGCTGGCTGCCCCGCGTGCGTCCGTGGAACCCGGCCGGCACCGCTCGCTGAGCTCTCGCCCGGTGCACTGGCCGCGGGACGTGGTCTGGTCCACCTCGTCCCGCGGCCCGTCCGGCGATGGCCGGGCCGCGGCGGGTCAGGCGGCGGCGCGCTCCAGGATGTGGACCCCGCAGGCCGAGCCGAGCCCGATGACGTGGGCGAGGCCGACCGTCGCCCCCTCGATCTGGCGGTCGCCCGCCTCGCCCCGGAGGTGGTGGCACACCTCCCAGATGTTGGCGATGCCGGTGGCGCCGATGGGGTGGCCCTTCGACTGCAGCCCGCCGGACACGTTCACCGGCGTGGACCCGTCGCGCCAGGTCGCCCCCGACTCGAAGAACGCGGCCGCCTCACCGGGTGCGCACAGCATGAGGTTGTCGTAGTGCACCAGCTCGGCGGTGGCGAAGCAGTCGTGCAGCTCGACCAGGTCGAGGTCCTCGGGCGCCACGCCCGCGGACTCGTACGCCTGGACCGCAGCGTTGCGGGTGAGCGTGTTGACGTCGGGCAGCACCTGGCAGGCCTCGTCCCACGGGTCGCTCGTCAGCACCGAGGCCGACACCTTGACCGCCCGCCGGCGCTGGTCCGGGTCGAGCGTGGCCAGCTTCTCACCGGACACCACCACCGCGGCCGCAGCGCCATCGCAGTTGGCCGAGCACATCGGCCGCGTGTTCGGGTAGGCGATCATGACGTCGCCCATGATCTGCTCGAGGGTCAGGCGCTTCGTGTACGCCGCCAGCGGGTTGAGGGTCGAGTGGGCGTGGTTCTTCTCGGAGATGCGGGCGAACAGCTCGAAGCTCGTGCCGCCGTAGCGGTGGCCGTACTCGGTGCCGATCTGGGCGAACACGCCCGGCATGATCTCCGTGCCGATGCGGCCGTCGACCGGGGCGACGGCGCCGTAGCGGCCCCGCGGCGTCCAGGTGTCGCTGTCGTCCTGGCGGCTGCCGCCCGCGAGGAGGCCGGCGCCGGACAGCTTCTCGGCGCCGACGGCCAGGCCCATGGCGCACTCCCCCGCCTTCACGGCCATGATCGCCGTGCGGAGGGCGGTGGCACCCGTGGCGCAGGCGTTGGCCACGTTGTAGACGGGGATGCCGGTCTGGCCGATCTGCTTCTGCACCTGCTGGCCGATACCGGTGCTGGCCGCCATCAGGCTGCCCGCGGCGAGCACGCCCATGTCGGCCATCGTCACGCCCCCGTCGGCGAGGGCGGCCATGGCGGCCTCCGACGCGAGGTCGACGAGGTCCTCGTCGGGGTGCTTGCCGAACCGCGTCATGTGGATGCCGAGGATCCAGACGTCGTCACTCATGATGCGTCCTCCTGGGTGTCCTGCCCGTTGCCCTCGATCGGCTCGAACCCGAAGCCGACCGCCTCGGTGCCGGCCTCGTCGGTGCCCACCGGCACCGTCGTCAGCCGTACGGCGAGGCCGGTGTGAACGTGGTCGGGGTCGGGCTCGACGTTGACGATGTTGCCGCGCACGCTGGTGCCGTCGCAGTCGACGACGCCGGCGACGAAGGGCACCTGCACGCCCGGCGCCGCGAAGCTGACGATGGTGAAGGCGCGCAGCTCACCTTCCGTGGCCACCCGGGCGGGGACGAAGTCCGTGCCGCTGCAGGAGGCGCACGCGTTGCGGCGGTCGAAGAACCGGGCGCCGCACGCCGTGCACTCGTGGGCGACGAGGTGCGGGTCGTCGCCCAGCACCAGGTAGTCGACGAGCGGAATCTGCTGCCCCAACTGTGCCCTCCTGTGTCGCACGACACTCGATGGCCGCACGCTAACCCCGCGCTCATCGCACGCGACAATGCTCAACCTCGCTCGAACTGCATGGATCGCCGGTACCCTCGCGCCGCATGGAGCTCGCACTCTCGATCGGCACCGTGGCCGAGCGCACCGGCGTGGCCCCGTCCGCGCTGCGCTACTACGAGGCCGAGGGCCTCATCACCTCGACCCGCACCGACGGCAACCAGCGCCGCTACCACCGCGACGTGTTGCGCCGGGTGTCGTTCATCCGGGTGGCCCAGCGTGTGGGGCTGACGCTGGAGGAGATCCACGAGGCGCTCGCCTCGCTCCCCGAGTCGCGCACACCCACCCAGGAGGACTGGTCGCACCTCTCCCAGGCGTGGCGGCCCCGCCTCGACGAGCAGATCCAATTGATCGAGCGCCTGCGCGACCGACTGGACGGGTGCATCGGCTGCGGGTGCTTGTCGTTGAAGGTGTGCCGCCTGCTCAACCCCGACGACCACGCGGGCGAGCACGGCAGCGGTCCCCGCTACATCATCGGCGACGAGGACGAGTGATCCTGCTCGAGAGTGACGATCTCAGTCGGCCAGCGCCCCGTAGACGATCGACTTGAGCTGGCCCCGGAAGTTGAACGTGCCCGACGGGATCAGCTGGGTCATGAACACGGCCACGACCTCCTCGACCGGGTCGATCCAGAACGCGGTGGAGGCCAGGCCACCCCACATGAACTCGCCCGCCGAGCCCGCAGCCTGCGTGGCGGCGGGGCCCTTCGACACGGCCACCGTCAGGCCGAAGCCCATGCCGTCGAAGCCGACCTCGCCGTAGCCGCCCGGCAGCGCGAACTTCCGCAGGTCGCCCCCGTCGGGAAGGTGGTTCGTGCGCATCAGCTCGACCGTCTTGCGGCCGAGGACGCGCACACCGTCGACCTCCCCGCCGCCGAGCAGCATGTGGCAGAAGCGCAGGTAGTCGGCTGCGGTCGACACCAGCCCGCCGCCCCCGGACAGGAAGCTCGGGTGCTCGCGGTACTCGCTCGACTGCGGATCATCCGACAGCACCAGGTTCTTCGACGAGTCGCGCCGGTAGAGCGCAGCGAAGCGGTCGGCGTCGGCATCGGCCACCGAGAACCCGGTGTCGACCATCCCGAGCGGATCGAAGATCGTGGCCTGCAGGTACTCGTCGAACCGTTGGCCCGACAGCACCTCGACCAGCCGGGCGCACACGTCGGTCGACCACGTGTACAGCCACCGGGTGCCCGGATGGAAGCGCAGCGGCTCGCCCGCCAGGGCCTCGACGAGCGTCTGGAGCGTGCCACCCTCGCCGAAGCGCAGCGACGGCGGTCGCTCGCTGAGCGTCGCCAGGTCGAGGCGGGCTCGCCGCGGTCCGGCACCGATGCCGGTCATGTGCATCATCGCGTCGCGCATCGACATCGGCCGCTCGGGGTCGACGAGCCGTCGCGTGCCGTCCTCGTCCCGCTCGCGCACCTGGAGACCGCGGAACTCGGGCAGGTAGCGGTGCACCGGGTCGTCCAGCTGGAACATCCCCCGCTCGTACAGGCTCAGCAGGGCGACGCCCGTGATGGGCTTGGTCATCGAGTAGATCCGCCAGATCGTGTCGTCCGCCACCGGGACGGCGCGCTCGCGGTCGGCCAACCCGAGCGTGGACGCGTGCGCGATGCGGCCCGCCCGGGACACCAGGACCTGGCAACCGGCGATCTTGCCCGGCTCGATGTACCGGGTGCGCAGGTGCTCGTCGATGCGGGCGAGGCGCGCCGGGTCGAAGCCGGCGGCCTCCGGGTCGACCTTGAGGTCCGAGGTGGTGGTGTGCACGGACGGGACCCTAGCGGGGCCTTACGGCACGCGTCGGACGTTCTAATGCAGACGTTCCATCCGCGGGGCGTCCGTATCATGGACCACCGCCGATGTCCCCCTCCCCTGCCGACCTCCGCGCGCGCCTCGGCGCGCTCATGCTCCGCGACGAGGACCGCCTCCGTCGCCAGCTCGATCGCGCCCGGTCGGCGACGGGCGACGGCGACGGCCTGACGGCACTGGCCGGGCTGGCGGCCGAGATCGACCAGGCCGAAGCCCGGGTCGAGCAGCGCCGGTCAGCCGTCCCCGAGGTCACCTATCCCGAGGCGCTGCCGATCGCCGAGCGGCGCGACGACGTGCTGTCCGCCATCCGCGACAACCAGGTCGTGGTCGTCGCCGGAGAGACCGGCTCGGGCAAGAGCACGCAGATCCCGAAGATGTGCCTCGAGCTCGGCCGAGGTGTCCGGGGGCTGATCGGCCACACGCAACCGCGGCGCCTCGCGGCCCGCACGGTCGCCGCCCGCATCGCCGAGGAGCTGGGCAGCGACGTCGGCGACCTCGTCGGCTACACGGTGCGGTTCACCGACCAGGTCGGCGACCGCACGCTGATCAAGCTGATGACCGACGGCATCCTGCTCGCGGAGCTGCAACGCGATCGGCTCCTGCGCCGCTACGACACGCTGATCGTGGACGAGGCCCACGAGCGCAGCCTGAACATCGACTTCCTGCTCGGCTACCTCACGAACCTCCTCCCCCGCCGACCGGACCTGAAGGTGGTCGTCACCTCGGCCACCATCGACACCGCGCGCTTCGCCGAGCACTTCGACGCCCCGGTGGTCGAGGTGTCCGGCCGCACCTACCCGGTCGAGATGCGCTACCGACCGCTCGACGACGACGAAGACCCCGCGCCGTCCGGCGACGGCACGGCCTCGGGACGCCGGCGCTCCGCTCCGGGCCGCGGGGGCGGGCCGTCCGGTCGCGCCCCCAAGGGTGCGCCCTACGGCGCCCGCGGCGACCAGGTCGACGCCATCCGAGCTGCGGTGGACGAGCTGCGCGGCGAGGGGCCCGGCGACATCCTGGTGTTCCTCAGCGGGGAGCGCGAGATCCGCGACACCGCCACCGCGCTGAACGACGACGCCATGCCCGGCACCGAGGTCCTTCCGCTGTACGCCCGATTGTCGGCCGCCGAGCAGCAGCGCGCCTTCCGCCCCCACAAGGGCCGGCGCATCGTCCTCGCCACCAACGTGGCCGAGACCTCGATCACGGTGCCCGGGGTGCGGTACGTCGTCGACCCGGGCACCGCCCGGATCTCCCGCTACAACCGTCGCACCAAGGTGCAGCGCCTGCCGATCGAGCCTGTCAGCCAGGCGTCGGCCAACCAGCGGGCGGGGCGCTGCGGCCGTGTGGCCCCCGGCATCTGCATACGGCTCTACAGCGAGGAGGACTTCGACGCTCGGCCCGAGTTCACCGAGCCCGAGATCCTCCGCACCAACCTGGCGTCCGTCATCCTGCAGATGACGGCCCTGGGCCTGGGCGATGTCGAGTCGTTCCCCTTCGTCGATCCGCCCGACGCCCACGCCATCCGCGACGCGGTGGCACTCCTGGTCGAGCTGGGTGCGATGGACGCGGGCACCACCGCAGCCGGCAGCGGTGCCGACCGACGGCTCACGCCGGTCGGGCGGCGGCTGGCCCGGCTGCCGATCGATCCCCGCTTCGGCCGCATGATCCTCGAGGCGGGCGAGCAGAGCTGCGTCCGCGAGGTGCTGATCATCGCGGCGGCGCTGTCGATCCAGGACGTGCGGGAACGCCCCGCCGACGCCCAGGCCGAGGCCGACGAGCTCCATGCCCGCTTCGCCGACCCCGATTCGGACTTCGTCGCCGTGCTCAACCTGTGGCGCCACCTGGAGGCCGAGCAGCGCAGCCGCGGGTCGAGCCAGTTCCGGCGGATGTGCCGCGCCGAGCACATCAACCACGTGCGGGTGCGCGAGTGGCAGGACCTCGTGCGCCAGCTCCGCGAGGTCGCCCGCGAGCTGGGCCTCCGCCGCAACGACCAGCCGGCCACCCCCGAGCGCATCCACCGGGCGCTGCTGGCGGGGATGCTCTCCCACGTCGGCATGTACGACCGCACGACCCGCGACCACGTGGGGGCCCGCCAGGCCCACTTCACGATCGCTCCCGGCTCGGTGATGCACCGGCGCACCGCGGCGTGGGTGATGGCCGGCGAGCTGGTGGAGACCAACCGGCTGTGGGCGCGCATGGTGGCCCGCATCCAACCCGAGTGGCTCGAACCGGCGGCCGCGCACCTGGTACGGCGTTCCTACGGCGAGCCGTGGTGGGACGCCCGCCGCGGCGCGGCGATGACCACCGAACGGGTGACCCTGTACGGCCTGCCCATCGTCGAGGGCCGGCGGGTGCAGCTCGGCCGCGTCGATCCCGACCAGGCCCGGCGGATGTTCATCGAGCACGCGCTCGTGGACGGCGACTGGCGCACGCAGCACGCCTTCGTCGCCGCCAACCGGGCGCTGCTGGACGAGGTGCGGGATCTGGAGGAGCGCACCCGGCGGCGCGATCTCCTCGTCACGGACGACCAGCTCGTCGCCCTCTTCGACGCGCGCGTGGGCCCGGACGTCACCTCGGCCCGCCACTTCGACCGCTGGTGGAAGCAGGCCCGCCGACGCGCACCCGACCTGCTGACCTTCACCGTCGACGACGTCACCGATCCGGAGGCCGCCGGCGTCGACGGTGATGCCTTCCCGACGACGTGGCGCCAGGGGGAGCTCGCCTTCGACGTGTCGTACACGTTCGGGCCCGGCGCGCCGGACGACGGGGTGACCGTCCACATCCCGCTCGCCCTGCTCAACCAGGTCGACGCCGGCGGGTTCGACTGGCAGGTGCCAGGGCACCGCCTCGAGCTGGTGACGGCCCTCATCCGCTCGCTCCCCAAGTCGATACGCCGGCGCCTGGTGCCCGCCCCGGACCGGGCCCGCGAGGCGCTGGCCGGCACGTCGCCCGCGGACGGTCCGCTCCTCGACGTGCTCGCGCGGCGGCTCGCCACGCTGTCGGGCGAGGCGGTCGCGGCCGGCGACTTCGATCTCGACAAGGTGCCGCCCCACCTGCTCGTGCGGTTCCGCATCGCCGACGGTGCCGGCGACGAGGTGGCGAGCGGGCGCGACCTGGCGGCGCTGCGGGCACATCTGGGCGGGCGGGTGCGCCGGGCCGTCGCCGACGCCGCACCCTCGATCGAGCGACGGGGCCTCCGGAGCTGGGACGTCGGCACGCTGCCCCGCACGGTCGAGGTGACCTCCGGCGGGCACCCGGTCCGCGGCTACCCGGCACTGATCGACGAGGGTGAGACGGTCGCGCTGCGCGTGATGGCCTCGGCCGACGACCAGGCGCGGGCGATGTGGACGGGCACGCGCCGACTGCTCGTGCTGGCCGTCCCTGCGGCGCGACGTGACGCCGAGCGCCGCCTACGGGCCGTGCCGGCCCTCGCGGCCGCCACCGCGCACGTGCCGAGCGTCGGCGACCTGGCCGACGACTGCGTGACGGCGGCCGCCGACCGCATCATCGCGACCCACGGCGGCCCGCCGTGGGACGACGAGGGATTCGCCGCGCTCGCCGACGCGGCGAGAGCCAGGTTGGCGGCCCTCGCCGGCGGTGCGGCGTCCCTGGCTGCCGATCTCGTGGCCGCGGCCGTGGCGCTCGAACACCGGCTCGACGCTCCCCGCCCGGACCGCCTGCAACCCGCCGTCGACGACATGCGCGCGCAGGTGCATGCCCTCGTGCGACCGGGCTTCGTGGCGGCCACCGGCCTGACGAGGCTGCGCGACGTCGGCCGCTACCTCGAGGGCGTGCGCGTCCGTCTCGCCAAGGTCGGCGAGCGCCCCGACCGCGACCGTGCCCTCATGGGCACGGTGCGGGCGCTCGAGACGGACTACGCCCGCCTGGTCGAGGGGCTTCCCCGGGGACGGCGGTCGACGCCGGAGGTGGTGGAGGTGCGCTGGATGCTGGAGGAGCTGCGGGTCAGCTCCTTCGCCCAGACCCTGGGCACGCCCCGGCCGGTCAGCGAGCAGCGCATCCGCAAGGCCCTGGCGGCGATCCGGGAGCCGTCGCTCAGCTGACCAGCGAGGCGTCGAGCGTGATCTCGACGCCGGCCAGCGCCTTGGAGACCGGGCACCCCGCCTTGGCGGTGGCGGCCTGCGCCTGGAAGGTGGCGTCGTCGATGCCGGGCACGGTGGCGGTGCAGCGCAGGTCGATGCGCGAGATCTCGAAGCCGCTGTCGGCCTTGCCGAAGTGCACCTCGGCCGTCGTCTCCACGGAGGTCGGCGGATGGCCGGCCTGCTCCAGCCCGAGCGACAGCGCCATCGAGAAGCATCCGGCATGGGCGGCGCCGATCAGCTCCTCGGGGTTGGTGCCGGTGCCGTCCTCGAAGCGGGACGCGAACGAGTACGAACCCTCGAAGGCGCCGCTCCCCAGGCGCATGGTGCCGGTCCCCTGGCGGAGACCACCCTCCCAGCGTGCCGAGGCGGTGCGTGCAGGCATGGATCGTTCCTCCCGATCGTGGCGCCCGCGCTGCCCGCACCCTACCCACCCGCGGCGGCGGGTCAGTCCCGGCGGGCCGGCCGAGCGGGTCTAACGTGCGGCGGTGGCCGACAACGACCTGCAGGGCTACGAGCGCACGACCTTCACCCACGACGGCAGGGCGCGCACGGTGTTCCGCACGGGCACCGGGCCGGCGGTCATCGTCATCGCCGAGATGCCGGGCATCACCCCGAAGGTCGTCGCGTTCGCCGACCGGGTGGCGGCCATCGGTTGCACCGCGGTGCTGCCGCACCTCTTCGGGGAGCCGGGCCGTGACCCCAACCACGGCGGCCGCGCCAAGGGGGCCGCCTACGCGCTGTCGTCGCTCGTCCCGACCTGCATCAGTCGCGAGTTCACCGTGCTCGCCACCGGCCGCACGTCGCCGGTCGTGTCCTGGCTACGGGCGCTGGCTGCGGACGAGCACCAGCGGTGCGGCGGGCCCGGCGTCGGAGCGGTCGGCATGTGCTTCACGGGCGGCTTCGCCCTCGCCATGGCCACCGACGAGCGCATGCTGGCGCCGGTGCTCTCCCAACCGTCGCTGCCGCTGGGGCTGACGGCCCGGGCGAAGCGGTCGATCGACATCTCGCCCGAGGAGCTCGAGGTCGTCAAGGGTCGCTGCGCGGCCGAAGGGCTGCAGGTGCTGGGGCTCCGCTTCCGCGGCGACAAGCTGGTGCCCGCCGAGCGGTTCGCGTTCCTGGCCGATCAGCTCGGCGACGCGTTCGTCGCGATCGAGCTCGACGACGACGCGGCCAACCCCGAGGCCGTCATGAAGCCCCATTCGGTGCTGACCGAGCACCTCGTCGACGAGCCCGGCCAACCGACGCTCGCGGCGGTCGACCGGGTGCTCGACCTCTTTCGCACCAAGCTGCTGGCGCCGGCCGGAGGCTGACCGCCGACCGGCGATCAGGCGGCCTGGGCGCCCTTGCTGAGCCAGAAGTCGTTGAGCGCTTCCTGGACCTTCAGGTACCAGATGATGTTGCCGATGAGCGGCAGCAGGAACCACAGGCCGAGCAGCGTGCTGACCGGGCTCTCGCGGCCGTCGCGCTGGTACATCTTCTCGATCTCCATCGGGATCGTGAACATGAGGACCGGCGACACCAGGATGAAGATGATGAGGTTGAGGACGCCGCCGAAGCCGTCGTTGTTGTACTGCTTCAGGTCCTCGCCGGTGCGGTAGCTCCATACGGCACCCCAGATGCCGCATGTCACGATCGTGAGCAGGATGACCAGGCCCGGGCTGTAGAACGGGCCGCCGATCGACGGCGGCACGACGCCACCCTGCTGCCACTGGCCACCGGGCGGGTACTGGCCCGCCTGCTGGTACTGGCCACCGGGCGGGTACTGGCCGGGCTGCTGGTACTGGCCGGGCTGCTGCCACTGCCCGCCGGGGGCGCCCTGCTGCCCCGGAGGGGGCGGGCTGCCGGCGGGCGGCGTGCCCTGGGGAGAGCCGCCTTCCGGCGGGAGGGGCCGGTCGGCGGGGGGATCCTGTTCGCTCATGCCCGGAACAGTAGGTGCATTTCCCGGTTCCGTCGTGTCATGCCCGGGACGAGGTTCAGACGCCGCCGTCGAGCCGCTGCCGGCGCAGCTCGCTGCGGCGCACCTTCCCGGCGTCGTCGCGCAGCACCTGGTCGACGAACTCGACGGTCCGCGGCAGCTTGTAGCGGGCGAGGCGCTCGCCCAGGAACGCCAGGAGCGCGTCACCGGCGACCACCGCCGGGTCGGCCTCGACGATGGCGTGGATGCGGTTGCCCTTGTCCTCGTCGGGCAGCCCGATCACCACGCAACTGCGAACGTCGGGATGCTCCTGCAGCGCGGCCTCGATCTCGGCCGGGTACACGTTGGCCCCGCCGACGAGGATCATGTCCTGGATGCGATCGCCCAGGTAGAGGTAGCCGTCCTCGTCGACGTGGCCGTGGTCCCCCAGCGATTCCCACCCGCCGTCGAGGCGGCGGGCCTCCGCGCCCACGTAGCGGTAGGTCGGCCGTTCCCGCAGACCCCGCATCCAGACCTCGCCCTCGGTGCCGGCGGGCACCTCGTTGCCGAGCGGGTCGGTGATCATGATCTCGCCGCCGAGCGGCTTGCCCACCGAACCCCGGTGCTCCAGCCACTCGACCCCGGTGATGACGGTGGCGACCTGGGCCTCGGTGCCCGCGTACAGCTCCACGATGCGCTCGGGGCCCAGCCACCCGATCCAGGCCTCCTTCAGCCACATGGGACACGGCTCGGCCAGGTGCCACACGGTGTCGAGCGAGGACAGGTCGTAGCGGTCGCGCACGTCGTCGGGAAGGCGCCAGATGCGCTTCATCATCGTGGGCACCAGGTAGATGACGTCGGCGCGGTGCGCCTCGACCGAGGCGAGGGTCGCCTCCGGGTCGAACCGCGGCAGCACCACCACGTGATCGCCCCACAGCAACGCCTGGCACGCCCACACGATGGGGCCGTTGTGGTAGAGCGGCCCGGGCATGACCAGGCAGCCGTCGGGCGTGTAGCGGAGTGGCGGCGGGCCGTCGGGGTCGAGCAGGCTGCGCTCGCCCGAGACGATCAGCTTGGGGCGGCCGGTCGACCCGCCGGAGGTCGGTGCCTTCCACGCCGGCGACACGGCGTCGGGCAGCGGGCCCGTGTCGGTGTCGGCGGGAGGGCGGTAACCCTCGGGCAGCCGGGGGCGACCACGGACGACGTCATCGCTGGCGCCGATGACCACGCGCGGGTCGGCCAGCTCGACGATCGCCTCGATCTCCCGCGCCGGGAGCTTGGCGCTGACCGGCTGGGGCACCGCGCCCAGCTTCCAGGCGGCGGCCATCGCCACGAACCAGTCGGTCGAGTTGGGGAGGGCGATCGTGACCATGTCGCCCTCACCGACGCCCCGGGCGGCCAGGTCTCGCGCGAGCGCGTTGGCCGCCTCGTCGAGCTGGCGGCGGGTGAGCCGGCTCTCCCCGCACGACACGGCCGGGCGGTCCGGGTCGGCAGCAGCGAGGTCGGTCAGGCGGCGGGCGAAGGAGACGCGGGTCACATCCGCCACTCTGCCACGTGTACGATGCGCTCGCACCACGGTTGGATGCACTTGCATTAACCTCCGGCGCAACCGCTGCGCAGTCCACCGCGACCCGCACGCGCAGCGATCGGATCCACGACGAGCGAGGCGCACACGCATGGCATGGGACTTCTCCACCGACCCCGAGTTCCAGGAGCAGCTCGACTGGGTCGAGCAGTTCTGCCGCGAGGAGATCGAACCGTTCAGCATCGTGTTCCCGGCGGCGGTCCGCTCGAAGCACCCGAAGATGCGGGCGATGGTCGGCGACCTCCAGCAGCAGATCAAGGACCGCGGACTCTGGGCCCTCTTCCTCGACCGTGAGCTGGGCGGCCCCGGCTTCGGCCAGCTCAAGCTGGCGCTCATCAACGAGATCCTCGGCCGCTACCCCGCCGCTCCCGCGTTCTTCGGCACCGCCGCGCCCGACACCGGCAACATGGAGATGCTCGCCGCCTACGGCACCGACGAGCAGAAGGAGCGCTGGCTCTACCCCCTGATGCGCCAGGAGATCTGGTCGGCGTACTCGATGACCGAGCCCCAGGGCGGGTCCGACCCCAACCTGTTCAAGACCACCGCCGTGCGCGACGGCGAGGAGTGGGTCATCAACGGGGAGAAGTGGTTCACCAGCGCCGGCCGCTACGCCGACATCCTCTTCGTGATGACGGTCAACGGCATGTTCGTCGTCCCCAAGGACGCCCCCGGCGTCGAGTTCCTGCCCGACAGCCCCCGGGCCCACAGCCACATCCGCTACACCGACGTGCGGGTGCCGCTCGACCACCTGCTCGGCCCGGAGGACGGCGCCAAGGTGCTGGCCCAGCGGCGTCTCGGCGGCGGCCGCATCCACCACGCCATGCGCTCGATCGCCCAGTGCAAGCTGGCCTTCGACATGATGTGCGAGCGGGCGCTCAGCCGCACCTCGCACGGCAAGGTCATCGCCGAGCACCAGATGGTGCAGCAGGCGGTCGCCGACAGCTACGCCGAGATCAACATGCTGCGCCTGCTGGTGCTGTGGACCGCGTGGACGATCGACAACTCGTCCACGCAGGAGGCCCGCACGCAGATCGCCGCCTGCAAGTACACGTGCGCCAAGACCCTGCGCGACGTGTCGTACCGGGCCATCCACGTGTTCGGCTCGCTCGGCGTCACCGACCTCACGCCCCTCCAGGCCATGTGGGCCGGCTCGCCCACGATGAGCGTCATGGACGGTGTCGACGAGGTGCACAAGGTGACCGTCGCCCGCAACGTGCTGAAGAGCTACCGGCCCCACGAGGGCCTGTGGCCCACCGAGTACCTGCCGGCGAAGAAGGCCGCGGCCCGCGAGAAGTTCGCGCCCCTCTTCAAGGAGGACCCCGAGCTCGAGGAGTACGCCGACGGCATCGCCAAGTACATGGCCCGCCGGGGCGCCTGAGCGGGCCGACCCACCCGCACGACACGAGAGGACCTGGAACGTGAAGCTCGAAGGCAAGGTCGCGGTCGTCACCGGGGGCGGCGGAGGCATCGGTGAGGCGATGGCCCGGGCGTTCGCCGCCGAGGGCGCCCGCGCCGTGGTGGTGGCCGACATCGACGGCGACGAGGCCGAGCGGGTCGCCGCCGGGATCGACGCCGCCGCGGGCGTCCCGGCGGTGGCGGCACGGGTCGACGCGGG
>DASUQS010000210.1:0-2691 GCA_036280455.1 Acidimicrobiales bacterium
GCGGGCTCGTCGACATGACGCTCGAGGTCGAGGTTCTGGCCGAGGGCGTGCACTCCGGATCGGCGGGCGGTGTGGTGCCGTCGAGCTTCCGCATCCTCCGCTCGCTCCTCAGCCGGGTCGAGGACGAGCGGTCGGGCGAGCTCCTGCTGCGCGACCTGCACGTCGCCATCCCCGACGAGCGCCTGCGCCAGATCACGGCGACCGCTCCGGACCTGGGTGACTTCGAGGATCGCTACCCGTTCGCGGGCGACACCCGACCAGAACGGCCCAGCACCGAGCAGATGCTCATCGCCCGCACGTGGCAGCCGTCGCTGGAGGTGGTCGGCATCGACGGCGCGCCCCCGACCGGCGAGGCGGGCAACGTGCTGCGCCCCGGCACGGCGGTGAAGCTGTCCGTGCGGGTGCCGCCGACCGCCGACCCCGTGGCCGCCGCCGACGCGCTGGAACGGCGCCTGACCGCGGACCCGCCCTACGACGCCCGGGTCACCGTGCGCCGCGGGTCCGCCGAGCCGGGCTGGCACGCCCCGCAGGAGGCGCCCTGGCTGGCGCGTGCCATCGAGGACGCGTCGCAGGCCGCGTTCGGCCAGAGCCCCCGCTCGCTCGGCGAGGGCGGCACGATCCCGTTCATGGGGATGCTCGGCCGCCGCTTCCCCGACGCGCAGTTCGTCATCACCGGCGTGCTGGGCCCGGAGTCGAACGCGCACGGCCCCAACGAGTTCCTGCACCTGCCGACCGCCCGCCGGGTCACCACCGCGGTGGCGCACATCCTGGACGCCCACGCCCGGCGCCCCGGCTGATCGCCCCCCGCTGCGGCCCCACAGCTGGAAGGCCCCGAGCGTCAGACCGGAGTTAGCCGATCTGCTGCTCGGGGCCAACCGATGTCGGCGGACGCTCTGGCCCGTCACCGGCGGCGCCCGCCGGCGACGACGCCGACCGACACGGGGGCCTGGGCTCCCGTACCGGCCCGGAGCACTGTCAGCAGGTGCGACCCCGCATCAGACACTCCGTCGGCTGTCTGCCTTCCCCCCCAGACTGCCGCCTCCTCGGACCTTCACTCAGGGCCGAGGGGCCCGTCGCTCGTGTCTCCGGCTCGTGCTGCCGTGGTGGATGTGATGATCTTGCGACCGACAAAAGCCCAGGTCAAGGCCTATCTCGCAATCCCCAGGCCTTTCCCCAGACTTTCCACAGTCATCCCCAGGCAATGGCGAGTTCCACACAGCGTGGTCACAGGTCACCCACAGGGCTGACCGCGCCGGGACTCCCCGAAGGCACCCCACCCGACGGCTACCTTGACCCCGTGGCCGATGGTGCGCACGGAACCAGGGCAGTCATCGCGGCATTGCTGGCCAACGCCGGCATCGCCGTCGCGAAGTTCGTCGGCTTCCTGCTGACCGGCTCGGGTTCGATGCTGGCCGAGAGCGTGCACTCGGTCGCCGACTCGGGCAACCAGGGGCTGCTCCTGCTCGGCGGCAGCAAGGCGACGCGCGCCCCGACGGCGGAGCACCCGTTCGGCTACGGCCGCGAGCGGTACTTCTGGGCGTTCGTCGTCGCCATCATCCTGTTCAGCGTCGGCGGCATGTTCGCCATCTACGAGGGCATCGAGAAGCTGCGTCACCCGCACGAGATCGAATCGCTCGGGATCGCCGTCGCCATCCTCCTCGTCGCCCTCGTGCTCGAGAGCCTGTCCCTGCGCACGGCGGTGGTCGAGGCCGGCAAGGTGAAGGACCCGCAGGCCTCCTGGTGGTCGTTCATCCGCCGGTCGAAGAGCGCGGAGCTGCCAGTGGTGTTGCTCGAGGACACGGCGGCCGAGATCGGCCTCGCCGTCGCCCTCGTGGCGGTCACGGTCGCGGACCTGACGGGCGAGCCCCGGTGGGATGCCATGGGCACGCTGGTGATCGGCGCCCTGCTCATCGTCATCGCCGTGGTGCTGGCGGTCGAGATGAAGGGCCTGCTCATCGGCGAGTCCGCGTCCAAGGCCGACCTGCAGAAGATCGTGGCCGCCATCGAGGTGGAGCCGAGCGTGCAGCGCCTCATCCACATGCGCACCCAGCACATCGGGCCCGAGGAGCTGCTCATCGGCGCCAAGGTCGAGCTCATCCCGGACCTGTCGGTGGTCGAGGCGTCGGAGGCGGTCAACCGCATCGAGACGAGCATCCGCCGGGCGGTGCCGGCCGCCCGCATGGTGTACCTGGAGCCCGACGTGTTCCGCACCGCGGTGCCGAGAGGGGATGGCGAGCCCGCCCACATGGCGGGGTCCTCGCCCGCCGACCCGACGCCCGAGACGAGCTGACATGGCGGATGCGCATGGTGCCAGCGCCCGCGACGTCGGCAAGGCCCAGCTCCAGCGGCTCGGCCAGGTGATCAGGGAGCAGCGCACGGCGGCCGAGTTGTCGCTGCGCGACCTGGCCGCGCGCACCAACGTGTCGAACCCCTACCTGTCCCAGCTCGAGCGGGGCCTCCACGAGCCGTCGGTGCGCGTGCTCAAGGCCATCGCCACCGCGCTCAACATGTCGGCCGAGGCCCTGATGGTGCAGGCCGGGCTGCTCGACGCACCGCAGCACGGCGTGCCCGCCACGACCGTGGTCGACGCGGTCCGGGCCGACCCACGGCTCACCGACGACCAGCGCACCGCCCTGCTGGCGGTGTACCGCAGCTACGTCGAGGCGAACCGGGCCGACTGAGCCGGCGCCC
>DASUQS010000211.1:0-8098 GCA_036280455.1 Acidimicrobiales bacterium
GGCAAGGCCCTGTGCCGGTGGATCAACGCCATCTACGGGTGCACCCACACGCACGACCAGCTCGACGACGCCACCCACGACGCGCTCGACGACCTGTTCGGCGTGGGCAACCTGGCCGCCCTCAGCCACATGGGCACGATCATGCAGCGCCGACTGGCCGTCGACGTGCACGGCAACGACGTCTACACCCGGCACCCGGAGCGCCTGCGGCTGCCGATCCTGTTGGTGCAGGGCGAGAAGAACTACATCTTCCGACCGCCGGGCAGCATGCGCACCCTCCGCTGGCTGCAGACGGCCAACGAGTCGTCGCTGTACGAGCGGGTCGTGCTGCCCGGCTACGCGCACCTCGACGCGCTCGTCGGCCGCGATGCCGCCACCGACGTCTACCCGCTGATCAGCGGGCACCTCGACCGCTTCAACTGGTGACCGGCCGGCGGCCCGGCGGGTCGGCCGCTCGTCCGCTCAACCGGTGATCAGCTGCGGGTGGGGCGGCGGCAGGGCATCGACCCCCAGCGCGGCGGCCAGCGCGGTCGCCTCCGCGTGCAGCGACGCGGCCCGGTCGGCGTCGCCCGGTTCGTCCCGGCCGGCGAGCACGTTGGCCAGCCATCCGGCGGACAGCGCCACCCACGGGCGGGCCTCGATGACGCGGTGCCGTTCGAGCGCGTCGTCGAGGTGGGCGGCGGCGTCGTCGGTGCGGCCGAGCACCGCGTCGAGGGTGCCCAGGTGGTGGTCGACGGCGCCGAGGTAGGCCGCGTAGCCGAGCACGCAGTTCCGCCCGCTGTAGGGCGCGAGCGTGTCGTGGATGGCCTCCGCCCAGCGCTCGTCGCCGACCGACGCGGCGGTGACGGCGGCACCGACCACCGCGAACATCCACAGGTAGCCGGCGTCCGCGGACGAGATCTGGCTGGTCGGCTTCTCGGCGAGCACGGCCCTCGCCGCGTCGAGGTCGCCGCACCCTGCCTCGACCCAGGCCTGAAGCACCCACCACGTGAAGGCATCGGCGTTCGTGTGGCGGCCGGCCTCGACCATCGGCCGGGCGGCAGCGAGCGTGCCCAACATCCAGCGCACGACGAAGGTCTGCACGAAGTGGATCGTGCCGACCTGCGAGTGACCGGACACGTCGAGGCTCACCCGCAACTGGTCGGCCTGGGCCTCGGCCTCGTCGAAGCGCCCCTCCAGCGCGGCCCACATGGTGCGCCACATCGCCACGAGGCGCAGGTGGTCGGGGTGGCGGACGGTCGCCGCCAGGTCGGCGAACGTGTCGGCCAGGTCCCGGGCCGCGTCGTGCGCGCCCACCACGAACAGCGGATGGATGCGGGCCCGCGCTCCCTGCAGCACGAGGTCGGCGTCGCCCGTCTGCTCGCCGATGCGGATGACCTCGGCCCCGATGTCGAGGTGCTCGTCGACGTCGTCCGGCCCGTCGAGCGCGAGGACCCGCGAGGCCAGCACAGAGGCCAGGACGACGGGGGCGTCGAGCCGCCGGGCCATCGCCTCGGCCTCGTCCGCGATCACCTTGCGCTCGTCGTGCGGAGCGTCGGCGTGCAGGACGTGGGCGAGCCGGGCGAGCGTCAGCGCCCGGGCGCGGCTGTCGGTCGGGGACAGGCGCAGCAGGGCCTCGTCGAGCAACCGGCGGGCGGTCGGGTTGGGCGGGGGCGCCGCGGGCAGCCGCCCCCCGTAGCCCATCGCGGCGCGGGTGAAGTGGTCGGTGCGGCCCAGATCCCGGGCCAGCTCGGCGGCCTCGAGATGGCGGCGGTCGCGGGCGATGAACTCACCGGCTCGGTCGTGCGCCTCGGCGAGGTCGAGGCGCAGCTCGCACGCCAGATCGCGGGCGCGGGAACCGTCGCCGTTCGCTGCGTCGACACCGTACCGGTCGTGCACGTCGACGACCCGGTGCAGGAACGAGACCGCGCCCTCGAAGGCGGTCTCGCGACGGGCCTGGTCGGCGGCCGCCCGACCCCACCGGACGGCGAGCGGGGCGGTGTCGGCGTCGGCCGCCCGCAGGTAGTGGTGGGCGATCGCCGCCGCGCTCGCGGCGCCCGACGCGCCGTCGGCCAGCGCGTCGGCGATGCGCCGATGCAGGTCGGCGGCCCGGGCGGGTTCGATGTCGTCCTGCAGCGCCCGCCGCACGACCGCGTGGGTGAACGCCAGGTGGTGGCTGTCGGACTCGCGCACCACGCCGGCGCGCACCGCGTCGTCGAGCTGGACGCGCAGGTCGATCACCTGCCGTTCGAGCGTCGTGGCCAGCACGTCGAGGGAGAACTCCTCCCCGACGAACGACGCGGCGGCCAGGGTGTCGTTCGTGTCCGCCGTGAGGGCGCCGAGCCGCCACCGGACGACGTCGTGCACCCGCTCCGGCAGGCGGTCGCGGGCGCGGACGAGCGCGCCGGCGGGATCGCCGCGATCGAGCCCGCGCAGGATCTCGTGGACGAACAGCGGATTGCCGGCGGTCTCGTCGGTCAGCCACTGCGCCGCCGCCGCCCCGTCGTGGCCGGTCGCTGAGCCCACGGTCTGCGCCACCATCTCGGCGACGGCATCCTCGTCCAGGCCCTCGACGTCGATGCGCTCCACCCCGGGATCGCCCTCGAACGATCCCAGCGTGTGCAGCGGACCCATGCCCTCGACCTCGCCGTCGCGCAGGGTGAGGACGACGAGGACCGGGCCCTCCGGAGGCGAGTCGAGGAGATGGCGGAGCAGCAGAAGGGACGAGCGGTCGGCCCATTGCAGATCGTCGAGCACCAGCAGCAGGGGTCGCCGTCGGGAGATCGCACCCAGCCAGTCGCGCACGGCGTCGAACAGGCGCATCCGCTCGGCATCGGGGTCCTGCGCCAGGGGCGGCCGAACACCGCCGATGCGCGCCCCGATGTCGGGCAGCAGGCGGGCGAGCTCGTCGGCGTGCGCGACGACGTCCTGGCGGAGCAGGCGCCGCGGGGAGGCGGCCGCGTAGGTGCCGAGGGCCTCGCGGACGGCCTGGTAGGGGGCGAGGCCCTCCTCGTCCCAGCGCCCGTAGAGCACCGTCCCGCCGCCGGCGTGGACCCGCAGGGCGAGCTCGGCGGCGATGGTGGTCTTGCCGATGCCCGGGTCGCCGGAGAGGACCACGACGCGGTGGTCGTCCTTGCGGACGGCCTGCCAGATGTCGTCGAGCCGGGCGAGCGGACCGTCGCGCCCGACGACCAGGCGTGCCGCCGCCCGGTGCGCCCAGCCGAGGTTGGACGTGCCGACGTCGTCGTTGCCGGCCGGGTCGGCGGCCATGGACCGCAGCTCGTAGGCGCGCTCGCTCGGATGGGGTGGGAAGCCGACGAGGCCGAGGTCGACCAGCTCCACCCCCGGGGGCAGGGCGTGGGTCACCATCACCGCGGTGGAGGCTGTCATGACGACCGGGGCGGCCTGGTCGCAGGCTGCCAGCGCGTCGACCCGCTCCCGGGCGGGGCCGCGGGGCGACGATCCGACCATCTCGACCTCGCCCGTCGACAGGGTCACCCGCGGGGGGTCGTCGACGAGCGCACCGGCCATGCGGGCAGCGATCGCGGCCGCGTCACCGGCCAGGTGGAAGCCGGCGACCAGCGTGAACCGACCGGCGTCGAGGTCGGCGATGACCTCCGGCTCGCCGTCGGCCCCGCCGGACTCGGCGACGAGAGCGCGCACCCGTCCGGCGTGGCGGGCGTCGGCGTCGACGCGCAGGACGGTGAGCACCGTGGACACGACCAGCGACTCTACGACCGCGTGGCGCGCCCCGGTAACCCCCCGTCACATGAGCGACGGAACCATCGCCTCGATGAGCGCCGGACCGGGCTCGGCCAGGGCACGGCCGAGCTGGTCGTTGAACTCCTCGGCCGTGGTCGCCCGGCTGGCGGGCACGCCGAGGCCCTGCGACAGGGCCACGAAGTCGATGTCGGGCCGGGAGAGATCGAGCAGGCTCTTGGCCTTCGGCCCGGGAGCTTCGACGCCGACCCGGTCGAGCTCCATGTTGAGCACGGCGTAGGACCGGTTGTTGTAGATGACGGTGACCACGTCGAGCCCCTCGCGGGCCTGGGTCCACAGCGCCTGCAGCGTGTACAGCGCGCTGCCGTCGGCCTGCAGGCTGACGACCTGACGGTCGGGGCAGGCGACGGCCGCGCCCGTGGCCGCGGGCAGGCCCTGGCCGATGGCGCCGCCGGTGAGGCACAGCCAGTCGTGCCGGGGCGCCCCGGCGGTCATCGCCGGGGCGAAAAGGCCGGAGGTGTTGCCCTCGTCGGACACGATCGCGCCCTCGGGCAGCAGCGCCCCGACCGCTTGGGCCACGGCGGCGGGCGTGAGCTCGCCGGTGGGGAGGTCGGGTCTTCCGGCCTGCTGGATCGTGGCGCCGTCGGCCGGCGCCCCGACCGCGTCGGCGAGAGCGGCCAGGGCCTCGGTCGCGTTGCCACCACCGTTGGCGAGCACGTGCACCTCGCAGCCCTCGGGCACCAGGTAGCTGGCCTTGCCCGGGTAGGCGAAGAAGCTGACGGGCGCCTTGGCGTCGACGACCACCAGGTGGCGCAACCCGTCGAGCTGGGCGCTGGCGAACTCTGCGAGGTAGGCGAGCCGGTCGATCGCGGGCAGCCCCGCCCCCCGCTCGAGCCGGGCGGGAAACGTCTCGGCGATCAGCCGGGCGCCGGTGGCGTTGGTGAGCCGGCTGGCCGCGACCAGCCCGGCCTCCCGAAGGGCGCCGCCGCCGAGCAGCACGCCGCACGGCTCGCCGGAGCGGAGGGCCTTCGCCACTGCGTCGACCACGTCGGTGTCGACCGGGCTGGCGGGGCGGGGCGGGATCGTCTGACCGACCAGGCCACCGGCGCCCCAGCTCACGTCGGCGGGCAGGATCAGCGTCGCCACCTGCCCCGGAGGACCGGTGGCGACGGCCACGGCCTCGGCCGCGTCGCGCCCCACGTCGTCCGGCCGGGTCGACCAGCGGATCCACGGCGAGACGTTGCGGGCGACCGTCTCGATGTCGCTCTCGAGCTGGGCGTCGTACTGCTTGTGGTAGGTGGCGTGGTCGCCGACGATGTTGACGACCGGCACGTGGCCCTTGCGGGCGTTGTGGAGGTTGGCGAGGCCGTTGCCGAGCCCGGGCCCGAGGTGCAGGAGCGTGGCGGCGGGCTTGCCGGCCATGCGGGCGTACCCGTCGGCCGCGCCGGTGGCGACGCCCTCGAACAGGGCGAGCACGCCCCGCATCTCGGGCACGGTGTCGAGGGCGGCGACGAAGTGCATCTCGGACGTGCCCGGGTTGGAGAAGCACGTGTCGACGCCGCTGGCCACGAGGGTGCGGATCAGCGCCTGCGCGCCGTTGAGCTCGGTGGTCTCGGTCATGCTGGTCCTCAGGTGGTGGGGGCGGGGGAGGAGGGCTCGGTCGGGGAGGAGAAGATCGTGCCGGGGTTCAGGATGCCGTTGGGGTCGAACGCGGCCTTGATGCGACGCATGAGCGCCACCTTGGCCGGGTCCTCCAGCTCGACGAAGTAGCCGGCCTTCTCGGTGCCGAGCCCGTGCTCGCCGGAGATGGCACCGCCGAGCTCCATCCCCGCCGTGAAGAGGGCGCGCATGATGCGGCTGCGGATCTCGGCGTCCGGTTGGAAGACCGCCATGTGCACGTTGCCGTCCCCGGCGTGGCCGCATCCGGCGATCCACGCCCCGTGCTCGCTGGCGATCTCGCTGACCTGCGCCATGAACGCGGGTACCGCGGCGCGGGGGACGACCACATCGATGATGTCGTCGGCGCCGTTGGCCTTGGCCACCCAGAACGCCTTCTCGCGGGCGTCGATCAGCCCGGCGGCCGCGCCCGGCGGCAGGACGTAGACGTCGATGCTGCCGAGCTCCGCGAGCTGCTCGGCCACGGCCTGCGTGTCGACCTCGAGCCGGTCGGCGTGCGTGCTCTCGAGCCCGACGACCAGGTAGGCGAGGGCCGACTCCTTGACGTCGTCGGGGATCCCGAGGTCGATGCCGACGTACGCGGTGGCCGCCGCCATCGTCAGCATGTCGATGTACTCGAGGATGAGCGGTCCGACGCCGCTGCGCACGATCTCGGGTACCGCCGCGGTGACCTGGTCGAGCGAGGCGAACGGGGCCAGCACCGTCGCCTGGTGAGGGGCCCGCGGGTAGAGCTTGAGGTACGCCTTGGTGACGAGGGCGAGCGTGCCCTCCGAGCCGATGACGAGCTGGGTCAGGTCGTAGCCGGTCGAGACCTTGACGACCTTGCCTCCGGACCGGATCACCTCGCCGGACGGGAGCACGGCCTCGATGCCGGTGACGTGGTGCCGGGTGACGCCGTACTTCACGGCCCGCATGCCCCCGGCGTTGGTGCTGACGTTGCCGCCTAGGCTGGCGCTGTACTCGCCGGGGAACACCGGGTAGACGAGCCCGAGCGGCGCCAGCGCGGCGTCGAGCTGGTCGAGCTGCACGCCCGGCTCGACGACCGCGACGAAGTTGTCGGTGTCGATCTCCACGATGGCGGCCATGCGCTCGAACGAGACGACGATGCCGTCGGGTCGGGGCACGCAGGCGCCGGACATGCCCGTGCCGGCGCCGCGCGCGGTGACGGGCGTGCCGCGCTCGTCCGCGATGCGCAGCACGGCTGCGACCTCGTCGGTCGTCGCCGGCAGCACCACCGCCACGGGCCGCTCCGGGGTCGCGGTCAGCGCCTCGTCGTGGGTGTAGTCGTCCTTGACGGCGTCGCCGACGAGGACGTGGTCGGCGCCGACCACCTCGGCGAGCCGTTCGATGAGATCGGCACCGTCAGCCGTCATGTTGTCCTTCCCGACGTTCGCTCACGACGCGCCGACCCTAGTGGCGCGACCGCGTCATCGGGAGGGGCCCGAGTTCAGTCGGGGAGGCCGAAGGCCACCACCCGACCGTCGACGGTGCCGACGAACACCCGGCCGTCGTGGACGATCGGTCCCCCGCTGATCTCGCTGCCGGCGTCGACCGTGGCCAGGGGCTGGCAGGTTGCGGCTCCGCACCCGGCGAGGGGGAACGCCTCGATCGTGCCGTCGGACGCAGCGACGTAGGCCACGTCCGCCGCGGCCGTCACGTGGACGATGTCGGGGTTCTCGTGCTCCGGGGTGCGCCACAGCGCCGCGCACTCCGTGGCACCGCAACCGTCGACGGGAAGGGCGACGACCTGCCGGTCGACGCCGACGAGGATCGTGGTGTCGGTGACGACCAGCGGTGCATGGGCCGAGTACCGGCCGGGCCCGAGCTCCGCCCGCCAACGCACCGCACCGGTGACCACGTCGAGCACCGTCATCCGTACGACGCCGTCGTCCGCGTGCGTGTACGCGACGCCGTCGACACCGACGGCGGCGACCGCGTCGGGATAGCCCCCGAGGTCGGTCGACCAGTCGGGCCCGCACCCGGAGCCGTGGGTGGTGTTGCGGGGCGGGCAGGCTGCGCTGAACCCTTGCGCGTCGAGGCCGTCGGACCAGGCGATCCGGTCGGCCACCACCGCGAAGGGGCCGATGCCGCGGGGAGGCCCGAAGACGGACAGGTCCTCCTGGATGATGGGCTGGAACGGCCCTCCGTGGATCATCGTCGCGCCCGGCAGCTGCGGGACCGGCTCGATGGGGACCTCGGGGAAAGCCGACCTGTGGGTGATGACGGCCCCGCCCCAGAGGGCGATGTCGAGCTGCGACGCCGTCGTGCTGCTGCTCGTGATGGCACCGGTCGATGCCACGAGATCGTGGCGGCCACCGCCCACCGGCCAGGGGCCGTACAACCCGGTGCCCGTCGTGTAGAAGGGCACGACCACGGCCCCCTCGTCGAGCGCGATGCCGCTGGCGTACTGGTCGCCGCTCCCCGGCAGGTCCGTCCGCCAACGGAGGTCGCCGGTGGCTGTCTCGAGAGCTGCGACCGCGAGGGGTGTCGTACCTTCAGGGCCGTCGCCGGCCGTGACGTAGACCCCGCCTCCGGTCGCCACCGGGTCGATGACGCTGGAGCCGGTGTCGGCGATCGCCGTCGACGACCACAGCTGGGTGAGCTCGCCGACCGTGGCCGTCGTGAGCTCGCTCTCGCCGCCGTTCCAGTTGCTGTTGCCCGCGTCGAAGTCGGGCTGGAGCCAACATCCCGACAGGCCCAACGCCATGCCCGCGAGCGCCGC
>DASUQS010000212.1:0-3484 GCA_036280455.1 Acidimicrobiales bacterium
GCTCGGTCAGCGACGCGATCTCGTCCTCGAGCCGCTGCTGGCTGCGGGTGAGCTCGCCACGGCGCTCGTCGACCGACGCCAACCGACCCTCGACCTCGGCCACCTGCTGTTCGACCGTGACGAGCTGCGCCCGTTCCGGCAGCGTGTCGAGGCGGCGCGCCAACTGGTCGGCACGCGTGTCGTGGGCCTGGACGGCGAGTAGCGACTCCCAGCGGCTCATCAGGCGGGGACCCTATCCGCGTTGCCGGGCGCGCCGACCATCATCCGGTGCCGGTCGTGGTGGGATCGCTGGGCGGTGAGCCGGTGGACACGCTCGTGACCGCCTGCCCCGTGTCCGTCGTGGTCGCCGCGGCTTGGTTTTCGGCGCCGGGTCCCGGCCCGTCGCCGTTGGGTTGCGGTGCGCCGAAGCCCGGTGCGGCCGGCGGAGGGGGCAGAGGCGGACCGGCGGGCGGCGCGGGCGGCGCCGGTGGCGCCGGTGGAGGCGGTGGTGGGGTGAGGTCGATGCCTCCCGGCACCGTGAGCATGGTGCCGCCAGGCCGAGCCGGCGGCCCCTGGAATCCGACGCCTTCGCGGCCCTCGTACCACTTGTTCATGAAGTTGCCCCAGATGCGGGCGGGATAGCTGCCGCCCGTGATGTTGCTGCCCCCGAGGTTGATCGTGAACTTCGACCCCAGGCCACCTATCCACACAGCCGTCGCGAGCTGCGGCGTGTAGCCCACGAACCAGCCGTCGGTCGAGTCGTTCGTCGTGCCCGTCTTGCCCGCCGCCTGCTGGCCCGAGATGCGCGCCCGGGTGCCCGTGCCGCCTTGCACGTTCTGCTCGAGCACGCTGGTGACGAGCCGCGCCGTCTCGGGGGCGACGCGCTGCTCCGGGGCCGGAGCGTGGGCGTAGATCGTGCGGCCGTTGCGGTCGTCGATGCGCTCGATCATGTACGGGGCGTTGTAGACCCCGTCGTTGGCAAGCGTGGCGTAGGCCGAGGCCATCTCGAGCGGGGTGATGTCGGCGACACCGAGTGGCGTGGAGGGGCAGGAGTCGCACACGGTCGCCACCTCCGTGCCGTCGGCGGCGAGGCGGGTGCGGGGGATGCCGAGGCGATAGGCCATCTCCGCGACGTTGTTGAGGCCGGCGATGAGGCCGAGGCGCACGAACGCACAGTTGGACGAGGCCAGGGTCTGCGACGTGACCGTGCCCATGCTGCCACCGCCGTCGGCGTAGTTGCCGGGCTCGTAGACACCGCCCTCGCTGTTCTCGTGGGCGAAGCGGCACGGCATGGTGCCGTTGATGATGTCGTCGGGCGAAAAGCCCTGGTCCATCAGCGACGCGAGCACGAACGTCTTGAACGACGAACCGACCTGCCGCCGGTTGTGCGTGGCCAGGTTGAACTTGTAGCCGTCGAACCCCGGCCCGCCCACCATCGTGCGCACGGCGCCGGTCGCCGGCTCGATCGACACGAGCGCCGCGGCACCCATGTGCGGCTGGCCGGTCACCGGGTCGACGCCCGACTGCGGGAAGATGCCGCCGGCCTGCGGCAGCACCTCGTCGCGCGCCGTCAGCGCATGCACCTGGGCCGCCGGGTCGAACGTGGTGTGGATGGTCAGGCCACCGCCGTAGATCGCGGCGTGGCGCTCCTTCTGCGTCTCGCCCAACATGGCGAACTGGGGGTGGGTGAGCAGCTGCTGCTCGACCTCGGAGGGGAAGTAGTCGTTGGCCTTGGGCAGCACCTGGTGGTCGCCCGGCGTGGTGGGCGTGGCCAGCCACCAGTCGCCCTCCTCCGGGGTGAGGGCTTCGGTGTCGACCATGCGCTCGATCGCCACGTCGCGGCGCTCGGCCGCCCGCTCCGGGTAGCGGATCGGGTTGTAGGCGATCGGGTTGCGGATGATGCCGGCGAGCAACGCGGCCTGACCGACGTCGAGCTGCTCGACGTTGACGCCGAAGTACGTCTCGGCCGCGGCCTGGAGGCCGTAGGCGTGGTTGCCGAAGTAGACCGTGTTGAGGTAGCGGTCGAGGATCTCGTTCTTGGTCATCTGCTTCTCGAGCCGCTGAGCCAGGACGATCTCCTGCACCTTGCGGTCGGCCGTCTGCTCGTCGCCGACCAGGTTGAGCTTCACGAGCTGCTGGGTGATGGTCGACCCGCCCTGGCTGATGCCACCGGAGTCGACGTTGGCCTTGAAGGCCCGCATCATGCCGCGGATGTCGTAGCCGTCGTGGATCCAGAACCCTGCGTCCTCGACCGCGAGGATGGCGTCGATCACGTGCTGGGGCACGCGGTCGAGGGCGACCGGCTGGCGGTTCTCCTCGTCCTTGAGGGCGGCCATCAAGCTGCCGTCGGCCGCGTACACGTAGGACCGCTGGTCGAGCGGGCCCAGCTCGATCGGCTCGGGCTCGCCGGACCCGGCCTCGCCGAGCCAGCTCATGGGGACGGCCAGGGCGGCCGTGGCCAGGGCCATGACCACACCGGTGACGAGGATGACCGCTGCGAGGCGAGGAAGGAGTCGGCGCATGGAGCCCCTGGTGGAGGAATGGAGCGTGAAGAGACTACCCAGCCCCGCACCGACCCAGGCCATCACGGAGGCGCGACATAGGCTGCCGGCCATGCCGGATGCCCCCGCGACGACCACCCTCGCGCTCGCCGGTGCCGGCTGGGTCTCGACCGTCCACGGGCTCGCCGCCCAGGCCTTCGACGACGTGCGGGTCACCCGGGTGGCCTCCCGCACCGGCGGGTCGGCGCGGCGGCGGGCCGACCAGATCGGCGCCACCGCCTGCGGCTACGACGACCTTCCCGGCGGGGCCGACGCCGTCATCGTCGCCACGCCCCCGGCGCTGCACCGGCGCGAGGCCGAGCGCGCCGTGGGGGGCGGGTCGCTCGTCCTCGTCGAGACTCCGCTCGCCGCCACGCTCGCCGACGCCGACGCCATCGTCGAGCTTGGCCGGAGCGGCCGGGTGGCATACGGGGAGAACCTGGTCCACTCCCCCGTCGTCGCCGACGCCGTGCAGGTGTGCCGGCGCATCGGCGAGATGACCCACCTCGAGGTGCGCTTCGCCCAGGGTCTGCCGGAGGCGAGCCCCGAGCGATTCGACCCCTCCTGGGGTGGCGGGGTGCTCTTCGACCTGGGCATCCACGCTCTGGCGGTCGCCCTCCTGATGGCGGCACCGGCCAAGGTGGTCGCCGTCGAGGCGGACCTCGCGGCCAAGGACGGCCGGGCGGTCGACGACGACGCCCGGGTCACGCTCGTGTTCGACACCGGCCTGCGGGCTGCGGTGCGGGCGACGTGGCGGGCCGCAGCACCCACCTGGGACGCGCAGGCGGCCAGCGCCACGAGCGCGGTGCGCCTCGAGCTCGTGCCCGAGCCGACCGTCGAGCTGAACGGCGCTCCCCTGCGGCTGCCGAGCGCACCGTCCGGTCTGGCCACCGACCAGCTCCACCACCTGGGCTACCTCGACCAGCTCGCGGCCGTCGCCGGCGACGTCGCCGCCGCGCGCAAGC
>DASUQS010000213.1:0-12209 GCA_036280455.1 Acidimicrobiales bacterium
ACCTCAACTTGAGGTCTAGGCCGGGAGCGCATGAGTAGCGAGTCCCGGCCATCTTGCCGAGAAGGGATAGGTGCATGGCCACGAACCCGCAGAACTACCTGGCGGTCATCAAGGTGGTTGGCATCGGTGGCGGCGGTGTCAACGCCGTGACCCGCATGATCGACGCCGGGCTGAAGGGGGTCGAGTTCACGGCCGTCAACACCGACGCGCAGGCGCTGCTCATGAGCGACGCCGACCTCAAGCTCGACATCGGGCGTGACCTCACCCGCGGCCTCGGCGCCGGAAGCGACCCGGAGGTCGGCCGCTCGGCCGCCGAGGCGCACCACGAGGAGATCGAGGAGATGGTCAAGGGCGCCGACATGGTGTTCATCACCGCCGGCAAGGGCGGCGGGACCGGCACCGGTGGCGCGCCCGCCGTGGCCGAGATCGCCAAGAGCCTGGGGGCGCTCACCATCGGTGTGGTCACCCGGCCGTTCAGCTTCGAGGGTCGTCGCCGGGCGGTGCAGGCCGAGCAGGGCATCCAGCGGCGGAAGGAGAAGGTCGACACCCTCATCGGCATCCCGACCGACCGGCTGCTCACCGTGTCCAACGAGAAGACGTCGATGGTCAACGCCTTCAAGATGGCCGACGAGGTCCTCCTCCAGGGCGTCCAGGGCATCACCGACCTCATCACCACGCCGGGCCTGATCAACACCGACTTCGCCGACGTGAAGATGATCATGAGCAACGCCGGCTCGGCGCTCATGGGCATCGGCTACGGCTCGGGCGAGGGTCGAGCGCTCGCCGCCTCCCGCAACGCGATCTCGAGCCCGCTGCTCGAGGCCTCGATCGAGGGCGCCCGCGGCATCCTGCTCACCATCGCCGGTGGCAGCGACCTGGGCCTGTTCGAGGTCAACGAGGCGGCCGAGGTCATCCACGGCGTGGCCCACCCCGACGCCAACATCATCTTCGGTTCGATCATCGATGACGAGATGGGCGACGAGGTGCGGGTCACGGTGATCGCCGCCGGGTTCGACCGGTGGGACGACCGCGAACCGACGGGCGGCCACTCGCTGGCACGAGGCACGAACGGCTCCGCCGGTCGGGCCGACGACGAGCTCGAGTCGCTCACCCGCGGCCCGGCGGTCGACGCACTCGACCTCGACGGCGACGACGAGTTCGACGTCCCCTCGTTCCTGAAGTAGGGGTGGCGACCGCCCTGCTGCCGTGCGCCCCGGGAGAGGCGGCGTGACCCCCACGATGCCACGCGACCTCACGCTGGGCAGTCGTCTGGCCGTGGTGCGGGAGCGCATCGCCGCCGCGGCACCGGACCCCGACCGCGTCCGCCTCGTCGCGGTCACCAAGGGCTTCGGCGCGGATGTCGTGTCGGCTGCGCTGGCGGCCGGGCTCGTCGATGTCGGCGAGAGCTACGTGCAGGAGCTCGTGTCCAAGGCCACCGAGGTCGAGAGCGAGCTCGAGTCGCTCGACGGCGCGGCGCGGCCCGCCTACCCCCGCTGGCACTTCATCGGTCGCCTCCAGCGCAACAAGGTGCGCAAGGCGGCGCCGTTCGTCTCGCTGTGGCACAGCGTCGACCGGCTGTCTCTCGGCGCGGAGATTTCGCGCTTCGCGCCCGGTGCCGCGGTGCTGCTCCAGGTCAACACCTCGGGGGAGGACGCCAAGGGCGGCTGCTCGCCGGCCATGGCCGCCGGGGTGGCCGAGGGGCTCGTCGACCTGGGGCTCGACCTGCAGGGCATCATGACCATCGCGCCGGCCGGGCCTCCCGAGGTCGCCCGTCCGGCGTTTCACACGGCGCGCGAGCTGCGCGACCGGCTGGGGTTGTCCGAGCTCTCCATGGGCATGACCGGTGATCTCGAGGTGGCGCTGTCAGAGGGCGCCACGCTCGTGAGAGTCGGGAGCGGGCTGTTCGGTCCGCGCCCTGGTGGGGGCGGGGCGCGACACTAGAGATCACTTCCGGCCGGTGGAGGACACATGGCATCGATGTGGCGCAAGGCGATGCTCTACCTGGGGCTCGGCCCCGACGACGAATACGACGACTTCGATGTCACCGGCGAGCACCAGCGCGCCGTCGCGGCTCGGCCTGTCGCGCGGCGTGTGAGCGGCGAGGGCCAGCACGACCCGGAGCCGTCGGGTTCGGTGCGTACGCTCCCACCCTCGGTCGACGACGAGGTGAACGGCCACGAGGTCGGCCGGCCCAACGGCCGGGAGAACGGACACTCGCTCCACGGCCCGCGCAGCATCGACCGCAGCGATCGCGGCATCGACCGAGGTGACCGAGGCGACCGCGGTGACAGAGGCGATCGCGGCGAGCGGGCCGTCGACGGCCACCTCGAGGTGGCGCGCGCCTCCCGGCGGGCGTCCAGCGATCGCTCGGGCTCGTCCGACCGGTCGTCGTCCCGCAGCGCCGTGGTGCGCCCGCTGCCCACTGCGGCGGCCTCCAAGCCGTTCGTCGTGGGCCCGGCGTCGTTCAACGACGCGCAGGAGGTCGCCGACAAGTTCAAGATCAACGTGCCGGTCATCCTCAACCTGCAGGGTGTCGAGCGCGACCTCGCCCGCCGCATCATCGACTTCGCCAGCGGTCTCTGCTACGGCCTCGGCGGCCAGATGGAGCGCGTGGCCAACCAGGTCTATCTTCTGACTCCCAACGACGTCGAGGTCTCGCCCGAGGAGCGGCGACGCCTGCACGAGCGCGGCTACGAAGCCTGATCGCACCGCCCACCGCCGGGGAGCCCACGCATCAATGGTCATCGTCTGCCTGCTGATCCAGCTCTACATGCTGGTGATCTTCGCCCGCATCATCATGACGTGGGTCGTGAGCGCCAACCCGCCCACGCCGGGCACCCCGTACGCCCAGATCGTCGACGTGCTGGAGCGGCTGACCGAGCCGGTCCTGGCCCCGGTGCGCAGCATGCTCCCCCCGGTGCGCATGGGGATGATGGGCATCGACCTGTCGCCGATCATCGTCATCCTGGTGCTCATCTTCCTGTCACGTCTGGTGTGCTGAGCAGGGCACCGAGGGCCTGTCCCCCTGCGGGTGTGGAGTTTTCGTTACTCTCTTGCGCATGGAACTGACTCCGCAGACGCTCCACGCCGTCGAGTTCCGTGAGGCACGGCGGGGCGGCTACAACACGCGCGACGTCGACGACTTCATCGAGCGCATCGCCGGGAGCGTGGGCCACCTGAACGATCGGGCCCGTGAGGCCCAGGCCCGTGCCGACGCGGCCGAGAGCCGGCTCGTCGAACTGCAGCACGAGATCGAGGAGCTCCGCCGCCGCCCGCAGGCCGCCGCTCCGGTGCCCGAGGTGTCCGAGACCGACGAGACGCTGCGGCGCACGCTCGTGCTCGCGCAGCGCACGGCCGACGCCACGATCAAAGAGGCGAAGGAAGAGGCCAACCGCGTGCTCAGCGAGGCCCGCGAGGAAGCCGCCCGCACCCGCGCCGAGGCCGAGGCCGAGGCCCGCCGGGGCGCCGACTCGGCCCGCGTCACCGCCGAGCAGGAGGTCGAGACCCTCCTCTCGAACCGCGACAAGCTGAAGGGCGACCTCGAAGCCCTGACTCAGCGCATCGACGAGCAGCGCACCCAGCTGCGCTCGGGCATCACCGAGATGCAGCGGCTGCTCGACGACCCCGCTGCGCTCAAGCCGCTGCCGCCGGTGGAGCTGTCCGATGTCGCGGCGCCCGAGCCCCCGGCCCCGCCACTGCCGCCGCTCGAGAGCCGCGTGCCCCAGGCGACCGACCAGAGGCCCGAGCGCGAGGGCAACGGTCGCTCGCCCGTCGAGGTCGGCGCGCCGTTCGGCCCGAGCGCACAGCTCGCCGCCCTGCAGGAGCCGCCGGCCCCGGTCGAGATGGGGCCGCCCACCCAGCCGGTGCCGTTCGCGGTCACGGGCGACGGAGGCGGTCCGTGGCTGCCGTCCGAGCTGCGGGCGCCCGCCGACGAGCCGCTCGGTCCCGCGCCGGTGCCGCCGCCCCCGCCGCACGCCAACGGCGACGTCACCACGGTGAACGATCCGAACAGCCGTCCGAGCGAGTGGGGCAAGGCCGTCTTCGACCCGGCCAAGGCCGAGGGCGACGGCAACCGCTTCGGCCGCCGCCGCTGACCCACCCCGCCGGGCGGCCGGCCCCGTTGTCAGGCTCGGGTGATGGAGACCCGAACGGGATGGCCGTCGACCGTGAGGCCGTGCGCGCCCGGCCCGGCCTCGCCGAGCACGAGCTCGACGGCCAGCACCTCGGCGGCCACGTAGCCGTGATGTGCGGCGATCGCGGCCGCCACGTCGCCGTCGGCCTCGATGGTGACGGCGATGCGGTCGGAGACGGCGAGGCCGCTCTCCTTCCGTAGGTCGTTCAGCGCCCGCACCAGCTCGCGGGCCAGGCCCTCGAGCCGCAGGTCGTCGTCGAGCTCGAGGTCGAGCGCGACGGCCCAGCCGCCCTCCTCCGCGAGGCCGAACGCCTCGTGGCGGTCGGCCCGCACCTCGACGTCGTCCGCGGTCAGTCGCTCGCCGGCGACCTCGATGAACCCCTCGGTCTCGAGCCGCTGCTGCAGCGCCGAGCCGTCGGCGTCGGCGAGCGCCTGCTTCACTGCGTTGACCTTGGGGCCGAGGCGGGGGCCGAGTGCCCGGAAGTTGGGCACGATCGTCCACGACATCAGGCCGGACAGCGTGTCGATGTCGTCGACCGCCTTGACGTTGAGCTCCGTGGCGATCTCGGCGACCACGTCGGGCCCGAGCGCGATGCCCGGATGCAGCACGAGCGCCCGGCTGAGCGGCTGGCGCACCTTGGCCTTGGCGTCGGTGCGCGCGGCCCGGCCGAGGGCGACGAGGCGCCGGGCGGCGGCCATCTGCGTCGACAGCTCGGCATCGCCCGCACCGGAGGGCACCGGCCAGTCGGACAGGTGGACCGAGGCCTCGTCGGTGAGCGCGACGTACAGCTCGTCGGCGAGGAACGGGCAGAACGGCGCCAGCAGCTGCGACGTCACGACGAGCGCGTGGTGCAGCGTGGCGTGGGCCTGCGGGTCGCTCGCCTTCCAGAACCGGGGGCGGCTCCGGCGGACGTACCAGTTCGACAGGTCGTCGACGAAGCGGGCGAGGCGGGTGGCGCCGCGCAGCGCATCGAAGTCGTCGAGGGCCTCGGTGACCTCCGTGACGGTGGCGTCGAGCTCCCCGAGCACCCACCGGTCGAGCACGTGGGTGGGGCGCGGCCCCGATCGGTCGGCACCAGGATCGGGGTGCCAGCCGTCGAGGTCGGCGTAGGTCACGAAGAAGCTGTGGACGTTCCACAGCGTGAGAAGCGTCTGCCGGGCGGCCTCGCGGATGCCGTCCTCGAACACCCGGCGTTGCCCCCACGGCTGACCGGACGAGAAGAAGTACCAGCGGAGCGCGTCGGCGCCGACCGTCGTGAAGAGCTGCCAGGGCTCGATGACGTTGCCCTTGGACTTCGACATCTTCTGGCCGTCCTCGTCGACGATGTGCCCGAGGCATACCACGTTGCGGTACGGCGTCTGCCCGAACACGAGGGTGTTGACGGCGAGCAGCGAGTAGAACCAGCCGCGCGTCTGGTCGATGGCCTCGCAGATGAAGTCGGCGGGGAAGGCGGGCGGCAGGCCGTCGGCGCCGGCGACCTCGTCGGCGAACGGGAAGTGGGCCTGCGCGGACGGCATCGACCCGGAGTCGAACCAGGCGTCCAGCACGGGCGCCAGGCGGCGGACGGTGCCCTTGCATCCCTCGGCCTTGCAGGTCCACGTGACGTCGTCGACGAACGGACGGTGCAGGTCGAGGTCGGACAGGTCGCGGCCCGCCAGGTCGCTCAGCTCGGCGACCGAGCCGACGCATGTGTCGCCGCCGCAGCCCTGGCAGCGCCAGATGGGCAGGGGGGAGCCCCAGTAGCGGTCGCGCGAGAGGGCCCAGTCGATGTTGCCCTCGAGCCAGCGCCCGAAGCGGCCGTGCTTGATGTGGTCGGGGTACCAGCCGATCGTCTCGTTCTGGGCGAGCAGGTCGCCACGCTTCTCCTCCGTGCGCACGAACCACGACGTCTTGGCCCAGTAGATGAGCGGCGTGCCGCACCGCCAGCAGTGCGGGTAGCTGTGGGTGTAGGGCTGCTCGGCGACGAGCAGGCCCCGGGTGCGCAGGTCCGCGATGATCTCGGTGTCGGCGTCCTTGACGAAGCGCCCGTTCCACGGCGGCACGCGGTGGTCGAACGTGGCGTCCGCGTCGACCGGGTTGAGCACGGGGAGGTTCTCGGCGCGACCGACCTGGGCGTCGTCCTCGCCGAACGCGGGGGCGATGTGCACGATGCCGGAGCCGTCGTCGTCGGTGACGTAGTCGGCCGCCACGACGCGCCAGGCGTCCTTGCCGGCGACCGGGTCGAGGAACGTGAACGGGCGCTCGTAGCGCCAGCCCGCTGCGGCCATGTCGGCCCCGGTCCAGCGGTCGAGGACAGGGGCCTCGGGGTACAGGCGGGCGGCCGCCTGCTCGCCGAGCACGAGGTCGCGCCCGCCGTCGGGCGAGGCCACCCGCACGTAGCCGAACGTCGGGCCGACGGCCGCGGCGACGTTGGAGATGAGCGTCCACGGCGTGGTCGTCCACACGAGCAGGTCGGCGTCGGGCGCCCCGTCGCCGACCAGCGGGAAGCGCACGTAGATCGAGGGGTCGACGACGTCGCGGTAGCCCTGGGCCACCTCGTGGGAGCTGAGGGCGGTGCCGCAGCGCCCGCAGTAGGGGGTCACCCGGTGCCCCTCGTACAGGAGGCCCTTGTCCCAGAGCTGGCGCATGAGCCACCACACCGACTCGACGTAGTCGTTGCTCATCGTCCAGTAGGCGTCGGCGGTGTCGATCCACACGCCGCTGCGGGAGGTCAGCGACGACCAGTCCTCGACGTAGCGCCGCACGGAGGCCCGGCAGCGCTCGTTGAACGCCTCGACCCCGTAGGCCTCGATGTCCTGCTTGTTGTGGAGCCCGAGCTCCTTCTCGACCTCGAGCTCGACCGGGAGGCCGTGGCAGTCCCACCCGCCCTTGCGGGGGACGTCGCGGCCGCGCATCGTCTGGAAGCGGGGGAAGATGTCCTTGAACGCACGTGCCCACACGTGGTGCAGGCCGGGCCGCCCGTTGGCGGTCGGCGGCCCCTCGTAGAAGGTCCACGGCTCGGCGCCCTTGCGCAGCCGGGCGGTCTCCTCGATGACCTCGCGCTCGCGCCAGCGCGCCAGGGCCCGCTCTTCGAGGGCGGGGAGGTCGAGGTCGGGGTCGACGGGGCCGAACGGCATGGCGTCAAGGTTACGGCATGCGGCGAACCTTCCCGGCACCGGAAAACCACCAGGTCAGACGCTTGATCCGACGCATCTGGCGGTGCCGGGTGGAAACACGCGTTCGAACCCTTAGCCTGCGTGGACTCCTTGACCGGTCAAACCGGTCGGCGTACCATCCAGCACCCTTTCCCCCGAGGACGGCGAGATTCCATGCCCAGAGCCACCAAGGACGCTCCCGCCAAGGCCGCTGGTAAGGCGGGTTCGAAGAAGAAGGTCACGCTCGACAAGTTCCTCGAGGGCCAGCTCGCTGATCTCGAGAGCGAGCGCGCCAACTACCTGCGCCAGGCCGAGTCCCTGCAGGCCGAGGCCGACTCGCTGACCGAGGACCGCGAGCCCGGCGACGTGCAGTTCGACGAGGAGTCCGGCGAGGGCGACACGCTCGCTGTCGAGCGCGAGCGCGACCTGGCGCTCTCCGCCCAGGCCCGCGCCGCGATCGAGCAGATCGACGTGGCGATCGAGAAGATCCATGCCGGCACCTACGGCCAGTGCGAGAAGTGCGGCACGGCCATCCCCAAGGAACGGCTCAAGGCCTTGCCGTACGCTGCTCTGTGCGTCACCTGCAAGAGCGGGGGCCTCGGCCTCCGTTGACCATCGGGTCGGCGGCCTCCCGGCCTCCACGGGGCCTGACCGCCCAGCGGACGAGGGCATGATCACGGAACACGAGCGCGACGAGCACGAGCTGGCGGATGCCACGCCGGCTCCGGCGCGGGCGCGCTGGCCGCTGCTGCTCTCCGTGGCCGCGTTCGCCCTCGCGCTCGACCAGCTCTCCAAGGCGTGGGCGGTCGAACGCCTCGGCAACGGCGAGATCATCGATCTCGTCGGCTCGCTGCGCCTGCGCCTGACGATGAACTTCGGCTCGGCGTTCAGCCTGGCCGACGGCCGCGGTCCGCTCATCTCGCTGCTGGCGCTCGTCGTCGTGGCCGTGCTCCTGCGCACCGGGCGGCACGCCACCCGGCCGACGATGGCGGTCGCGCTCGGCCTCGTGCTGGGTGGCGCCATCGGCAACCTGATCGACCGGGCGTTCCGGGAGGGCGACGGGTTCCTCGGTGGCGGCGTCGTCGACTTCGTCGACCTGCAGTGGTGGCCCGTCTTCAACGTCGCGGACTCGGCGATCGTGGTGGGTGCCATCCTTCTGTTCATCGCCCAGTGGCGCGAGCCCGAACCGGGCGAGGAGCGCGCTCGCGCGGACGAGGCTGACGCCGGGCGGCCGCACGACGGTCCCGTCACCGGCGATCGATGAAGGAGCTCGTGCCGCGGGCGCTCGACGGCCAGCGGCTCGATCGTGTCGTCGCCCTGGTGACCGGTCGCAGCCGAGCGGAGGCTGCGGGCCTCGTCGATGACGGCGCCGTCCTCGTCGGCGGCAAGCCGGTCACCACCAGATCGCACCGGGTGGTCGAGGGCGACGAGCTCGAGATGGACGTCCCCGACCTCCCGCCCGAGGCGACGCTGGACGCCGACGCCACGGTGCCGGTCCCGGTGGTGCACGAGGACGAGCACCTGCTGGTGATCGACAAGCCAGCGGGCCTCGTCGTCCACCCGGGTGCCGGCCAGACCTCGGGCACGTTGGTGCACGGCCTGCTCGCCCGGTATCCGGAGATCCGCGACGTCGGTCAGCCGGACCGCCCCGGCATCGTCCATCGCCTCGACAAGGGCACCTCGGGGCTGATGCTCGTGGCCCGCACCGACGACGCCTACGAGACCCTCGTCGCGATGCTGGCCGCCCGCGAGGTCGAGCGGCAGTACCGCACGCTGGTGTGGGGCACCGTCGGCTCGCCGACCGGGATGATCGACGCGCCGATCGGCCGGTCGTCTCGCGATCGCACCCGCATGGCGGTGACGGTCACGGGCAAGCCGGCCCGCACGCGCTACGAGGTCGTGCGCACGTTCCACGAGCCGGTCGAGGTCACCGAGCTCCGGTGCCGGCTCGAGACCGGTCGCACCCACCAGATCCGGGTGCACCTGGCGTCGATCGGCCACCGGGTGGTCGGCGACGGACGCTACAGCGGCCAGCGCCAGTCCCTGCCGATGGAGCGCCCGTTCCTCCACGCCGAGCGGCTCGGGGTCGACCACCCGATCACCGACGAGCCGCTGGTCTTCACATCACCGTTGCCGGACGACCTCGCCACGGTGCTCGCCTCTCTGACCTGAGAGGAGAGGCGGAGGTGCGCCCCGGCCCCTCGCCCTGATGTCTCAGTCGAGGGTGTCGGCGGTCTCGACCACCGGCCACTCGCGATCGCCCCGGGCCATCGTGGCGATGTCCGCCAACGTCAGCTCGTCGAGGTGGCGGCGCATGTGGTGGCTGACCATCCCCCAGATCGACAGCAGCACGCACTGCCCCTCGTGGTCGCAGGCCCCGTCCTTGTGCGGCTCGCCGAAGTCGCCGACGGCGATCGGCCCGTCGACCGCGCTCACGATGTCGCCGAGGGTGATGGCGCCCGGCTCCCGGGCGAGCACGTACCCCCCGCCGACGCCGCGCTTCGACCGCACGAGGCCCGCACCCTTCAGGGCCAGGAGGATCTGCTCGAGGTAGGGCTGGGGGAGCCCCGTGCGCTCCGCGATGTCACGCACCGAGGTCGGGCCCGACTCCTCGCTGTGCAGCGCCAGGGAGAGCAGGGCGCGGCTGGCGTAGTCGCCTCGGGTGGACACCTTCACGACGGCAACTGTAGGGGGTGCCAGACGGCGAACCACGGAGGGCGGGGTTTCCCCGTGGCGCACGGCGGTTACGGTGGCTCGCGAGAGAAAGCACAGGCGTGGACGAACTCGTACTTCCCGACTACGGCGGGCCCTGCATCACCAACATCGTTCCGGCGTTGCTCGGTCCGGAGGAACCCCCCGCCTGGATGCCGGGGTATGCCGTCGACGCGCCCCAGGTGGTGGTGTTCGTCGTCGACGGCCTGGGTTGGGAGCAGCTCCAGGCCCGCCGCGCGCTCGTGCCGACGATCGCCACGATGGACACCCAGCCCGTCACCACCGTGGCGCCGTCGACGACGGCGACCGCGCTGACCTCGATCACGACGGGCCTGCCGCCCGGCGAGCACGGCATCGTGGGCTACCGCATGGCCGTGCACGGCGAGGTCCTGAACGTGCTGCGCTGGTCGACGGGCGCCGGCGACTCCCGCCAGAGCATCCCGCCCACCAAGATGCAGCCGACGCCGCCGTTCATGGGGGAGCGGCCGCCCGTGGTGACGCGGGCCGAGTACCGCACCTCCGGCTTCACCGGCGCCCACCTCGACCCGGCCCGCTACTGGGGCTACCGCACCCTGGCGACGATGGTCACCGAGGTCGACCGCCTGCTGCGCTCGTCCGAGCCGTTCGTGTACGCCTACTACGACGGGCTCGACAAGGTCGCCCACGAGTACGGGCTCGGCGAGCACTACGACGCCGAGCTGACGTGGATCGACCACACGATCGAGCGCCTGCTCGCCGTGCTGCCCCGGAGCGCGGCGCTCGTCGTGACCGCCGACCACGGCCAGGTCGAGGTGGGGGGCAACGTGGTGCCGCTCGCCGGCGACGTGCTCGGCATGTGCTCGATGCAGTCGGGCGAGGGGCGGTTCCGCTGGTTGCACGCCCGCTCGGGGCGGGCGTCGGCCCTGCTCGACGCCGCGACCGCTCACCACGGCGACGACGCCTGGGTGGTGTCCCGCTCGCAGATGATCCGCGACGGCTGGCTCGGCCCGGTGGTCTCGGAGGCCGCCGCCGCCCGCCTCGGCGACGTGGCCCTGGTGGCGCGCCGCGACGTGGCCTTCCACGATCCGCTGGACACGGGGCCGTACGACCTGGTCGGTCGCCACGGATCGCTGACCTCCGCCGAGATGCTCGTGCCCTTGCTCGCCACCTCGCGCTGATGCTCCGCGGAGGCCGCCGGGCGGGTCGGTGCACGGCACATCCCGTGGCAGGATGGACCTCCTATGCAGACTCCTGACGAGAACCAGCCGACGGACGCCGCGAGCGGGTCTGCCGCCCAGGTCGAGCATCCGGAGGTGGTCCAGGACGCGCAGGCCGACGGGCGGGAGCAGCAGTCCGAAGCGGTCGAGCAGCCCGCCAAGGTGATGCGCATCGGGTCGATGATCAAGCTGCTGCTGGAGGAGGTGCGCCAGTCCGACGCCGACCTCGACGAGCCCAGCCGCGACCGCCTGCGCGAGATCTACGAGACGTCGGTGACCGAACTGGCGACCGCCCTGTCGCCGGACCTGCGCGACGAGCTGGGTCGCCTGGCGCACCCGTTCGCCGGCACGAACGCGCCGAGCGAGGGCGAGCTGCGCATCGCCAAGGCCCAGCTGGTGGGGTGGCTCGAGGGGCTCTTCCACGGCATCCAGGCCACGTTGTTCGCCCAGCAGATGGCGGCCCGACAGCAGCTCGACGACATGCGCCGCCGCCTGCCACCGGGCGCGTCCCCGATGGGCGGCGACAGCGAGGCCCGTCCCGGGACCTACCTCTGATCGGCCACCCGTGCGCGGCGCACGGCGCGCGCCTGGTGTGGTGTGCCGCCCGCCGGACGTGACCCAGGGCGACAACGTGCCGGACGGCCCCCTAGGCTTGCCCCGATGGGGCAGGGCTTGACCGACCGGTTGACCGGGCTCCGCGCAGGCAACGCCCGCGGCGTTCTGCTCGGGGCGGCGTCGCTGATCGTCGTCATCCTCGCCGTCGCGCTCGTGCTGGCCGGGGTGGCGAGCGGCGAGGTGGCGGCCACCGTGCTGTTCCTTCCCGTGTTCGCGGCCGGCTTCATGGCGGGACGCACCGCCGGCTACGGCGCCGCGGTCGTGGCCACTCTGGTCTACGTGGCACTCCGGCGCGACGACCTCACCTCGGCGGGGGCAGCGAGCTCCGGTGTGCTCACGCTCACCCGGGCCGCCGCCTACCTCGTCGCCGGTCACGTCGGCGCCCTGGCCCAGGTCCTGGTGCCCGGCGGCGCCGGCAC
>DASUQS010000214.1:0-18399 GCA_036280455.1 Acidimicrobiales bacterium
CACGGCGCCGTGGTCGCACGGGAGTACGGGCTGCCGGCCGTCGTCGGGGTGCAGGACGCCACCCGCCTGATCGCGGACGGCCAGCGCATCCGGGTCGACGGCACGCACGGGTCCGTCGAGATCCTGGAGCCGGCATCCGGCGTGGCTGCCACAGTCCCGGGCTGAGGCCGGCCGCCACGCACACCCGGCCGGAACGCGGTCTGCCTGGTCGGCCGGTCGGCCGGCTGGCGGCTCCCCCAGCCGGGGGGTTGTCCGGTCGCCGAGGAGCCTCGACACTGGGTGCGGTCGAGTCGCCGGATGGTCCCGGGGAGACGGACGCGTGCCATTCCCGTTCTTCACGCAGACGATGGCCGTGCTCGCGTCCGCCAGCGACACGAGCGGACTGCTCGGCGCCGTCGAGGTGGCGAGCCCGCGGGGATCCGTGCCGCCGCTCCACGTGCACCACCGCGAGGACGAGGCGTTCTACATCCTCGACGGCGAGTACAGCGTCTTCGTCGGTGACGACGTGATCCACGCGAGCCCGGGCGCCTGGATCTGGGGGCCGCGCGGGGTTCCGCACGGCTACCAGATCCGTTCGGAGCACGGCCGCCATCTCAGCCTCACCATGCCCGCCGGGTTCGAGGCGTTCTTCGAGGAGGTCGCGGCGATCGCGACCCCATCCGCCGATCCGCGCACCGAGATGGGCCGACTGGCGGAGATCGCCTCCCGCTACGGGGTCGAGCTGCTCGGCCCACCACCATCCAGCCCCGACGGCTGAGAACCCGACCGGGTGCGCGCGGCCGATCACGGCCTCGTCAGGCGGCGGTGCGCACCGGGAGCGACGGGTGGTCGGGCACCTTGGCCCACTCGTCGTGGATGGCCACGACCGTCCGTCCGGCGCGGTCGACCAGCGACGCGGCGATCGAGGCCCGGAACCCGGAGGCGCAGTGGACCCAGACCGGCCGGTCGGCCGGAACCTCGTCCATGCGGACCTCGACCTGGTCGAGCGGGATGTGCAGCGCGCCCTCGATGTGGCCCTCGGCCCACTCGTCCTGGCGGCGCACATCGAGCACGACCAGCTCGCCGTCACCCCGCTTCCGGGCGAGGTCGGCGAAGGTGGCGCTGCGGTAGGACCGGATGTCGCCGCCCCGACCCCAGCTGTCGAGACCGCCGGCGGCCGCGCCCGCGGGACGGTCGATCCCGATGCGCGCCAGCTGGCGCTGCGCATCGGCGACCTCCTCGGCCGTGTCGCCTACGAGCGTGACGGGCGTCCCCCACCGGATCGTCCACCCGAGGTAGGTGGTGAAGCTGTCGCCGACCTCGACGTTGATCGTGCCGGCCAGGTGGGCCTGCGCGAAGGCGTGACGCTCGCGCAGGTCGACCACCCACTCCTCGGCATGGATCCGCCGGCGGATCTCGGCCGGGTCGGCCGGCGCGGGCGGGGACAGGTCGATCGGCGCCGGGCCGGCGGCGTTCAGCGCCGCCATGTGCGCGTAGTAGCGGGGGTAGGCGGTGAGGCCGGCCAGCAGCTCGTCGACGAAGCGGGACTCGTCGCCGGTCGTCAGCGCGATGTTGGTGCGCCGCTCCTCGGCGATCGTGCTGCGGTCGGCGCCGCTCGACGAGGACGACGAGCAGAAGCTCCCGAAGCCGTGCGTCGGATGGACGCTCACGTCACCGGGCAGCTCCTGTGCGAGGCGTCGGGCCGACCGGAACTGCTCGCGGGTCAGGCGCTCGGTCTCGGCGTCGCTGATGAGGTCGGTGCGCCCCACCGTGCCGTAGAGCAGCGACCCGCCGGTGAACACCCCGGCCGGTTCCCCCCGGTCGACCACGACGTAGGAGAGGTGATGGGGTGTGTGACCGGGGGTGCGCATCGCCCGAACGGTGACGCCGTCACCGAGGTCGAACTCGTCGCCGTCGGCCGCCTCGACGCGGTCGAAGTCCACGTCGGCGCCGCTCGGCAGGACGTACGCCGCACCGGTGCGGCGCGCCAGCTCGTACCCGCCGGTGACGTAGTCGTTGTGGAGGTGGGTCTCGAACACGTGCGTCACCGCGACGCCCCGCCCTTCCGCGACCTCGAGCACCCGGTCGATGTCGCGCTGCGGGTCGACGACCGCCGCCGTCCGGCCGGCGACGACGACGTAGCTGCGGTCCCCGAGGGCGCTCGTCTCGATCGTGACGATCTCCATGCGTCCTCCTGGCGTCGGCCAACAACGGTACGCGATCACCTACCCGATCGGCCGAGGGCTACCCCATTCGTCGGAGGTGATGAACGTCCGGATCGCTTCGGCCCCGAGGCGTCCGACGTCGTCGTGGCTCGCATCCGCCAGGCGGACGTAGGTGACGTCGGCGTTGACGAGTGCAGCGACGATCTCGTCGCTCATCTCGACGGGACAGACGGGATCGGATCCTCGATGGTGACGGCGCCCGAGACTCGGCGTGGTCCACGGACGAGGACCAGGACGAACAGCGCTGCCATGACGGCGACCCCGGCCCACATGGCGCCGGTCCAGCCGTCGACGAACGCGTGCCGCGCCCCGCTGGCTCCATCTCGGGTCTCAGTGCGAGTGGTGGTGGTCGTGCATCCGGGTGAAGAGCTCGGTTGCCTGCTGCTCGGAGAGTCGGGCCTCGAGCAGGGGGATGTAGACCTCCTCCTCCTTGGCGAAGTGCACGGTGACGAGGGCGTAGAGGCCGTAGACGACCCGGCGCAGCTCGCCGAGCGCTTCGTCCGGCAGCTCGTCGCGGTCGGAGAGCTCGGTGTGGATGGTGGCGAGGTCGTGGGTGAGCCGCTCGATCTCCACGTGGTCGCGGCGCATCGTGGCCGTGGCGTCGGGGCACCCCATGACCTGCTCGACCGTGGGGTAGAGGGCCGCCTCCTCGACCCCCGCGTGGGGCAGCAGGTGGTGGGCGAGGAACTCGTGCGCCTCGGCCACGTGCCGGCGGAGCTCGGGAACCGGGACCGCACCGATGGCGTCGGCGGTCGTCCGGAGCGCCTCGACGCTCGGGAGCAGCTCGCGGTGCTCGTCACGGAGGGGCTGCATGAGGTTGGACATCTGATGTCTCCTTGTCTGCTGGGTGAGTCTGTCTCGGTCACGCCCGGAAACCGACCCGGCGGTCGGCACCTACGTACCGATGCGCTCGCTGTCGATGCGTTCGGCGTCGGTGCCCTCGGTGCGGGCGCCCCCGGGCTCGTCGGTGACCTCCGGCGCCAGGCGGGGTAGGAGGCGGTCGAGCCAGCGGGGCATCCACCAGTTGGCGCGGCCGGCGAGGTCCATGGTGGACGGGACGAGGACGAGCCGGACGATGGTGGCGTCGACGAGGATCGCGAAGGCGAGGCCGAATCCGAACAGGTTCACCACGCGCTGGTCGTTGAGCAGGAAGCTCAGGAACACGATCACCATGACCGACGCCGCGGCGGTGATCACCCGGGCGGTCGACGCGATGCCGTCGCGGACCGACGCCGAGTTGTCGCCGGTGCGCAGGTGCTCCTCGCGCACCCGTGAGAGGAGGAAGACCTCGTAGTCCATGGAGAGGCCGAACAGGACGGCGAAGAGCATCATCGGGGCGAAGGATTCGATGGGGCCGATGGACGTGCCGAGGATCCCGGACAGCCACCCCCACTGGAACACGGCCACGACCGCGCCGTAGGCAGCGCCGATCGACAGCAGGTTCATGAGCGCGGCCTTGAACGGGACGAACAGGGACCGGAACTCGATCATGAGCAGCAGGAAGCTCAGGCCGATGACGCCGGCCATGAAGACGGGCAGGCGGGCGGCGAGCTTGTCGGCGAGGTCGATGTTGACCGCGGTCGGACCGCCGACGGAGGTGGTGACCTCCGTGCCGTCGGTGGCGGTGGGGAGGACGTCGTCGCGCACGGTGTGGACGAGTGCGTCGGTGCGCTCGTCCTGGGGAGACGCTGCGGGGATCACCGAGATCACCGCGGCGTCGCCCGCCTCGTTCACGAGAGGCGGAGCAACGGCGGTCACGTCGTCGGTCGAGCGCAGCTCGGTCGTGATCGACTCGAGGGCGGCGGCGTCCTCGTCCGGGGTGCCGGGAAGGTCGGCGGCGACGAGCAGGGGGCCGTTGAAGCCGGGCCCGAAGCCCTCGGCGATCAGGTCGTAGGCCTTCCGGGTGGTGGTCTCCGGCGGGTTGGCGCCGGCGTCGGCGGACCCGAGCCGCATGGAGAACAGCGGCACGGCCAGGGCCAGGAGGATCAGCAGCGACGACCCGAACGCGACCCAGGGCCGGCGCTGGATGGCGCCGGTCCAGCGGTGCCACCAACTGTCGTGATCCGCGCCACCGTGATGGTGCAGGAACGGCAGGCTCCACCGGTCGATGGCGTCGCCGGCGAACCCCAGCAGCGCCGGCAGCAACGTGACCGACGCCGCCAGGGTGGTGGCGACGGTGACCGCGCTGGCGAGGCCGATGGCGGCCACGAAATCGATGCCGATCAGGTAGAGCGACAGGATCGCCACGATCACGGTGCCCCCTGCGACCAGCACGGACCGTCCGGCGGTCGACAGGGCGACGGGGATGGAGGCGTCGGCGTCGTGGTCCCGGGCCATGTTCTCGCGGTGGCGCGTGACGATCAGCAGTGCGTAGTCGATGCCCACGCCGAGCCCGATCATCGCGGCGACCACCGGACCCGAGGTGCCGATCGAGATCCAGTTGGTGAGCAGGCCCACGATCGACACGCCGACGGCGAGCGCGAGCACCGCGGTGACCAGCGGGACGGCCATGGCGACGACCGATCCGAAGGCGAGCAGCAGGACGATCATGGCGGCGGCCAACCCGATCACCTCGCTGCCGCTCGGACCCTGCTCGGTCTCCACCGGCGCGCCACCGAACTCGACCTGCACCCCGGCGTCGCGGATCGGCGCCGCCGCGTCCTGGACCGTCTCGACCGACTCGGTCGGGATGTCGTTGGCCCGCTGGTCGAACTGCACCGTGATGAACCCGATGGTCCCGTCCGCGGAGATCGCCTCCGGGCCCGGGCCGTACGGCGAGCGCACGTCGGCGACGTCGGGGAGCGACGCCATCGCCGCCGTGCTGGCGTCCACCGCCGCGCGGACCGCCGGGTCGTCCAGGCCGGCCGGAGCCTGGAGAACGACCTGCATGCTGTCGCCGGCGCGCTCGGGGAACCGCTCGTGGAGCAGGTCGAACGCCTCCTCCGAATCGGCGCCCGGCACCGACAGGTCGTTGCGGAAGTCGGGCTCCATCGCCCGGTCCACCACCAGCCCACCGACGGCGAGCAGGACCCAGGCGGCGACGACGAATCTGCGATGTGCGGCGCTCCAGCGGGCCGAGCGGGCCAAGCGTCCTGGATGCGAGTCGTTCGTCATGGACGCAAGGGTAGACACGTGTCGTACGAACGTCTACCCATGCGTCCATACCCGTGTATGATTCCCCCCATGGCATCCCCCAAGACCGGCTGGCCGGGCCCACGAGCTGCGGCGCGCGACCGCACCCGCGATGCCATCCTCGAAGCTGCGCTCGCGCTGTTCGCCGAGCGTGGCTACATCGGCACGCGGGTCGAGGACATCGCCCAGGAGGCCGGCATCTCGCGCGCCACCTTCTACAAGCACTTCGCCGAGCGCGACCAGATCCTCGAGCACCTCTTCGAGCGCCTCCTCGGCAGCGCAGAGGTCGCAGTCCCGACGACGGGCGACGACCCCGAGTCGCAGGTGAGCGCCATGCTCGACGCCACCGCGGCCACGATGCTGCAGGACGACCTGCTGGCCCGATTCGTCTACACCATCCCCATCCGCCACGACGCCGTGCTCCCCGGCGGCGCCGCCGTCCCCCGCGTCTTCACCCAGATCCGCGACATCCTCGAGGCGGCGACAGCCGACGGGAAGGTGCGCGACGACATCCCCCTCGACCGAGCCATGGAGATGCTGGGACGCGCATTCGAGTCGGCGATGCGCGAGTGGGCGCTCCACCACATCGACGACCCTCGACCCGGGCTCCACGAGCTCCTCGACATCGTCTTCGGAGGGCTCGCACCCCGCGCCTGACGCCGGCGCCGGCAGCGCCTGGACGGCAGCGGTCGATCAGCGAAGTCGCGGGCCGCGCTCCAGCCCGCGTGGATGAGCTCGATCGAGGTCGGAGGATGATCCTCGAACCACGACACCTCCGGCACGTCGCCACCGCCGCAGCCGGCTGACCACCTCGGCACGCGGTGTCGCCTGTCAGCCCTTCGACCGTCCCGGCCTGTGCTGCGGCCATCGGGCGGGGTCGTCCTCGAGGCGACCGCGGGACCAGCCCCCGAGGTCGGCGGCAGCGGCGTAGGTGGTGTGCAGGAACTCCGCCAGCGCACGGTCCGGGTCGTCGGCCGTGGCCACCGCTTCGTAGGGCAGCAGGAACTGACCGTTCTCGGCGCTGTAGTACGCCCCGTCCGGTCCCACCGGGTGGTCGGCGAAGCCGTCCGGTTCGGGATAGGCGTAGGAGTAGAACGCGCCCTCCTCGCCCCCACCTGGCCAGAACCCGCAGCTGCTCAGCTCGCGGGAGTAGCCCTCGACCATCACCCAGTCCCCGCAGTTGGGCGCCCCGCCGGGGTGCACGGGCGCGTCTCGGCCGGAGAACCGGGTGCACGCCAGATCCATCGCGCCCCAGAAGAAGTGCACCGGGCTGACCTTGCCGACGAAGTGAGCGCGGAACTCACCCATCACCCGGTCGGCCTGCAACAGCTGCCGCCAGAACAGCTGGGCGGCATCGGGATCGTAGGAAGAGTGCTCGTGGTCTTCGGCAAAGGGGATCGCCGGGTCCACCTCGTTGGGCCGGGCGTCGATCTCCACGTCGATACCGAGCTCGTCGAGGGCCGCCATGGTCTCGCCGTAGAACTCCGCCACCGGTTTCGGCGCCAAGGGCACGCGGCGCTCGCCGCCATCGCTGCTGCGGATCCTCAGCTGGTGCTCGACGAAATCGAACTCGAGGTCGAAGGCCCCCGAGCGGTAGGGGATGGTCGAGGTCGTCAGCCCGCGGGGGCTGACGTAGAGGGTGACCTGCCACCAGTGGTTGAGCAGGGGTGCCTGCGAGAGCCGGACCTTGCCGACGATCTGGGTCCACATGTGCAGGGTGTCGCGGGTGTCGGCCCAGTCCTGGACTCGTAGCCGCGGCCACGCTCGTGACGAGCCGGTCTGCTGCGTCGCCATGGGTTCTTCCTCCCGGTGGGGTCCTATCGATTGTTCGGCGGCGCTCGATCAGCGCCCAAGAGATCATCGACAAGATCCTGTGGGAGCATGAGGCCGTCGGCCAGGACCGCTTGTCGCTCAGATCGGACTCGGTGGGCTCCCCTTCGCCGACACCGCCCGGTCCATCGAGCTCCTCGCCACCGAAGTGCTCCCCGCCATCCGCCGTGAGACCGGCAGCGACGGTCACGCCGCCCTCGCTGTCTGACGATTCGACCCGACCAGCTCGGTCATCATCACACCAACGGAGGCAATCATCATGACCAGGTTCGATGGACGAGTCGCAGTCGTCACCGGCGGTGCCAGCGGCATCGGCAGGGCCACCGCCTCGCGCATCGCCGCCGAAGGCGGCTCCGTCGTCGTCGCCGACGTCCAAGACGACCTCGGCGCCGCCGTCGCCAGCGAGATCGCGCAGTCCGGCGGCGCCGCCGCGTTCCTGCACCTCGACGTCACCGACGAACAGGGGTGGGCCGACGCCATCGCCGAGACCATCGATCGGTTCGGCGGGCTCGACATCCTCGTCAACAACGCCGGCATCGGCGACACCGAGGCGCTCGAGGTGACCACCGTCGACACCTGGAACAAGGTCGTCGCCGTGACACAGACCAGCGTGTTCCTCGGGATGAAGGCCGCCGCCGACGCCCTCAAGACGAGCGAGCACGGTGCGGTCGTCAACGTCAGCTCGATGTACGGGATCGTGGGCTCGGGCGTCAGCCCCGCCTACCACGCCGCCAAGGGCGCCGTCCGCCTGCTCACCAAGACGACGGCCCTCGGATGGGCCGAAGCGGGTGTGCGGGTCAACTCGGTCCACCCCGGCTACGTCGACACCCCGATCCTCGGCGACACCGACCGCGAGCAACTCGTCGGAGCGACCCCGATGCGGCGACTGGGCCAGCCCGAGGAGATCGCGGCGTTGATCACGTTCCTCGCGAGCGACGAGGCCAGCTTCGTCACCGGCGCCGAATTCGTCGCCGACGGCGGCTACACCGCCGGCTGACCGGCCGCGACCTCGCCCCGTCACCCGGCGGAAGGGTGCACACAGCATGGGCGAGGTCGAAGATCACGGCGGCGAGAGCTGGCGTCTCGGTCATGCGTTTCCTACTCAGTGCGCGACGCCCTCGGCGTCGACGTCGCCCGCCTGGAACACCCCGAGGGCGCCCTTGCCGACATTCGCGAACTTGTGGGTCACGATCAGGTAGAGGCCGGCTTCGTCGAACGTGAACTCGACGAACCCGCCCTGGGACGGCTGCAGGTCGAGCGCCTGGGCGCCGCCCTGTCGCTCGTCCGGGCGGAGCGTGTAGGAGCCTTCCCGGAACACCGTGTCGAACACGGTGCCGACGATGTGGAACGACGAGTTCTCGCTCGGACCAGCGTCGAGCACCCAGACCCGCACGCGCTCACCAGGCTCGACCCGGATGGGCCGGTGCTGGTACTGGTTCACGTAGCCGTTGAACACGACGGCGTCGTGCTCCTCGCGGGTCATCTTGTCCAGGTCACCGGGTTCGCCCTCGGGGCCGGTGTAGATCTCGGACTGGACCAGCACGTACTCGTGGTCGACCGGCGCGAGATCCGGCGGGTCGATCACGATGGCACCGTGCATGCCGTTGCCGATGTGGTGCAGGGCGGGGGCGGTGCCGCAGTGGTACATGAACATGCCGGCGTGCTTGGCCTCGTACTGGTAGACGAGGGACTCCCCCGGTTCGATCGTCCGCATCTCGTCGTTCCACGCCACCTTGCTGGCGTGGAAGTCGATCGAGTGACCCAGCTCCCCGTCGTTGACGAGGGTGATCGTGAAGATGTCGCCGACCCGTCCGCGCAGGGCCGGGCCCGGGAACTGGTCGTTGAACGTCCACATCTCCTGGGTGACCCCCGGCGCCACCTCCATCACCGTCTCGGTGGCGTGGAGCGTCATCTCGTGCTCGACACCGCCCGGCGCGGGCTGCAACGTCGGATCGTACGCAGTGAAATCGGCGGCGGGTTCGGCGGCGAAGTCGATCTCGGCGCCGGACGCCGCTCCGGTGCTGTCGGCACCGCTGTCCCCGGACGCCGCTGCAGCGGCTCCGGCGACGTCGATGTCGAGAACCATGCCGGCCTGCCTGTGGCCAGGCACCGTGCACCAGGCCTGTGATGTCTCGTCGACGATGCCGAGGCTCGCCGTCGCCTGTCCGCCCGGTTCGATCATCTCGGTGCCGGTGTTGCCGTCGAGCTTCAGGTCGTGCTGCATCGTGCCGGCATTGGTGACCTCGACGATCACCTCGGTGCCCGCGGGCACCTCGATCGACGCGGGTCGGACGTACAGCTCGCCGACCTCGATCTGGAACGTCATCGGCTCGCCCGACGCGGTGGCGGCGCCACCGGCGCCGTCGGCCTCGTCGATCGCGCGCATGCCGAAGCCGACCCCGACCACGGCGATGAAGATCGCGAGGAGCGAGACGAGGACGGCGATCACGAGCCAGCCGTCGTCGCGGAAGTTCTTTCCGGGCGGCGCGCGTCGGACCGTCTCGTCGACATCGGGCGGAGCCCCTTCTCCAGCGTCAGGTCGAGCCTCCGTTGCAGGGTCTGGTCCCGCCTTCTCGGATGGGGCCGGTGCGACTGTCGGGGTGTCTGTCATGTCCTCGCCTCCTCGTCCGGACCGCAGGCGGCGCTCGTGAACGAGTCGAGAGCGGCGAATGCGGCGGGGAACAGGACGTTGTCGTCCCTGTGGATGTGCCGGTGCGTGTCGAACTCCGCCAGCGCGTCCGGGTCGAGTCCGACCGCGGCGCAGGTGTCGAGCGGGCTGCGCTTTCTGCGGCACCAATCGTCGAACCCAGCGCGTTCGACGGCGCTGGCGGCTCCGGACCGGTCCGCTGCGAGGTCGCCCACCGTCCGGGGTGCCAGGTCGGTCACGTCCACGCTCCTTCGTCGGTCGCAACCGTCCCGGCGGCAGAGGGCGCCCCCGATCGGTCACAACGTTCCTGACACGAAACGTACGGACGTGGCAGCCGACGCCGTAGGGCCGAAGGTCCCGGACTTCCGCCAAGCGACCCCACGGCGAAGGCCCAGGTCGGGGACCTGGGCCTTCATTCTGCCTTTGGTGGCGGGGGCAGGATCTGAACCTGCGACCGTCGGGTCATGAGGCGCTTACCGCATGTTCGCCGAGGCGGCGGCCAGTGACCTGGAAGCCAGGCGCAATATCGCCGCGACCAGCCTCGCCATCCACGCCGGCATCAACTCCGCCGACGCCGTCTGCGGCGCTCGACTCGGCAGGCGAGCCGCCGGCGAGGACCACGACCAGGTGCTCGCACTGCTCGGCCAGGCAGGCCCCGACGGCGCAGTGGTCGAGCGCGAGCTGCGCCGCCTCCTGCCACTCAAGACGAAGGCCGAGTAGCTATCGGGAACTCCCAGCGTCGATCCGGCCACGGCACGGCACCCGTTGGAAGATCCGTTGGAGGTCAGCTCGAGAACGAGGAAGGCCCATCCTCTCGGATGGGCCCAACCTGCGTTTCACTTGGTGGCGGGGGCAGGATTTGAACCTGCGACCTTCGGGTTATGAGCCCGACGAGCTACCAGACTGCTCCACCCCGCGCCGTTCGGGATCGACAACATAGCGTCCCCCACCGAGAACGCCAACTCCCCTGGTCAGCGGCTCGCGACCGGGGGACCCGACCAGTCGCTACGCCGGGGCGGTGGTGGTCGTGGGGGTGTCGGGCGCGTCTTCGGGCGCTTCCTCCCCCTGGAGGAGGTCGTAGGCCTCGTCGACCTTGGCGTTCGCCTCACGCACGAGCTCCTGGTACCGCCCGAGGTCGCCGTCCTCGGACAGCGCGGTGTCGGCCTCGTCGAACAGGGTGCCGGCCTCCTCGAGCAGCGCGGCCGCCTGCTCGGCCGCCGTGCCGCTCGGCTCGTCGGGAGCCGGGTCGTCGGAACCGTCGTCGGAACCGCCCGGGTCACCGCCGCCCTCGCCCTCGTCGTCCGTGCCGGCGTCGGGCTGCTCCTGGGTGCTGGTCTGCTGGCCGAACATCGCCTCCAGCGCCTCCTGCAGCGTCTCCTCGATGACCACACGGTCGCCGAACGCCACGATCACCTGCGTGAGCTGGGGGAGCTGGCGGTTGGGGTCCTTGGCCACCTGGTACCACGGCTGCACGTACAGCACCGCGTTGTCGATGGGAATGAGCAGCAGGTTGCCGAGGCGCACCTCGGCGTCCTCGCCGGCGTTGCGGCGGGCCTCGGTGACGTCCCGGTCGCCACCGATCGTCGCCGCGGCGATGCCGGGCCCGTCGGGCAGCGTGTTGCCCTCGCCCTCCATCTCGTAGACGACCAGCTTGCCGTAGTTCTCGGGGTCCATGCGGGCGGCCATGAACGCCGTGAGAAGCTGGCTCTGTTCCTGCTCGCTGTAGGGCACGTACGGGCGCATGAGCACCATCTCGGCGTCGGTGGGCGGGTCGTCCGCCTCCGCCGGTAGCTGCAGCAGCTGGTAGTAGGGCGCGATGCGGGCGGCCCGGGTCTCACCCGTGGCCTCGCCCTGCTCGTTGGTGACCTCGGTGTTGGGGTCGGCGCCGGCGGTGCCCGGGTCGCGGGCGACCCGCCAGGCGGACTCCTGCGTGTAGAACTCGTCGGGGTCGGTCAGGTGATAGCGGGCGTAGGCGGCCGTCTGGAGGCGGAACAGGTCCTCCGGGTAGCGCAGGTGCGAGCGCATGGCGTCGGGCATGTCGTCCGCCGGCGAGAACAGGTCGGGGAACGCCTTCACGTAGGCGGCGGCGATCGGGTCGTCCTCGTCGACGACGTAGAACGTCACCGTGCCGTCGTACGCGTCGACGGTCGCCTTCACCGAGTTGCGCACGTAGTTGAGATCGTGGTGGAGGCCGCTCTCGCCCGTGACCTGGTCGGTGTCCGCCTCCTGGGCATACGGGTAGCGGGAGGTGGTCGTGTACATGTCGACGATCCACGTGACCCGCCCGTCGATCACCGCCGGGTAGGGATCGGCGTCGGCGTCGAGGAAGGGCGCCAGCGCCTGCACCCTGTCGAGCACGTCGCGGTTGAGGATGATCCGCGACTCGTCGGTCATGAAGTCGGAGATCAGGGGGCTCAGGTCACCGAACCGCAGGGCGAAGGCCAGGCGCCGTGCCCCGGAGCTGACGCTCACGCCGTCCTCGCCGTCGTAGCGGGTCTGCTGGGTGCTGTAGTTGATCTCGTCGCGGCCGGCGCCGACCACCACGTAGCCGTCGAGCCCCTCGCCGAAGTAGATCCGCGGCTCGTCGACCGCGAACCCCGAATCCGCGAGCACGGGATCGATCTGGGTGGGGACGTTGCCGACCAGGAAGTCGGGCTCGGTGCCCAGCGACCCGTTCGATGCCGCCATCACGACGCCGTAGCCATGGGTGTAGGCGACGTGCTCGTTCTCCCACGAGTCGCCCGGCACGCTCGCCCGGTCGATCGTGCGGGCACCGATGTTGACCTGGGTCGGCTGGCCGTCGATCTCGTACCGGTCGACGTCGATGTCGTCGATCTCGTAGTAGGGGAAGATCCGCTGGAGCTGCTCGAACGCCTGCCCCGACATGTTGGCGGCCGGGTCCCACAGGCGGATGTTGCGGATGGTCGGCTCGGCCCCCGCCAGGCTCACATCCTCGTTGTCGCCCTTCTGGGCGAACGACTGGGTGCGCACGTCGCTGATGCCCATCGCGTCGCGGGTGGCCTCGATGTTGCGCTCGATGTAGGGGCGCTCCTTGGCCGTCTCGTTGCGGGACACCTCGCGCCACTGCACGAACTGGGGATAGATGCCCCCGGCGACCACGGCGACGAACACCCACAGGCCGACGGCCAGGACGGGCAGCGTCCACCCCCGGCGGAAGATGTTGGCCACGAACAACACGGCGGCGGCCAGCGAGATGAGCACCAGCAGGTTGAGCGCCGGGAGCTGGGCGTTGACGTCGGTGTACAGCGCCCCGTCGACCACGCCCCGACTCGACCCCGTGAGCTCGAACCGCTGCAGCCAGTAGTCGACGGCCTTGACCAGGGCCAACGCCGCCAGCAGCACGGACAGGTGCGCCTTCACCTGGGGGCTGACCCGGGGCGACGGCGGCTGCACCCGGATGCCGCCGTTCAGGTAGTGGGCGACCGTCGTGACGATGAGGACGATCAGCAGCGACGCGAACATCCAATCGACGACGAACGACAGGAACGGCAGCTTGAAGACGTAGAAGCCGACGTCGCGACCGAACTGCTCGTCGGTCACACCGAAGTCGCCGCCGTTCGTGAACAGGATCCACGACCGCCACTCGGCCGAGACGCCCGTGCCCGCGATCAGCGCCAGCACACCGGCGACGATCGACCGCACCCAGCCGGTGCGCTCGGACACGAGGTCGTGGTACCGCTCGAGCAGCTCGTCCTCCGGCCCGGAGAGCCGGTAGGGGGGCGCCAACCGGTCGGCGATCAGCAGGTTGCCCCACGCCAGCAGGAAGAAGATGGCGATGAACAGCAGCGCCAGCACGATCTTGGCGCCGAGCACGCCCCGCCACACGCCCGTCTGGTCGAGCGAGTCGTACCAGAGGTAGTCGGTGTAGAAGCGAGCCATCCCCCGCAGGGACGTGAGCAGGACGAAGATGACGACCAGCCCGACGATGAGCGTGATGCGGCCGCGATTGCTGCGCTCGGACCGACGGGGACGGCGGGGGAGATCGTCGGGTGCGCGCATGGGCGCCGAGCCTACCGACCTGCCCAGGGCCCCCGGCGGCGCGATCGCCGGCGGTCCGCTCCCGGTCGGTGGTACCGCCCGATGCGGAGCACCCTCAGTCGTGCAGGAGGTCGGCGGGCACCACCAGGCACCGGCAGTCGGGGTGCGCCGGCGCGCAGCGGTCGCCCGTCGGGTAGGCCTCGCCCTTCACGACCCCTCCGGCCAAGGCGTTGTCGTCGCAGTCCGGGCAGGCGTCGCAGGACCGGTCGACCAGCCAGTGCAACGCGGTCCCCGCGGGGGCTGCACCGTAGGCGCCGCGGGCGTGGGCTGTGGCCGTGAAGTGCCGCACGGCGTTGCCGATGTGGTTTCCCTTCCACTCGCGGTAGAGGGCTCGCAGCCGCTCGCCCACCTCCTCGAGGTCGCCGTCGCTGTCGTCGAAGGACCGTTCGATCCGCACGCGCAGTGGCTCGACGAGCGTGCGGCCGAGCGTGGCGGCCAGCGCGTCGCAGGAGGGCGTGGCGGTTGCGCCGACCAACTCGGCGCCCTGGGCGGCGGCGGCCTCCAGGTGCTCCGTGGCCGCGATGGCGAACTGGTCGACATGCTCGTCCGCCGCGGGGACCAGGTCGGCGAACACGACGGTGCCACCCCGCCGCAGCCGGTCGAGCACCTCGTTCTGCTCGTCCGCGAGCACCCGCTTGAGCCGGCGCCCGAGCTCGCGCTCGACCGTGGCCAGCTGCACGTCACGGGCCCGGAGCAGGCGGGTGGCGGGATCGACCGGCTCGTCGTCGACCGCGTCGTCGGATTCGGGTTCGAGGTCGGCGTGCGCATCGGCGACGCGGGCGGACCCGGCCGGCGCGGTCGGGCCGGCCTGCCGGCCGTCCTTCGCGTGTTGGCCGCCCGAGGGTGCGACGGGCGTCGCCGTGGCGGGCCCGGGGCGCTCGGCGACCGCGACGGCACCGCTCTCGTCGTGAGGGGCGGGGGCGGCTCCCGCAGCATCGGGAGCCTCCCCGGATCGACCCTCGGCCCGGATGCGGGCGAAGAGCTCGTCGACGTAGGGGCCGGACTCGCCCTCGTCCTCGGCAGCGGGGGCCACGTCGCCGGACGCGGCGGCCGCCACCGGCTCGGGGACGTCCTGCCCGGCGGGGACGCCGGCCGGCGCACCCGGGCGGGGACGCGGCAGGCGGATGCCCCACTTGTCGCCGTCCGACATGTCCCCCGGTGGGGCGGGGGGAGACGGGGCGGCTGCCCGGTCCGAGGCGTCCGCCTCGGCGGTGGACGGAGCAGCGGCGTCGGTCTCGGCAGCGGCCCGGCCCGAGGCGTCCGCCTCGGCGGCCGACGGTGGGGCGGTGGGCTGGACCCGTCCTGCGACCGCCGGGTCGTCGGGCCCGGCCGTGGCGCTGCCGGCCGTGGCGCCCTCGACTCCCTCGGCGGTGCTCTCAGCCGTCCCCTCTGCTGCGCTCTCGGCCTCGGCCCGGGCCCGCTCGGCTTCCGCCTCGGCCGCGGCTGCAGCCGCCCGCGCCGCCTCCTCCTCGGCCAGCTCGCGGAGCATCTCGTCGAGCTCCTCGTCGCTGACCGTCGCCGAGGCGACGTCGCTGTCCAACCCGCCCATGCGGGCGACGGACAGCTCCGCCTCGATCACCTCGACGGAATCCTCCGGCTCGTCGCTCACCCGCCGCATGGCCTGCTCGCTGGCGGCCCGCGCCTCCGGGAGGGCCACGGTCAGCTCCGTGGTCGCCTCCTCGACCGTGCGCTTGACGACCGCGTAGGCGGCGAGGAGGCGCTCGCGGGCGCCGTTCAGGCGTTCGAGCTGCTCCCGGGCGACGCGACGCCGACGCGACAGGTCGCCCAGCATCCGCTCCCGCACGACCTGCGCCTCCCCCACCAGGTGCCGGCCCTGCTCGCGGGCCGACGCCCGGATCTGCTCGGCCGCGGCCTCGGCCTCCGCCCGGGCCCGCTCGCCCTCGGACAGCATGCGCTCGCGCTCCTGCTCGGCGACGCGCCGCATGTCGTCGGCCAGGATCTTGCCCTCGACGCGGCGCCGCTCGACCTCGTCCTCGGCTTCCCGCCGCAGGGCGTCGGCCTCGGCCAGGAGCTCGGCGCGGCGGGCGGCGGCGTCGAGCTCGGCCTGCTCCGAGATGGCCCGCGCCTCGGTCTGGGCCTCCCGCACGAGGCGGGCGGCGGACTCCTCCGCGTGGGTGCGGATGTCGGCCGCCGCCGCGCGGGCGGCGTCCAGCACCCGGGCGGTCTCCTCGCCCAGCAGCTCGACCAGGCGGTGCTCGTCGAGCTGCTCGGCGAGCTTGGCCCGTTGCTCCGCCCGTTCCGCCCGGTCGCGCTCGTGCGACTCCCCCCGCTGCAAGCGCCCGACCATGTCGGACAGCTCGTGGAGGAACGCCCGGACCTCGGCCGGGTCGTACCCCTTGCGAGAGGTGGAGAACTGCCGGCGGGCGATGCCCGTCGCATCGAGAGGGGGCTCGGGCGACATGGTTCAGCATGGTATGACCCAAAGACGGCTCGCGCCGAGGGTCAATTTCGCGACCTCTCTCCGTGGCAGATGTGCGGCGGTTCCGGGCCCGCCGGTCACCCACCCGCGGCGGCGAGCTCGCCCGGCTCGGGCAGGTCGTCCACGTTGCCGCCCCGCTCGGCGAGCGCCGCGAGGGCCTCCTCCACGTTGTCGACGGCCACCACCTCGAGGTCGTCGCCGGCCCGCGCCACGGCTGCCTCGTAGTCGTCGCTCGGGACGAGGAACAGCGACATGCCGGCCTTGCGGACCGCCGCTGCCTTCTGACCCGTGCCCCCCACCGGGCCGACCGTGCCGTCGCCCGAGATCGTGCCCGTGACTGCGACGTCGAGACCGCCGGTCAGATCGCCCGGGGTGAGGTCGTCCATGATGCCGAGGGTGAACGCCAGCCCGGCCGACGGGCCGCCGACGTCCCCCGTGTCGATCTCGACGTCCACCGGGAACTCGTAGTCGAGCACGGCCTCCATCACCCGGACGCCCATGACCCCCCGGTCCGGGTCGTCCGGATCGGCCGCCAGGGCCATCTCGACGTCGCGATCGGCCCCACCCGTCGGCGGCTGCACCGTGGCGGTGATCGATTCGCCCGGCGCCTCGTCGCTGAGGATGCGGCTCAGATCCTGGCCGTCGTCGAAGGTCTCGCCGTCGATCGCGGTGATCACGTCGCCCTGCTCGAGCACACCGTCCGCGGGCGTGTCGGCCATGACCTCGACGACGACCTGGCCGACGGTGACGTCCACGTCGTAGCCGAGACGTTCCAGCGCCACCTGGGTGGCGACCTGCTTCGAGTCGCTCATCATCTGGAGGTTGACCTGGCGGTTCTCGTCGACGTCCCGGCCCTGCAGCACCTCGTCGCGTGCGAAGACGTCGACGTCGTCGTCGATCCAGCCCTGCACGAGCCCGAGCAGCGTCGCCTGGCGCAACGACACGGTCGTGTACCCGATCGACCCCTCGGACGGGAACACCTCGGTGCCGTCGACGCTGATCAGAGGCTGCGTGTCCCGCACCGAGCCGGGTCGGAACAGGTAGTACGGCAGGGGGACGAACGCCGCCCCGACCAGGAACGCGATCGACAGGAACGCGACGACCGCGAGGACGATGCGCCCGGTGTGGCGCGGGCGACGGGTCAGCGTCGGCGGGATCGGGGGCAGCACGGGCGGCGGAGCCGTGCGGTCGTCCGTCGCCGTGCCGGGCCCACCCGTGCCGGGCCCACCCGTGCCGGGCCCGCCCGTCGCGGTCACGGCACGGTCGGCCGCGTCGGGACCAGGTGCGGCGCCGCGACCGGCGTCAGGGGTCGGCAATGTCGAACCCCGAGGGAGAACCGCAGGGTTCGCGTCGCCGTCATCGGCCGCGCCACCGGAGTTCGCTGCGGCGCCATGGGCATCTGGATCGGTGGGCGTTACCATCCGTGACGGCGTGATCCCCTTCTTACTGTGCGTACTTGTGCTAGGCGCCTGCGCGTCGGTCGTCCTGGCCGAGGTGCGGTCGAACGAGCCCGGACAGCCTGCCACGGGAGCGCGGGAACGACGCACCGCGGGCAGCGACAGCACCCCTGACCAGGAGCGATCCAAGGATCGCCAGGACGACCCCCCAGTCGCGGCGTCCCTGGCGGACACGGCGTACGGCACGGTCGACCCCTCCGCCTCCCCCGGCAGCGACTCGCCCACCCGGCGTACGGAACCGTCTCTCGCTCGCCTGGCGGCCAACCAGGTCGCCATCACGGCACGTCGTGGTTGGACCCGGAGCACGCAGGCCGCGGGCCGCGCCGGCGGCGGGGCCGCACCGGTCGTCACGGGCGCGGGCCGGCGCACAGCCAGCGCCGGCCGGCGCGCGGGGGCGGCAACGGCACGCCATGCGCGTCGGGCAGCGACCGCCGTCGGGACGGGCGCCGCCACCGCCGCGGCAGCGACCTCCCGCCAGGCACGGCGCAGCGCAGCCGCGGCCGGCCCGCGCAGCCGGAGCGCCTGGGCCACCACCTGCCGCTTCGCCCGGCGAGCCTGGGCCGCCACCGTCCGGTTCTCCCAGCGCACCTGGGCCGCAACAGCCAAGTTCTCCCGGCGAGCCTGGGCCGC
>DASUQS010000215.1:0-6100 GCA_036280455.1 Acidimicrobiales bacterium
GCCGGGCCGCCGACGCCGCGATCGGCGGGCGGGACGTCTTGGCCGTGATGCCGACCGGCTACGGGAAGTCTGCGGTCTACCAGCTCGCGGCCGCAGCCATCGACGGCTGCACCGTGGTGGTGTCTCCGTTGGTCGCGTTGCAGCGCGACCAGGTGGAGGCGCTCGACGACCAGGACGTCGGCGCCGCGGCCCGGGTCAACGCCACACTGCCGGACAGCGCCCGGGACGAGGCGTTCGCCGGGCTGCGGTCGGGCGAGCTCGAGTTCGTGTTCCTGGCGCCCGAGCAGCTCGCCCGCCGCGACACGCTCGATGCGCTGCACGACGCCCGACCGTCGGTCTTCGTCGTCGACGAGGCCCACTGCATCAGTGCGTGGGGGCACGACTTCCGGCCCGACTACCTGAGGCTCGGCGACGTGATCGACGACCTCGGTCACCCGGTGGTGATCGGTCTGACGGCGACCGCCGCACCACCTGTGCGGGCCGAGATCATCGAGCGCCTCCAACTGCGCGACCCGGCGGTGATCGTCACCGGCTTCGATCGGCCGGAGATCCGACTCTCGGTCGAGCGTTTCGCTGACGCCGCGGACAAGGACACCGCGCTCGTCGAGCGCGCCGTGGACCGTGCGGCCGGCGGCCGGGCGGGGATCATCTACGTCGCCACCCGGCGCCGGAGCGAGGACATCGCCGCCGCCCTGGTCGACGCCGGTGTGCCGGCGGCGGCCTACCACGCCGGGATGGGCGGGCGGCGGCGCGACGAGGTGCAGGACCGGTTCCTCGCCGGTGACCTCGGCGTCGTGGTTGCCACCACCGCGTTCGGGATGGGCATCGACAAGCCCGACGTCCGGTTCGTGCTGCACGGCGACGTGCCGGAGTCCCTCGACGCCTACTACCAGGAGATCGGCCGCGCCGGGCGGGACGGCGAACCGGCCGAGGCCGTGCTGCTCTACCGGCCCGAGGACATGGGACTCCGTCGCTTCCTGTCCGCCGGCGGGTCGCTCGCTGCCGGTACGCCCGAGCAGGTCCTCGACGCTGTGGCGGACGCGGGTGGCGCAGCGACGGTCGAGGCTGTGCGCGACGCGGTCGACCTGTCCGACCGGGTGGTCGCGCAGGTGGTCCGCCGGCTGGACGACGCCGGCGCCCTGGAGGTGCGTGCCGATGGGGAGGTGGCGACGACCGGGACCATGACCTCGGACGAGGCGGCTGAGGCTGTGGCCGCTGCCGACGAGAGTCGCCGGGCGATGCAGGCGACGCGCCTCGCGATGATGCGGGACTACGCGGAGACGCGCACGTGCCGTCGTCGCCACCTCCTCACCTACTTCGGCGAGGATCACCCGGGCGACTGCGGCAATTGCGACTCCTGCGAGTCGGGAGCGGCGGCGGACGCCGAGGACTCCGCCGGCCGCGACCCGTTCCCGCCCGGCATGGCGGTGACCCACGGGGAGTTCGGCGACGGCCAGGTGATGCGCGCCGACGCCGACAGGATCGTCGTGCTCTTCGACGACGCCGGCTACCGCACCCTGTCGCTGCCGACCGTCGTGGATGGCGACCTGTTGCGCCCGGCCGGCTGAGCGCAGAGCTGCCCACGGCGGGCGGGCGGACCGCGGCCGACGCCCGTCAGTCCTGGGCGGCGCGCAGCAACGTGGCCAGCGGCTCGAGCGTGGCCATGAGCTCGTCGAGCTCGTCGGGCCGGAGGCTTTCGTAAGGCTTGGCTGCGAGGTCGTCGGTGAGCGCCTCGACCCGCTGTTTCACGGCGCGACCCTGGTCGCTGAGCCAACCGTCGAGGCCGATCAGGCCCCGATCCCGGAGTCCGTCGATGACGGCGGCGATCTGGGCAGCCGGGAGGTGATGGATGCGCCCGAACCTCTCCGCGGGGATGCCCATGTCGAGGGCGAAGAGGGCGTGCGCCTCGAGGCGGCCGACGCCCTCGGTCATCAGGGCCGCGATGTGTCCGTCGCCACGGTGCTCGCGCAGCAGGGACGCGGCATGGAAGAGGCGGGCCACCACGTCATCGGGGATCGGGATCGAGCGCAGCGCGGCGTACATCGGCCGGCCCTCCAACGGCGCACCGGTCGCGGCCTTGGTCAACAGCTCAGCGGCGCGGGCGAAGCCGGGAGAGTCGACCTGATCGCCGAGGATCCGCCGCAACGCCTTCACGCAGCCCGCCTGGCGAGCGTCGATCGCCGCGTCGGGTGTGGTGGTGCGCCACACCTTCGGAATGTGTCGGGCCACCTCGCCGGGGGCGAAGTTGTAGAAGAGGGCGTCCACCACCTCCGCGGGGGCGCGGCCGAGGGGCGCCGCACGTCCGGCGAAGTACGTGTCCCAGTAGTCGGTGAACCCGAGGGCGAACATCGCTTCGTTGGGTTCGTCGGTGGAGTAGGGGATGACACCGATCGGCTCGACCAGCTCGAACATCCGGCGTGCTGTCGGATTCACAGTGCACTCCTCCTGCTGCAGCCCCTTGCGGAGCTCCTCATCACTGGGGACCGTTGCGCGCAGCAGACCTCATCGCGATCCGAAGCGCAGCGAGCGCGACACTGGGTGGGCGTCGTCGGAATGCGTCGGACGCATCGGCTGTTCCTGTTCGCGACTGCAAGACCAAGGATGGAGACATGACCGACATCACGGAGCGTGCCGTTCTCGCCGGAGGGTGCTTCTGGGGAGTCGAGGAGCTGGTCCGCAACCTCCCCGGCGTTCTCTCGACCCGAGTCGGCTACACGGGCGGTGACGTCCCGAACGCCACGTACCGCAACCACGGCACCCACGCCGAAGCGCTCGAGATCATGTTCGACCCGTCGGTCACGAGCTATCGCGACCTGCTGGAGTTCTTCTTCCAGATCCACGACCCGACCACCAAGGACCGCCAGGGCAACGACATCGGGGTGAGCTACCGGTCAGCCATCTTCTACACCTCCGACGAGCAGCGTCGGGTCGCTGAGGAGACGATCGCCGACGTCGACGCGTCGGGCCTGTGGCCGGGCAAGGTCGTGACGGAGGTCGAGCCGGTCGGGCCCTTCTGGGAGGCGGAGCCCGAGCACCAGGACTACCTGCAGCGCTACCCGAACGGCTACACGTGCCACTTCGTCAGGCCGAACTGGAAGCTGCCGCGTCGTCAGGCCGCGTCGTAGCCACGTAACCCGGTCGGGTTGCATCCCGAGGGGCGCCTGGTCGGGTCGTGCTGCCCTGACGCAGGCGGTCCCGTGGTTGCGGCCTCAGGGGGCGGGTGAGCCTGTCGCCGCATCCCCGGAATCCGGTCGTGGAGACGGGGCCGGCGTCTCACCCCCCGGTTGCCCGGCGGTCGACGACGGTGACGACGACCCGGGGACCACAGGGGCGACGGTCACCGGGGGCGTCCCGGCGTCGGCCGGGGGACCGGGGGCGTCCTCCTGAGCCGGCGTCTCCGACGGCCGGTGCGACGCACCGGGGGCGTCGTCCGAGATCGCGGCGCCGTCGACTCCGGGATCGCCGTCGCTGTTGCCTGTGGCGTCGCCGGACACCCGGTCGCCGTGCTCGCCCGGATCGCTGGGATCGCCCGTGCCGTCGGCATCGGGACCGTCGCCGGTGTCGTCGGCGACGCCGTCCCTGTCGCCCTCGTCGAGCCGGTCAGTCTGCTCGTCGCCCGGGAAGTCGACCGGGGTGACCACCTCGATCGCATCGCGTACGACCCGGCTGGCCTCGCCGGGCAGCATCCCGGCGGCGCCGGCGCCGACGACACCGGCGGCCGCGGCGCTCGCGGCCAGGCCGACCTTGGCCACCATGCCGAGCCCGGCGACCTTCGCGAGCGTGTGCCGGCGCCGCCTCCGCGTGTCGAGCGAGGCCGGCGCAGGCTCGGCCGCGATCGGTGCAGTGGCTGTCGCCGTGACCGAGCCGTTGGTGATCAGGTGCGCGAGCTCCGGCGACGGACGCGGCGCGGGGCGGTCGCCGATCTCCCGCGCCGCGGCGGTGAACGCGGCGAGCGGGCTGTGTGCGGCGGGGAGGTCGCCGACGAGGATCGCCTCGATCGTGGCGTCGTCGAGCAGTTGGGTCGGAGCCATCTCGGCTACGTCATCGCCCAGGTCGCTCACAACGGTACGCCTTCTCGTCGATCAACCGGGCGACGGGCAGGAGTCGGGTTCGCCACGCGATCACCCGACCGAGCCGGGCGGCCGGCCGTCCCGGGCGCACCCGGCCGTCTCGCCACGAAGCGGGTGAGACGGCCGGGGCGGTCCCGGAGGGGATGGCGCCGGCGTGCACCGACCGGCGCATGACCTCGGCTGTCGCCGCGGCGAGCATCCGGCTCAGGCCCGCGGGGGTTGCTACGGGGTGCGGCCGATGAACGCCAGCAGCCGGGTCTGGACGTCGGCGTCATCCGGGACGTCGACACGGGGCCCGTAGTGGCCGCTCTGCCGCAGCGCCTCGTCCATCGGCAGCATGCCCGCCAGCATGGCGGCGCAGATGTCGGGATCGAGCGTCTCGTCCTGGCCGGTGGCCCGCGCCAGGTCCCAGCGGTGGAGGAACACGTCGCCCGTGTAGATCATGTCTGTCGCGCTCTCGAGCGACATCCTGCCGATGTGGGGGAGGTCGTGCTCCCGCTGCGCGACCGCCGGGTCGTCGAGCAGGCGCTGCACCGCGTCGGTCTGCGCGCGCCAGGCGCCGACCGGGTCGTCGTCGACCGACGGGCCGGCGGGCAGCACGATCCCCGCCGCGCCGTCGAGGAACGCGGGGAACCACTCGACGAGGTGACGGACGACGTCGCGGGCCACCCAGCCCGCCGGCGGCGCGGGGTTGTCCCAGGCCTCCGGCGGAGTGCCCTCCACGGTCGCCGAGAACTCGCCGGCGATCCGTCGGTGCTTGTCGGCGAGGCTGCTCATCACAGCTCGGCGAGGAGGGCGTCGAGCTTGGCATAGCCCTGTTCGACACCGGTCTCCATGCCGCTGGCCAGCCACTGGTCGCGGCCCTCGAAGCTGTCGACGAGCGACTGGGCGTGAAGCCGGGTGCGGCCGCCGCCGAGGTCCTCGAAGCGCAGGGTCTCGAGCGCGACGCTCTCGGGTTGCCCGTCGAACGCGAACGTCTGGACGATCCGGTCGTCGCCGACCTCGTGGAAGGAGCCGTGGAAGCCGTACTCCTCGCCGTCGCGCCGGGCGACGTAGCGCCAGCGGCCGCCGGTGGAGGCGTCCCAGTCGACGATCTCGGTCTCCATCGCGTCGGGTCCGACCCAGCGGGCGAACAGCGCGGGGTCGGTGTGGGCCCGCATCAACTGGGCGGGGGTGGCGTCGAAGTCACGGCTCATGCGGATGACCGGCACGGTCGGGTCGGCGTCGATCGACACCTGGTAGCGGCTGGGGGTCGCGGTCATGATGCTGCTCCTTGTCGGGGGAGTCGGGCGGGGGAGTGCGGCTCGTCCTGCATCTCGGCGAGGACGGTGTCCAGGCGCTGATAGCGCTCCTGGGCCTGTTGGCGGTAGCGCTCGATCCACTTGGTGGCGAGGTCGAAGACCTCGGCCTCCAGATGGCACGGTCGCCGCTGCGCATCCTTGGTCTGGCTCACCAGGCCGGCGTCGGCGAGCACCTTGATGTGCTTCGACACCGCCTGGACGGACACGTCGTACGGCTCGGCCAGCTGCCCGACGGTGGCATCCCCCGCGGCGAGGCGGGCCACCATGTCGCGCCTGGTCGGATCGGCCAGGGCGGCGAACACTCGGGACAGCTGGTCGTCGGACACGGACCGCTCCTTGCTCAACTCATCGGTTGAGGAGAACGTACGCCTCGGCCCACCGAGTCGTCAACCGCTTGGTTGAATTCTCGCACCCGATGCCCGCCCGTCGTGGGCGACGTGGCCGGCGACGACGGTCGCCACCACGTGGCCGTCGGGCGTCAGGATCACCAGGTCGCCGACCGCGCCGGGCGCCACGACCCCCCGATCGGCCAGTCCCAGGACCGCGGCGGGCACCGCCGTCACCGCTCGGACCGCCTCGGTGAGCGACACACCGGCGTAGGCCATCAGGTGGCGGACGGCGCGGTCGAGCGCCAGGGTGCTCCCGGCGAGCGTGCCGTCGTCGAGGCGGACGGCGCCGTCCGCCTCGGACACCGAGGCGGCGAGTCCACCCAGGCGGACGGGGCCCGGC
>DASUQS010000216.1:0-14715 GCA_036280455.1 Acidimicrobiales bacterium
CCGCATCGGTCGACCTCGATCGTGCTCATGACGTCACCCCTCGGCGCCGGGGCGATCGTCGACATCGCCGGGGAACCGGTTCGGAGGATTCGGGTGCATCGGCTCGGCGCCGGGGCCGGCGGGCCGCTCGACGACGGGATCGTGCGCGGGGCGACCGTCCTCCTCGGACAACCGGCCGACGGAACCTTGGCGCACCAACAGGACGATCAGGGCGACGACGACGAGGACGGTGGCGATCACGACGGCGGTGGCCATGCCGGAAGCCTCCCCCCAATGTCACCGCGCAAACCCGCAACCGGCCGGCGGCCACGGGGGGCGGGCCGGCACACCGATCGCGCGGGATCATGTCCGCATGACCGTGACGAGACCGGCGGCGCAGCCGCCCGAAGCTGTGCTCGGGCTGATCGCTGACGGCGACGACCTGATCGTGCCCTTGGCCAACGGCGAACCGGTGTCGGTGCTCGACGCCATCGAGGCCGAGGCGCACAGGTTCCATGGCGTGCGCGTGCACCAGATGCACGCGTTGCACGACCGGCCCTACCTCCACGGCAAGGTGCGCGACCACCTGGCCCACGTGTCCTACTTCCTGTCCCCGATCACGCGCCCGGCGTTCCACGAGCGCGGGTGCGACCTGGTGCCCAACAACTTCAGCGAGGTCCCCAGGCTCCTGCGGGAGACGACGAGGTGCTCGATCGTGCTGGCCGCTGCGGCGCCCATGGATCGCCACGGGTACTTCTCCCTCGGCACGAACTGCGACTACGTGGCGCCCTTCATCGGTTCCGTGCCGTTCTTCCTCGAGGTCAACGCGCGGATGCCGCGGACCTTCGGCCGGAACCAGATCCACATCAGCCAGGTGGCGGGCTGGACCGCGGTCGACAGGCCCCTGATCGAGGTGCCCCCGGCCGCGCCCTCCGACGCCGACCGCCGGATCGCCGCCTTCGTGGCCGAGCGCATCCCCGACGGGGCGACGATCCAGGCGGGAATCGGCTCGATCCCGAACGCCCTGCTGGCCGACCTGCAGGACCACCGCGATCTCGGGGTGCACACCGAGCTGCTGTCCGACGGGGTGATCGAGCTCGTCGAGAGCGGTGTCGTCACCGGGACCCGCAAGCGGCTGGCCCCGGGCAAGGTGGTCACGACGTTCGCGCTGGGCACGCAGCACCTGTACGACTTCCTGCACGAGAACCCCGCCGTCGAGTTCCTTCCGGTCGATCAGGTCAACGATCCGCGTGTGATCGCCCGTGAGGACTGCTTCGTGTCGATCAACGCTTCGTGCGAGATCGATCTCGTGGGGCAATGCGCCTCCGAGACCGTCGCGGGCCGCTACTGGTCGTCGAGCGGAGGCCAGGCCGACTTCGCCCGGGGGGCCATGTACTCGCCCCAGGGGCAAGCGTTCGTCGTGCTGCCCTCGACGGCCGCCGGGGGAGAGGTGTCGCGCATCACCGCCGCACTGACGCCGGGCTCGATGGTCACGACGAGCAAGAACACCGTCGACCACGTCGTGACCGAGTTCGGCGTCGCCGACATGCGGGGCAGGACGCTGGCCGAGCGGGCGACGGCCTTGATCGGGGTGGCGCACCCGCGCTTCCGCGACGAGCTCGCCGCGCAGGCCCGCACTCTCGGCTACCTGTGACCGCCCGGCTACTTCACCAGCGGGTCCCGGGGTAGCCCGAGGATGCGCTCGCCGATCTGGTTGCGCTTGATCTCCGAGGTGCCGCCCGCGATCGACATCGCCCGGTGCATGAGCACCAGCATGTTGCTGATGCCGCCGGCGCCGTCGAGGTAGGCGGCGTCGGGGCCGTTGAGGGCGGTGAGGAGCGCGGCGGCCTCGTGGCCCAGCTCCGACAGGACGAGCTTGGTGATGGCGCCCTCGGGGCCCGGCTCGCCGCCGGCCACCGCCCGGTTGGCGCTGCGCAGGTTGAGGAGGCCCATCGCCTGGTGCTCGGCGATGTAGCGCCCCACCCGGGCGGCGCCGCCGGCGAGACGGTCGGGGTTGGCGTCGAGCGGCGCGATGAGTGCGCTGCCCGGCAGCGACATGCCGCCCTGGCCGCCGCCGATGCTCACGCTCTCGTTGCCGAGGGTTGCCCGGGCCACCGTCCAGCCCCCGTCGACCGGTCCCACGACGTCGTCATCGGGCACGAACACGTCGTCGAAGAAGACCTCGTTGAACTCGGAGTGGCCGCTCGCCATCTTCAGCGGCCGCACCTCCACGCCCTCGGCGTGCATGTCGATGACCATGGTGGTGATCCCCTCGTGCTTGGGCACGTCGGGGTTCGTCCGGACGGTGGCGAAGCCCATGCCGGCCACGTGGGCGCCGCTGGTCCAGACCTTCTGGCCGTTCACGAGCCAGCCGCCGTCCACGCGGGTGGCCCTGGTCTTCACGCCCGCGGCGTCGGAGCCGGCATCGGGCTCGCTGAAGAGCTGGCACCAGATCACGGACTGGTCGAGGGCGGGCCGCACCCAGCGGCTGACCTGGTCCTCGGTGGCGTACTGGATGAGGGTGAGGATGTTCCAGCCGGTGATCCCGTAGGAGGGGCGCACGACGCCCGCGGCCGCGAACTCCTGCTCGACCACGAGCTGCTCGACGGCGCCGGCTTCCCGGCCGAACGGCTTCGGCCAGTGGGGCATCACGTAGCCGCTCTCGATCAGCTCGGTGCGCTGCTCGTCGACCGGCAGCCCGGCGACGCGCTCGGCGAAGGCCCGCACCTCGGCGCGGATGGCCTCGGCCTCCGGCGGCAGCTCCACGGCCTTGGCCCGCTCCACGCCCCGGCGGACCAGGTCGGTGAGCTCGACCGCGGCCGGCTCGGGAGGCAGGAGGGTGAGGAGCGCGGTGGCCCGCCGCATGTACAGGTGGGCGTCGTGCTCCCAGGTGATGGCGATGCCGCCGTGGACCTGGGTGCTCAGGTTGGCGCACAGGTCGGCGGCCGGCCCGGCGAGGGTCGAGGCCACGGCGGCGGCGTAGGTGAGCTGGTCACCGCCGGTGGCCGCGGCGCGAGCGGCGTCCCATACGGCGCTGGTGGCCAGCTCGGTGGCCACAACCATGTTGGCGCAGTGGTGCTTGACCGCCTGGAACATGGCGATCGGCCGTCCGAACTGGACCCGCTCCTTGGCGTACGCAGCGGCCTGGTCGGTGCACGCCCCTGCGAGACCCACGGCTTCGGCCGCGACGATGACCCGGGCCAGGTCGACCAGCAGGCGACGCCCGCCCGGCAGCACCGTGGCCGGGGCGTCCGCAAGGGTGATCCGGGCGATCCGCCGGGTGGGGTCGAGGTTGGCGGGCACCTCCACCGTCACCCCGTCGCCCACCTCCACGACGGCGACATCGTCGCCCGCCGCCACGAGGAGGACCTGGGCCAGGCCGCCGCCCAGCACGTTGCCGGCGGCGCCCGACGCCGTGTCGCCGGTGACCGTGACCGAACCGTCGAGGGCGACGGCCCCGCAGCGGGACCCGTCCACCAGGCCGGGGAGGTGGGCCGCGGCGGCCTCCCCGCCGGCGGCGGCCAGCACGGCGCTGGCGATCACGGTGGGCACGAACGGGCCGGGGGTCAGCGTCCGCCCCAGCTGCTCGACCACGATCGCCAGCTCCTCGATGCCGAAACCGGAGCCGCCGTGCTCCTCCGGGACGTGGAGGCCGAGCCATCCGAGCGCCGCGAGGTCGTCCCAGAACGCCGGCAGCGTCTCGTCGGCGCCGTCGAGGAGCGCTCGGGCGGAGCCGAGGGCGTCGTGCTTGGCGAGCAGGTCGGCCGCGGTCGCGGCCAGGAGGCGGTGGTCCTCGGTGATGGCGATCGACATCGCGCGAGTAGAACCTCTGCCGGTTCCCGTGTCGAACGCCGCGGTCGTGGGATCACTCCCCGGCGGGCTACTCGTGTCGTCGACCGGGCGACGCGGCCCCGCCTCGCCGTCATGCGGTGGCGGCGCCCACCGGCATCTCGTGCTGCACTAGTCGGTCTCGCCCGCGCCGACGCGCATGGCGAGGATCTCCGGCCGTCGTCCCACCTCCTCGAGGATCTGGTCGAGATCCTGGGGGCGGCGCACGGACACGTGCATCGAGACGTGGCGCACGCCGTCGCCGGTCGCGTCGGCCTCGTCGTCCTCGACCGCGATCTGCTGCACCCGGCCGTCGCGCTCGTCGAGGCTGCGCAGCAGGGGGCCGAGCGTGCCGTGACCGCGCCGGTACTCGACCTCCATCACCGTCCCGAAGCGCCCGAACCGCTGCACCAGCGGCCGGGCGCTCCGCAGCACGACGAGCACCAGCAGCGCGAGGCCGGTGGTGGCGAACGCGGCGATGTAGCCGCCCGCCGCGCAGACGACGCCGATCGATGCGGCCAGCCACACGGTCGCCGCGGTCGTGACGCCCTGCACGGACGTGCCGTTGCGGATGATCGCACCGGCGCCGATGAAGCCGACCCCCGTCGCCACCTGGGCAGCGATGCGGGCCGGGTCGACGTTGGCCGTCCGTTCGATGTCGCCGAACCCGTAGGCGCCGGCGATGGTGAACAGGGCGGCGCCGAGCGCCACCAGCGCATGGGTGCGGCCCCCGGCGCCCCGGGAGGACGAGTCGCGCTCGACCCCCACCACCAGGCCGAGCACCGCCGCGAGGAACAGCCGTCCCAGCAGTTCGACCGCAGTCAGCTCCATGCGCAGTCCTCCGAGCAGCGACCGTGTCCACCCAGGGTAGGGCTACCCCGTCCGGGGGCCGGTGAACACCGCCGGCGACGATCTCGTGGCGTCGTCGGAACGCGCGGGGGCGAGGCCCCGTCCACCTGCGCGGGCAGTGGCCCTAGTCGGTGGATCTGCGCGCTTGGAGATCCTCGAGCTCCTGGCGGGTCACTGCGTCGCGCGGGGGGATTCCGAGGTGCTCCTTGATCTCCGTCAGATCGAGCTGCACCTGCTCCATGTCCTCGGCGTCCGCCTTGAACAGGACGTGCTTCATCCCGAGCAGGATCACCGCCTGGACGAAGAGCTGGAGCCACTCGCTCTGCCAGTTCTCGAAGGTCGCCGCCCAGAACTCGGGCCAGAACTCGTGCATCTGGAACGACTGGCCGTGCTGACGCGCCTCGTTGCCGACCTGGATGAGCATCGTGATGAACTGCCCGATCCATGACGCGACGAACAGGACGAACAGCACGTAGGCCGCGCCCCATCGCTTGAAGTGTGAGCTCCTCATGTCATGGAGGTACCCCTCCTCAGCGGGCGCGAGCCGCTTCCCTCTGCGCTCGTGATCGGCACCGTCACGCAACGACGAGAGCTTGGGGCGCGGCCTGCTTCATCCGCGTGCGGAGCCAGGTCAACTGCGTGGCCGTCTCGCTCTCGCAACCGTTCACGACCTCGAGCAGGTCGGTGTCCCGCGCGCCGAGTGCCGCCTGCCCGACCAGGGTCCAGGAGATGTCGCACTCGGCGGCCATCAGATAGAGGTCGTGCAGATCACGGAGCAGGCCGAGGCCTCCCTCCCGGGGGCCCTGGAACAGGTCCGAGTGGAGCCGGTCGGGCTCGTCGTCGGCCTCCTCGCCGTAGCGCTGCGCGAACGGCATCAGGCGTTCGGCGTGGCGGTCGCACTGGGCGGCCAGCTTGCGGCAGTCGTAGAAGACGTCGGGTTCGGCTGCGTGGGCGTCGCCGATGTCGCGGTAGGCGGTGGCGAGGTCCTCCTCCGCCCGGTGCAGGAGGCCGAGGTAGTGCGCGAGCTTCATGTCGTCTCCTCCGCGTGCGAGGCCACCATCGCGTCCGGCCCGCCGACCGTCGGCGGCAGGTCCGCGCCGTCGAGCGGCGCGGGGCCGCCCACCGTGGGTGCCAGCGAGGGTTGCCCGGCGGCGTCGGCCACTTTGCTGACCCGCACGGCCGCGACCTTGAAGAGCGGTTGCTTGGACACGGGATCCCATCCGGTGAGCGTCAGCTCGTTGGCGGCGCGTCCCGGTTCGTCACCCGGTCCGGGACGCGCGTCGGCGTCCCAGTAGCCGTAGTGGAACGGGACGAAGACGACGCCGGGCCGCACGCCGCACACCCTGGCGCGGGCGGTGATCGCCCCCCGTGGAGACCGGACCTCGACCACGTCGCCCTCCCCGATGCCGAGCGGCCCGCTGTCGTCGGGCGAGATCTCGACCCACACGTCCGGCGCGGCACGGTTCAACTGCGGTGCGCGGCCGGTCTTCGTCCGGGTGTGGAAGTGGTAGACGGTGCGGCCCGTGGTCAGCAGCAGCGGGTGTTCGGCGCCCGGCACCTCCGGCGAGGGCTCGTAGTCGGCCGAGATCAGGAACGCCCGCCCGCCGGCTTCCATCGCCCGGTACTCGGCCTCGCTGCGAGCGGCGCCGGTGACGACGTCGTGGCCGTAGGTCTCGCAGTAGTCGGGGTCGGTGTTGAAGACACCCTCGGTGTAGAGCCGCTCGGTGCCGTCCGGGTGCTCCTCGGTGCAGGGCCACTGGATGCCGCTCCCGCCGCGGAGCTTGTCGTAGGTGACACCGCTGTAGTCGCACGGGCGTCCTCGCGAGCACGCCTTCCAGGCCTCGAACGCCGAGGGGGGATCGTGCCATCCGATCAGGGGCTGGCCGTCACGATCGCGGAGGTCCATGCGGCGGGCGTAGTCGAGGAAGATCTCGAGATCCGACCGTGCCTCCCCGGGTGGCTCCACCGCCTTGTCCGAGATGTGGATCGTGCGGTCCACGCTGGTGAACGTCCCCTGCTTCTCGCCCCAGGTCGCGGCGGGGAGCACCACATCGGCCAGGCGTGCGGTCTCGGTCAGGAAGATGTCCTGGACGACGACGAGGAGGTTCTCCTGTTCGAGGATCCTCCTGATGCGCGCCACCTCCGGCAGCGATACGGCCGGGTTCGTCGCCGAGATCCACAGCAACTCGATGGAGCCCTGCTCGGCGTAGCGGAAGATCTGCATGGCGTGGGTCGGCGGGGCCCAGTGCGGGATCGTGTCCTCGTCGACGTTCCACAGCTCGGCGAGCTCGCGGACGTGGTCGGCGTTGTCCCAGTTGCGCATGGCGGGCAGGTCGCCGTCGGCGCCCGTCTCGCGGGTGTTCTGGGCGGTGGGCTGCCCGTTCATCTGGTAGATGCCGGCGCCCGGCCGGCCGAGCATGCCGCGCAGGAGGTGGATGTTGTTCACCTGGCACGACGCCGCGGTGGCCTGGTTCGACTGGTAGAAGCCCTGGAGGACCGTGGACAGCAGCCGCTCGCAGGTCCCCACGATCTCCGCGGCCTCGCTGACGCGGGCGGCCGGGACGTCGCAGATCTCGGCGACCCGCTCCGGTGGATATGCGTCGACCGTCTGCTGCAGCTTCTCGAACCCCGACGTGTGCTCGGCGACGTAGCGGTCGTCGACCCAGCCGTTGCGCAGCATCTCGCGGATGATCCCGTTCATCAGCGCCTGGTTGGTGCCGTTGCGCACGGCGAGGTGGACGTCGGCCTCGCGGGCCACCGGCGTCGAGCGCGGGTCGACCGCCACCAGCGCCGGCGGGTCCGGGCCGCGACGGCGGTCCAGCATCCGCATCCACAACACGGTCTGCGTCTCGGCGGCGTTGTGGCCCCACAGGGCGATGGCGTCGCAGTGGTCGATGTCGGTGTAGGACCCCGGCTGGCCGTCGGTGCCGAAGCTGGCCTTCAGTGCGGCCGCCGCCGTGGCGGTGCACAGACGGGTGTTGCCGTCCATGTGTGGCGTCCCGATCCCGGCCTTCCCGATGACCCCGAGCGTGTAGTACTCCTCGAGGAACAGCTGGCCGCTCGTGTAGAAGCCGAAGCGACCCCATCCGCCCGGGCGGCTGAGCAGGTCCTGCGATCGTTCGACGATCCGACCCATCGCCGTGTCCCAGTCGCTCTCGACCAGGCGATCGCCCTCTCGCACGAGCGGGCGGGTCAGACGATCGGGCGACCGGTTCGCCTGCCACCCGAAGAGGTCCTTCGGGCCGAGCCTGCCGTGGTTGACCCGGTCCACCGCACGGCCCCGGACGCCGACGATCTCCTCGCCGCGGACGGCGATGTCGAGGGCGTCGCCGTTGGAGTGCAGGATGGACGCCGACTGCACCCAACGGTCGACGTCGGACTCGTCGACGCCCGGTTCGAGGTAGCTGTCGACCCGAACGGGCCACGAGCCGTCCCGCGGCCCGTAGGGCGTGCGCTCCCCCCAGGGGTTCGCGATCCGGTCGACGGATGTCGTGGCCGTGCGGCTGCCGGTGGTCGTCATCGATCGCCTCCTCGTGTCGACGCCCGACGAAGACCGTCTTCCCCCGGCGGTGGCATCCGATACGTCCGCCGGGGGGTGCCGGTCTGCTACCAGGGCATGAACACCCCGTTGAACCACTGGCCGTCGCCGTCGTCCGAGTAGTCGTCGACGTCGAAGCTGTAGTTGCCGTGGGCGCCGGTGAGGTACCCGATCCAGCCGGACGGTGCGGCGCTGTCGCAGATGACGTCGTCGGTGCAGATCGACACGGTCGGGATGTCGCCGAAGTTCCGGTCGGCGCCGTAGAGCGGTGCACCCATCACCGCGGAGTAGAACTGGCCGGCGAGGCCATCGGTCCCGGGGCCGCCCTGTCGCTTGGGATCGGAGATGAGCACGGCGTTGACGTCGTCGAACGTGGGCCAGTTCTCCGAGACCCAGATGTGGACGACCGCGGCGCCCTCCGAGTAGCCGATCACCTTCGCGTGCTGGGAGGGGCAGGCCTGCCGCTGGTCGCGGACGAGGCGGTTCAGCTCGTTCACGCCCTCGCGGACGCTGGCGCTGCTGAGCTGCGCGGAGTAGCCGACCCGCTGGTCGACCCCACCGCTGAAGATCGTCGAGGCGCCGTCCCCGAAGCCGCCCACGACGATCGTGTAGGTGCCGTCGCACGATGCCGCCGCGGCATGCGGTGCGCCTGCGATCGAGCACATCGTCGCTGCCACGAGCGCGATCGCCGCCACACCTTTGCGCGTCAACCTGGTCATGAGTCCCCCTCACCTCGGCCCGCGCGTCGGACCCTACGGTAGAAGAACACTCATGTCTACAGATCGAGGCCACAGCCTCGGCACGCACGTCGCCAAGGGGGCGTAGCCTCGGGCGCCTGTCGGCCCGCAATGGGGGTCGACGGCGATGAGGTGACGACCATGCCTGCACTTGCAGCCCTGGCGGCCGAGGCCGAGGACCACCGTGATCCCCCGGCCGGGGACGGTGAGCGGTTCGCCGGCTACGGCATCATGGGGCTGCCGTTCGCCAGCGGTCACGTGCTGGCGATGCGTCGGTTCCCGGCGTCATCGGTCGGGCCGGCCTACACCTCGATCTGGCACCGCGACCCGGGCGGGAGTTGGGAGTTCTGGCAGGACCAACCCGACGAGCAAGGTTGCGCCCGCTACTTCTCGGCGGCATTGGCCGCGACGCGCCGCGTCGCCATCGCCTTGGAGTGGTCCGGCGACACGACGCTGCGCCTCACCGTCCCCGAGCTCGACTTCTCCTGGAGCGCGACGATGGCGTCATCGCCGGTCACGCGGCTGCTGAACGGTGTCGGCTCGGTCCTCCCCGAGCGGGCCTGGACGAACCGCCACGTGCTGACGGCCATGGGCGCTGTCGCCGGCGTCACGCTCCGTGCCAGCCGCGTCGGCCTCTCCGGCAGCGTCCCGAACGGCCAGCGCTTCGTCGCCAACCCCCTCAAGGTCTGGCTCGTCGTCGACACGGAGGCCAGCCTGGCCGGCGAAGGATTCGGGCCGGCCGGCGCGCTCGCCGAGCAGGCGCAGCTCGGCGACTTCCTGATCCCCCAGCGCGGGATCTTCGCGCTGGGGCGGACGTTCTTCAGCGCCCCGACGACCCCGGGCTGATCGCAGCCCGGTGCCGTCGGGCGGTGTCGCCCGCGGCGAGGGTCACGCGGCGGCGGCGGCGGTCGGGCCGGGCGCCGGGGTCGGCTGCGGCGTCGGTTGCGGCGGCTGCGGTGGCATCGGGACCGGCGGGCCCGGGTCGGGCGGCGATGGCTGCGGGGGGAGCGGGGTCGCCGACGGGATCCTGGGCATGCGTGTGCGTGCTGCCATGGTTGCCGCCTTCCCGCCGGGGCCGGCCTCAAACGGCGGAGTGCGAGCCGGCGCGCTGCCGGTCCTGGCGGGCTCGCGGCCCCCGCCGGGCGGCGGAGGCCCGGTCGCCCGACGAAGTTGAAGAACATCTTTGTTTGCGGCCCGATCCGCGGGGAAGCAACGGCGACAGGCGCATCCAGCCCTGCTGACAGCGGCGGGGAGATCGGCGCCTTGGCATCGGCTGGGTACGACGTGGGCGGCTGGCTCCCCGCAGCCACCCTCGTCGCCCACCGTGCCGGGACGGCCCGTCTGCCCGCCGAGATGCCGCGGATGCCGCCGATCGGCGCGGCCCGGGTCGTTCGGCCCTGTCGGCGAGTGGCGGGGAGCGCGACGCTGACACCATGACGGACACCGAGCGCATCAAGAAGCTCGAGGATCAGATGAACGCCCTCGAGAAGCAGCAGACGGATCTGGCCAACGAGCTCGCCCAGGCTCGGCTCGATCAGTGGAAGGGTCGGCTCGAGGATCTCGAGGTGCAGGCGCACCTCGGAGCCATGGACACCAACGACCGTGTCGCGGCCCTCACGCAGAAGGCCCGGGACCGGTGGGACGACGCCCGCAAGCAGGTCAGTGGCGCCAGCGCCACCGCGGCCGACGTGTGGGAGACCGTGCGTGGTGGCTTCGAGAACGCCATCGCCGACCTCCGCAAGGCGCTCTTCGACGCCAAGAAGCAGACGACGAAGTAGCCCCTGGCCGGTCGGACGGCTGCCCGGCCCGTCCTGCGGTCAGGAGGTGACCGGGGGCGCTCCCTCGCCGTGGACGGTCGCGCGCAGGGCCTCCAGGCCGGTGTAGCGGGGCCGCCAGCCGAGGTCCCGCTCGGCCTTGGTCGTGTCCATGATGGCGGGGTGGCTGACGGCCTCCGCCCATCCCACCACCGGCGGGACGAGCCGGAGGCCGGCCACCGCGGCGAGCGCCCGAGCCGGCGCCCGGGCGACGGCCCCCGGGACGGGGAGCGGGGCGAGGCCGAGCTCGCGTGCGACGTCGGTGGCCGACAGGACGCCCGGCCCTGCCAGGTTGTACGCGCCGGGCGGCCCGGCGCCGACGATGCACAGCAGCAGCGCCTGACCGACGTCGTCCTCGTGCACGAACTGCAGCGGCAGCCGAGGGATGGGAGCGGGAAGGCGGACGGGGAGGCGCGTCACCGCTCCCGCCGCCCGGCTGACCAGCCCGGCGAGCGGCTCCGGCAGGGTGTTCTTCGCGCCGATGGTGTGAGGTCCGAGCACGATCGAGGGCCGGAGCAGGAAGAGGTCGAGCCCGGGATGCCGGCCCACCTGGTCGGCAAGGAGGTGCTCCAGCTCGGCCTTCTCCTGGGCGTAGAAGAGGCGGGCGGCCGGTCGGACGGGCCACTCCTCGGTCATGCCGACGGGGTTGTCCGGGTGGAACCCGTAGGCGGCGACCGACGACGCGAACACGAAGCGCTCGGCGCCGACCGCGGCCGCCGCCCGGGCGGCGTTCAGGGAGCCGTCGACGTTGATCGCACGCGTCGTCGCCCGCGAGGCGGTCCCGGTGATGAGGAAGGCGAGGTGCACGACGACGTCCGCCCCCCGGAACGCGTCCTCCAGGGTCTCGCGGTCGCGCACGTCGCCGCGCCGGTACGTCATCTTGTGCCAGCCGTGCGCCGCCGGGTCGAAGGGTCGCCGGGCCACACCGATGACGCGCGCGATCCTCGGATCGGCCTGGAGGAGCGGCATGAGCCCGAAGCCGAACGTGCCGGTCGGTCCGGTGACAGCGACGACGAGGCCTGACTCGCTCACGGGCACGTGGGGGACGCTACCGCCGGCCGACGCCGCCCGCCGTCGTCCATCGGGGACCAACCGGACGGGACGCTACGGCCAGTCCGCCACGGGCACCTCGGCGACGACGTGCGCGCGCTCGGCGTCGAAGCTGAGCAGGCCGGCGATGCCGGTGCTCTCGTCGAGCGGGTCGTCGTAGCTCCACGCCACGTTCTCGACCAGCGCGCCGTCGACCGCCGCGTGCCAGTAGACGGCCACGCCCTTGTAGTTGCAGTACGTCGTCGACTCCGAGGGCCGGAGGAGATCGGTGCGCACCAGCTCCGGCCGGACGTAGAGGCGGGCGTCGATCGATGTCTCGAACAGGATCACCGTGTCGTCCGTGTCGACCAAAGTCGTGCCCGCGACGTCGACGCGCAGGCGGCGCCGGGTCGGCCGGCAGTCGACCCGGTGGTAGGGGTTGGGCGGGTAGTGCACGAGGTGGCGCCCCTCCTCGACCCAGGTGTCGACGGCGTCCCACGGCACGGTGACGTAGCCCGGCGCCTCCGACTCGGGAGCGTGGGGAAGGTCGCCGACCGTCTCCGGAGGGAACGCGTACGTCAGGGTGCGGCCCGCGCGGTGCACCAGCAGCGCGCGCTCGGTGTCGATCACGGCGCGTCCGTCGACGACGCCCTGCACCCGGCGAGGGTGCGGTTCGACGAACACGACGCCGGCGGGCAGCGGCACCGAGAAGCGTCCGAGCGGATCCACGCCGAGCGGCCCACGGGCGGTGGTCAGGCTCATGGGCCGAGACTATCCACCGTCCCGGTTTCGACGTCGACGTCGGCACGGCGGCGGTCCTGGGTTCCCCGGCCCCCGTGACCTCGTCGCGGAGACGCCGGGAGGGCAGCTCAGGCCGGTGGATGGTCGCGGACGAGGGCGTCCCACTCCTCCTCGCCGATGACCTGCACGGCCGCCATCACGGCGTCCACCCCGGCCCGGTCGACGCCCAGGACCACCATCAGGTAGGCGACGCGCACCATCGGTTCGCCGCGCGAGCGGAACAGCTCGTCGAAGGTCGGCGGGATCTCGACCTCGGTCGCCTCGCTCGCCATCTCGCGTCCCGTCTGCCACGCCGCCGAGCGCGCGCCGGCTGTGCTGCTCATGTCCCGATGACGGTCATCGGCGACGATCGGTTCCCCCGGCGATGTCGCGACGACGGTACGCGCTGTCGGCGGTGGCCTCGACCCGGATATGCCCACCTCAGCGGCGGGCCCTCCGTTCTCACCCTCGTGCCGCAGCCGCCGTCGAGGCCAACGATCACGGGCCGCCAGCAGCGCTCGGCTCCCGCCTGTGGGACTTCGGCCCGGGTTCGCGCGGGTTCGCCGTCGTCGTTATCCTGACGACCCTTGGTGACGGAGGGTGCGCTCGCGAGCGTCTCTGCGGGGGAGGAGAACCGAGGCGCGACTGCGACGTCGCGCTGGAGGAAGGTCGACCTGTCCCGCGTGGCGCAGGCCGTCGTCCTCGTGCTGCCCGCCCTCGTGGTGGCCGATCGGGGTTGGGACCGCCGGTGGATCACCGACGACGGCTTCATCAACATGCGCATCGCCCGGATGGTCCTCGACGGGCACGGGCCGGTGTTCAACGCGGGCGAGCGGGTCGAGGCCGCCACGAGCACGTTGTGGCTGTGGGCCCTCGTGGTGGGCGACGTCGTCCTGCCGCTGCGGCTCGAATGGGTGGCGGTCGTGCTGGGCCTCGCCGGAGCCGTGGCGGGTGTGCTGCTCGCCACGTTCGGCGCCGCACGCCTGCACCGCGCCCGGGGAGGGACCGGCCTGCTGCTCCCGTTGGGGGCGGCGATATTGGCCGCGACCCCGCCGTTCTGGGAGTTCTCGACCTCGGGCCTCGAGGGCGGCCTCACGTTCGGCTGGCTCGGGCTCACCTGCTGGCTGCTGTGCCGGTGGGCGACCTCCGACGCCCGCTTCGGCGGCATCGCGGCGGCGGTGGTGGGCGCGGCCCCGCTGGTGCGCCCCGACCTGGGCCTCGCCCTCCCGCTCGTGCTCGGCGGTGTGCTGGTCGCCCAGTGGTCGCACGACTCGGCGCGCGACCGCATCCGCCTGCTGGCCCAGGCGCTCGCGCTGCCCGTCGCCTACCAGGTGTTCCGCATGGGCTACTACGGCGCCGTCGTCCCCAACACGGCGCTGGCCAAGTCGAGCGGCCGGGGCGCGTGGGGCAACGGCGTCGACTACGCCCGCGACTTCGCCCAGCCCTACGCGCTCGTCCTCCCGCTCGCCGCGCTGTGCCTGGCGTTCGTGGTGCCCTGCGGCGTGCGGGCGTGGCGGGCCGCCGACCGCCGGGGCCTCGTCGCCCTCGGTGCGCTACCGCTGCTCGGCGCGGCGGACGCCGTGTACGTCGTGCGGGTCGGCGGCGATTACATGCACGGGCGCATGCTGCTCCCCGCCCTGTTCGCGCTGGTGGCGCCGGTGGCGGCGGTGCCGGTCACGCGGGTCGCGGGCATCTGGCGGGCGCCGGTCGTCGGCGTCGCCCCGAGGGGTGCCGCGGGTGACGAGGTCGCGGCCGACGATGCCGGGTCGGGCATCGCTCCGCCGGGCGGTGACGATGCCGGGTCGGGCGAGCCCCCGGCGCACGATCGTCCGGAGCGGAGGGACGGCGCCGCCGTGCCCGAGCCGGCCCGGCGCGACCCGGCCGGCGGCGGCCGGGCGACCTTCCCCGTCGCCGTGGGCGCCGCGGCGGTGGTCGTGGTGGCGTGGGCGGCGATCGCCGGGACGAGCCTTCGCCGCGGTGCCGAACCGGTCGTCGAGGGTCTGTTCGTGTCCGAGGCCCACGACAGCCACCTGAGCCTGCACGGGCGGCATGCGGTGACCGCAGAGGATCAGGGCTGGGGGGCCGAGCAGGCGCGCGGCATCCTCGAGTCCGACGTCGGGGTCCACGTTCCCGATCCGGTCCCGGGAGCCGTGCCGCGCGA